>JABZYU010000026.1:0-22436 GCA_015264985.1 Streptococcus sanguinis | reverse complement strand
TATAAAGACAGTTGTCAACTTATTAGAAACATTTTGAAACTGTTGATGAGTATTTGTCAACTCTAATTGTAATTTAAAAATTTGATTATCTTTACTCACTTTATATTCATTATTTAAAATGACACTTTTTTCTAACTGCTTCACCTGAGTCTCCACTTGTTTAATTAAATTAATAGATTCATTTGTATTAATTTTAGAGTTAAAATCATTAATATCATCTTTGAATTTTTTCAAAACTTGAAGAGTAGACTCTTGTCTCTTAATACTATTATCCAGCCTTTTTTGCTCTATTTGAATATTCTGATTTGTTTTTTCTATTGCTTTTACAGTACTCAAAATAGCTTGAATATAATCTTTATCCAGGATCTCAAGTGCTTGATAAACTTGTCCAAACTCCTTAATTAAGTCTTGTTGTCTATCATAAAAATTAGCAAAATAATTTTGTATTTGTTCGATTAACTTATTAAACTCTGTCCCCGTCACACCATGCTCTGAAAATTCTAAATCGAAAATTTTTTCATGAGTACGAACTTTCTCAAACTTCAAATTTTCTGTATCTTGCTCAGCAAATTTCTTTAATTGTTCCTTAGCTACTTCAAAATCATGATTAGTGATTTGTAGACCCAATCTATTTTCCATAATAACTCCTAATTTGATAATTCATCTAATAATGCATCAATATCTGCAAATTCATCCTCCGATTTTTCAGCACAATCCGAGGTCAATTTAGTAAAGCTTTCTTCCATTTTGCTTACAGCAAATTGATGTCTTTCTTCTATCGTACTCAAAGCAGATAATTTATCAGATTGTGACATTAACATTCCTAAATCTGTCAAACGAGCCTGAAGAATTAATTTATCATTATTTCCATCAATTTTTTTATTATTTAACTCATTTATTTGTCTTAATATTATAGTTTGATCAATTAATTTTAACACAAAAGCTCCTGAAACACCTGCTACTGTTGCTCCCATAAAGGTTCCAATAATACTTGCCAGACTCCCCAACAACGGAATTTCTATAGCGAGTGTTGGAACAGCCCCAGCTATACTTGCTGCAATTGTATCACTTAAAACAATAGCACTAGTTGTTGTTACTCCAGCTATAATAATTTTTCCAAGCTCCAACATAATAGTATTTATGTTTTTAGTATTATTTTCAGGATTCCTAAGGTAGTCTATTACATCTTTCAAAGATGACCAACCTTGTTGGACAAACGTCCAGATTCTCATAAAAGTTCCTACAACTGGACCGATAATTGAAGTTGCTAATACTGCAATCATTGATTCCCCAACACTTATAATATGTTGAGATAGTTTAGAGACAAAGGAACTAATGGCTTCTTTGGCTTTTCCAATAAATGTATTGAAGTTTTTTTCTTTTTCACTAAACCAAATGATAAACTTCTTGATAATTTCTTTCAAAAACTCAGATAAAAGCTGGAAAATTGCTGCTTTTAATGCTTTACCAGTTACTTTAAAAGCTTCTTTGCGCCGTGATAATTTGCCAGATTTTATCGCTTTTTCTTTTGCTTCTTTTTTTCTATTCTTTAGTTCTTCTCTAGCTTCTACCTCATCTTTTTCTAATTGTTTTCTATCAATATTGAATCTTTCTTCAGGTCTTTGTCTATTTCTTTCAGAGTTTAAGAACTCTGTCATAGTCTTATCACCTTTTGACATATTTGCGGAAGCATCTAAATCATGCAAATTTTGAGAACTATTTGCAAAATCTTTAACTTCTTCTTTAGAAAAATATGTAGCAAGTTCAATATCATTCAACTGCTCTTTTATAGAAATTGTGTGATCTTTATGAATAGAAGCTGAACCCTTTTCTCTATTCTTATCAAAAAATTTACGAGCACTTTTCTTGAGAACTCTATCGCCTTTTTTATTAAAAGTAAAATTACTTTGCCATACATTATACCTTTCTTTATAATCTACATCCTGATTATGAGTTGCAAATTTAGCTTTCTCAAAATTTTTCGATGTTTGTATGTGCGCTGATTTTCTTAAATCTAATGTCTGACCTCGATTTTCCTTTATAAATTCCTCGCCCAATTGAACAGCTAGTTGATTTTGTACTTGTTCCCAAATGATATCTTGTATAGCTTCTTCAAGATAACGATTATTTTGTAAATTATCTCGTTCTATATCAATTGATGTCAAATCCCCTAATATTCTATCTAAATCACTCTCAAGTTCCTTTTCCAACTCTCTTAGATTATGATAAATTGCATTATTCTCTTGTAATCCTAAATCACTATTCTTATTAACCATTTTATCTCCTCTTATTTAAAGCAATGATTTTCTCCATTTCAACATGATTTCTCACAGTACTTACTATCTCTAAAACTAGATAAACTAGTGTTTATTATTCTCTAAATCTTATATAAAAATTCTTTTACTGCTTTCTTATCTTCATCATTTCCAGACTGACTGGCTAGGCATTTCCAGACTTTTAGCAAACTTCTTACCCAAACCAGTCAGACTATCATAAACCACTACTAGCAACTTTCTTCCTCCTACTCAAAGATCAATTTCTTCTCAGGAAAGGCGATGTAAACCGTCGTTCCCTGACCAACTTGAGAGTCTATAGCAATCTTGTGTCCCAGCTGATCAGCAATTTTCTTGGATAGATAGAGACCTAATCCTGATGACTGCTGGGTCAGACGACCATTGTAGCCTGAGAAACCACGCTCAAAAACCCGCAGCAAATCAGCATTTTGAATCCCCAGACCCGTGTCCTTGATGTAGAGGCTGCCCTCATGAAAATAAATCTCTATGCTGCCTTCTTTGGTGTATTTAAGACTATTGGACAGGATCTGCTCCAAAATCACTAGAAACCACTTTTTATCAGTGACAATCGTGTGGTCTAGATCATGAAGATTGAGACTGAGTCCTTGCTGAATAAAGAAAAGAGCGTATTTCTTGACAACTTCTCTGACCAAATCAGCCAGATTTTCCTGCTTCAGAACTAGATCATCATGGAAGCTTTCCAGACGGAGGTACTGGAGCACCAGATGAACGTAGGACTCGATCTTAAAGAGCTCCTGCTCCAACTGAGACTTAGCTTCCTTATCCTTCAAATCTCCAATCAAAAGTGAACTGGCAGCAATAGGAGTCTTGACTTGATGAACCCAAAGAGTGTAGTAGTCCAGCAAATCATTGTATTTTTCCTGCTCAACCAAGAGCTGATTCTTCTGTTCGTACTCCAGCTCCTCCACTCTTTCCTGCAAGAGCTTTTCTAGAGGAGTCTGAGCCTGAACAGCGACCTGCAGCTTCTGGCTGCGATAGCCCTTAAAGGCCGTCCAAGCATCTGCTCCGATAAACAAGAAAGACAGAAAAGCCAGTAAGAGCGCGACATATTCCAGCAGACTGCGGTAAGCATCAAAGACAAAGGCAAAGAGCAGAATAAAGCCTAGCAGCAAAATCAACAGGGCTAGAAAAAATCGCCGTGAATAAAGATAAGACTTAAAAAAGAAAAATTTATCCTGTGTGTCCATTGATGAGACCGTATCCTATTCCTTTTTTGGTTTCGATGAAGTTTTTCAGTCCGTGCTCTTCAAGCTTCTTACGCAGGCGAGCGACATTGACCGATAGGGTATTGTCATCGATGAAAAAGTCACTGTTCCAGAGTTCCTTCATCAGGTCATCACGCGCCACGATACCATCCGAATGCTCGAAGAGAACCCGTAAAATCTGAAATTCGTTCTTTGTCAAGGTCACCACTTTCCCATCAAAGACCAGATCTGTTGACTTGAGATTGAGAATGACACCTTGGTGCTCCAAGAGACTTTGGTCATTTCCAAATTCATAGGAACGGCGCAGCAAGCCCTGAACTTTAGCCAGAAAGACATTATTGTCAAAAGGCTTGGTCACATAGTCGTCTGCCCCCATATTGATAGCCATGACAATGTCCATGGACTGATCGCGGGAAGACAGAAACATGATAGGCACCGTTGAAATCTTGCGGATTTCCTGACACCAATGATAGCCGTTGAACAAGGGCAGGCCGATATCCATCAGCACCAGATGCGGCTCCTCTCGAACAAAGACTGTCAGCACATCCATAAAGTCCTCAACTGCCACTACCTGAAAGCCCCACTGTTCCAGCATTTTCTTAATCATCTGACGAATGACCGGATCATCTTCTACTAGTAAAATCTTGTGCATCTTTCCCTCCCGATTTCTTGCTAGTAACATTATACCAAAAAATGCGATTGCTTGTTTATCATCCTCAGTCTAAGGTAGGATTTTTCTGGAAAAGATAAAATCTCTTAGAAAAATATGCTATACTAACTAGTAGAAATTGGAGACGAAATATGAGCAATATTCTTACTTACCTAGAAGAAGCCCAGCATGACAGCATTTATGATCTACCATTTAATGAGTTGGATCTGCTAATCCTGACAGAGCTAACCTACTTGCCTTTTGACCAGCTGGTACATGAAGATATGTCCCCTTACTGCGACTGCCGGCTGCTGGATTTGGCCGATCAAGTACCGCGCGACCTCTCCATGATGGTCAGCAAAAACCGACTGAAACTGCTAGATTCGGCCGCAGCATCTACCCGTTTTAAAAATCTAAAACTGATGGGCTATGTCAATGACGTTGACCAAGATATCCAGAAGCAATTCGCTGCCTTGATTTTCAAAATCAAGCCTGATACCTATGTTCTGGTCTTTCGCGGTACGGACGACTCCATTGTCGGCTGGAAGGAAGACTTCCACATGACCTATATGGATCAGATCCCTGCTCAGAAAATGGCCGCCCGCTACCTGCAGAAGGCCTTAGAAAATCTGCCCGGTAACTTTATCCTAACCGGCCATTCCAAAGGAGGAAACCTGGCTTCTTATGCAGCCAGTCAGATGGAAACGTCGCTTCAAGACCGTATTGAAGCCATCTACAGTTATGACTCTCCCGGTCTCAATCACTCTGTCACCGAAAGCGATGGCTATCAGGCTATGGTTGAAAGGATGAAACGCTACCTGCCTCAGAACTCCATCGTCGGCATGATGCTGGAAACACCTAAGGAAGCTAGGATTGTCAAAAGCAGTGCCATCGGCGGCTTTGCCCAGCACGATACCTTTTCGTGGAAAATCAAGGGAGACTCTTTCCTATTGCTGGATACACTAGATGCAGAGAGCCTGCAGATTGACAAAACGTTTAAAAATTGGGTGAGCACCGTTTCAGATGAAGAACTTAAAGACTTTTTCGACCTCTTTTTCGGACTGATTTTGGATGCTGGTATTCAGTCTGTCGACGAACTATCCAATGTTGAAAACTTTAACAAAGTCCTTGATATCCTGAAAAATGCTCAATCTCTTACAGACCAAGAACGTGACATGCTGCTGCGCTTGTCCAAGCTACTACTGGATATGCGTGTCCAAAGCTGGAAAGACTCCATTAGCTTGCCTAAGCCTTCTGCTATTGGCAAGGATATCCGAGAAAACCTATCACGCTGGAGTAAGCAGTTGCCTTTCGGCCAGTCTGAAACTGACAAAAAAGAAGACACTGCCGCAGAGGTTCAAGAGTAAAATCGCAAAAGTCCTCTTTATCTTATCCAACAGAAGATTTGGCCTTTCCATACCAAAAAAGAAACAGGCTCTTATCTTGACAGCTTGTTTTTTCTTTGTTAAAATGTAACAAAAACATTTACAACTAAGTAGTGATAAAAACAGAAAGGATACCATCATGAAATCTATCAAAGGAATCGCCCTTATCGCCGTCAGCATAATCCTGACTATCTATGCTTGGGCTTCAGCTGGGATGACCAACTTTATCGTACCTGGTCTAGCCTTGACTACCCTCTCGCTAACTTTTTTACTTGCGACTCGGAACTCCCTATTGGAAAAATGGTTCCATGGCATCGAAAAGATGTACGCCTATCATAAGTTTACAGCTATCTTTTCCGTCGTCCTGCTTGCTCTCCACAATGTTGCCATGGGTGGCAGTCTCTGGGGCTCCCATCTAGCAGCCCAGCTTGGAAATGTCGGCATCTATCTCTTTGTCAGTATTGTTCTGGTGGCCTATCTTGGCAAGCACATCAAGTATGAGGCTTGGCGCTGGATTCACCGCTTTGTCTATCTGGCCTATATCTTTGGTCTCTTCCACGCCTATATGCTGATGGGCGGTCGACTCCTGACACCGACCTTGCTAGGCTTCGTAGTCGGATTCTACGCTATCATCGGTTTAGCTTCTGGCTTTTATATCATCTTCCTCTATCAAAGTTTGGCCTTTCGCCATCTGGGGAAAATTCTGCAGGTCAAGCGACTGAACCACGATACCCTGGAGTTGAAGATCCAGCTTAGTCAAAAGCTAGACTACCAGTATGGGCAGTTTGCCTTTGTCAAGATTTTCCAAGAAGGATTTGAAAAAGCGCCACATCCTTTCTCTATCTCTGGCGGTCATGACAACATTGTTTACTTTACTATCAAGAACTCTGGTGACCATACTAAAAAACTTTATGACAAGATCCAAGAGGGAACCAAGGTCACTATTGACCGAGCTTATGGTCACATGATTTTTGACCAAGGGCAGGAAAAACAAATCTGGATTGCTGGTGGGATTGGCATTACGCCCTTCATCTCCTATATCCGAGAAAATCCTAATCTGAATCGTCCAGTCAGCTTCTACTATGCTTATACCGGAGCAGAAAATGCTGTTTACCTAGACCTACTCAAGGACTATGCAGCCAAGAATCCGTTGTTTGATCTTCATTTGGTCAATAGCAAGGTCTCCGGCTATTTAGACTTCAAGAATTATCCTCTGGATGACAAAACCACCGTCTTCATGTGCGGGCCTGTCAAGATGATGGATAAACTAGCCAACGAATTTAAAAAGACCAATCCGAAAGCAGATCTGGTCTATGAAGGCTTTAAATTTAAATAAAGAGTATAAAACATCAGGAGCAACAATAAGGCTGCTCCTGATGTTTTATTGTCTAGTAATGGATGGAGCTGAATCAAGATACAGATTGGGAGGTCTCCGCCATATTTAGAATATCCAGCAATCTCTAAATAACCTATAACAAGTAAATCCGAAACAATGAAATCCTCATCTTTATTGCTTACAGCTATGCTTTTAATAGCAAAATCATCCAACCTAATATATTTTTGTTTTTAAATCAAATACGTGGATACATCCAATGATTCTCTACATTCATAAATATACTAGATTATATTGGCAAATAATGCATTATAAATAGTGTCTTGGAGTAACTTTTGAAACAACATAATAATCCCTCTCCCAACGATACCTTTACAGATTTTTTACCTACTAATCTAATAAAGCAAGTACTTTTTATCCATTATTCGTTTCAATTTCCGTTATCTCAATGGAATAAGTTTTGTAATCAGACATTTCAGGCTCAATAAAAGTTACATTTTCCTTGTAATTAAAAAATCCAGATTCTTCCTTTGATGTTGATAAGCCGCCCCATGGTTCAATTGCAATAAACGGCCCTTTATTCGCAGTAGACCACAAAATTAAATATGGAAAATCTTGAAAATCAATTTTTACTGCTTTATTATGATTTTTAGACTTTAATGTTACCGAACGAGAAACCAGCTTATCCAAAGTAATTGCATCCTTTGAAAATAGATCATAATCTAAAGCTAATACTTTTTCTTTATTTAAAAAAGGCGAACGGCTTTTTATATCAAGTAATCCCGTCTCGGGATATGATGCTGGAATACTACAATGTTCTTCTTTTTCAAACTCGAGATAATAATCTTCATACCGTTCATTTTCAAATAAGGGACAATTAAAACCCGGGTGCGCGCCTATGAAATAAGGCATATCTTGATTTAATCCTAAGTTCTCAACTAAGTATTCTACTTCAATCTTAGATTTATCTAAAGTATAAAATATACTTAAACGAAAAGGATAAGGATATTGTTTTAACATTTCCGAATTACTTTCAATTGAAAACATAATTTGATGGTCATTTATTATCTTATGCCCAAAATCATTCTTTCTAACTAAACCATGACGAGGAAGATGGCCTTCTATAACTCCTTCATCTCCCATAATAAAGAGAGGAGCATCATCACGGACACTACCACAGTTAGGAAATAAGACAGGAGCCTGTCCTCCCCAATATTCAGGATTTCCCTGCCATAAATATTCCACGCCCTCCTTATCTTTTATAGAAGATAATTCTCCGCCCTTTTCCTTAAATTGAACTTTTAGAAAATCATTTGATAACTCTAGTACCATATTTTTACCTTTCTTTTTACTATTTATCCTTTTCATAAGGTATTATATCTACATCAAAACTAACCAAACTTCTGTCAGATTCCTCAACTAAACTTAGAAACATGTACTCAAAACTATCAATAGTCAACTTAGAATGGCAAATCCCTTCTAAACCTTCTGATACGAACCAATCTCCAATAAGAATAAGTTCCGTTTTTTTAATCCGAGGTGCTTGAGAACATCGTTCAAAATTAATAATTTAAACTTTTTTATATAGAGAACCTGATACTGCTTTTAATAAACTCTTTGTTTTTTCAAGCATGGCTTCCCTCTTTTCGAAAAGCCGAAAGAGTTCAACTCTAACGGCTTTACTTTCTATTCAATCATTTGTGTTTCGGCTAGTTTCTTATACCAGTGAGCGGATTTCTTTGGATAGCGTTCCTGCGTTTCGAAGTCTACGTAGAATAAGCCGTAGCGTTTTTCATAACCGTTAGACCAAGAAAAGACATCCATCAGAGACCAGATAAAGTAGCCCTTGACATTAGCCCCGTCCGCAATCGCATCGGATAAAACTTCCAGATGCTGCTTGACGTAGTCAATGCGAGCATCGTCGTAAACTGTATTGTCCACAAATTCATCTTTATAACCCAGACCATTTTCTGTGATATAAATCTTCTTGTAGTTTGGATAATCTTTCTTAATCCGCATGATCTGATCATAGAGGCCTTGCGGATAGATAATCCAATCCCAATCAGTTTTCGGAATATGGGTTGGAGATTCTCTGTGCCCTACACCCTTAATCTGGTACTTGGAGCTTCCCTTTTCGCCTTTACCGTTATGTATAATTTCTGTTTCACCGTCAAAGTCGCGCATCCAGTCACTCATATAGTAGTTAATGCCGAGGAAGTCATTGAGGTCTTTAGCTGCTTCAAGAGCCACAAAGTCTTCATCACGTAAGTCAAGCTGGCCACCATTGACCTTAAGGATATGGTTCACTCCTGCCAAAGTTACATCTGAATAGTGTCCCAGATAAGTTGCATCTAGGATAAATTTGTTATGAATAATATCTTCCAACTCTGCTGCTCTGACATCTGCTGGATTTTCTGGATCGTAAGGATATTTTGTCGGAAGTGCATGAACGACACCGATTTCACCCTTGTATCCCTTGTCCTTATAGAGCTTAACGGCACGGGCATGAGAGACCATCATGTTGTGATGGGATTGGAAAACCTTGGCCAAGTCATACTGGATACCCGGTGGGAATTTTCCAACTAAGTACTGACCATCACCAATAGGACCAATTTCGTTGAAAGTTGTCCAATAGCGAACTTCTGGAAATTCTTCAAAACAGAAAGCCGCATAGTCCACAAAGTGCTCAATATTTTCCCGATTGAGAAAATCGCCATTTGAATGAAGAGCCTCTGGAGTATCAAAGTGGTGGAGGGTCACAAAAGGTTCTACATGGCGCTTGTGGCATTCTTCGAAAAGATTATGGTAAAATTCCACACCTTTTGGATTGACCTCGCCACAGCCTGTCGGGAAGATTCGTGACCAAGCGATGGAGATTCGAATGCCATTAACACCATACTCTTCAGCCAATTTCAGATCCACAGGGTATTTGTGGTAAAAGTCGCTGGCAGGTTCTGCCGTATACCAGTAGTTATCCTCTAGGTATTTGTCCCAGGCAACAGCTCCTTTTCCATCTGTGTGGGTTGCTCCCTCAGCTTGATAGGCCGCTGTTGCGCCACCGAAAATAAAATCTTTAGGTAAGGTTTTTGTCATCTTATTTTCCTTTCAATAACATTTGGAGAGTGGGACAGAAATCGGTAATTCGTTAGAATTCGATTTCGTCGTCCCACCTCCGCACAGTTGAGTAGGGCTGTAAAAGCTGATGAAATCAGCGTAGTAGAGCCCACTCAACCACTGCGTCTTGCTCGACAATCCAAAGACAATTGAGAGGCTAGGACTTTTGTCCCAAACTCTATCAAGTTGCTTAATCTCAAATAAACAGATTTAGTTGTTAAATTGCTCCTGAACGAAGGCCAGTGCTCCTTTGCCATCACGGGTGAGTTTGATGTATTGGCCGCCTTCAGTCTTAGCTAGCTTGATACCCAATTTATCAGTTTCGGCCTTCATGTCTTCAAAGTTGGAGGCAACTTGAGGAGCCAGGATAACTAGGTCAAACTCAGGCAGCATTTCACGGTGAGCTCCGTAGCCACCAGCTGCTGCTTTGACAGGAACATTGTATTCAGCTGCTGCTTTATTCAAAGCGTTGGCCAGCAATCCACTAGTACCACCGCCTGCACAGAGCACCAGAACATTGGTTTCTTCGCTAATATTGTTGTGAGATGGAGCTTCTTCATCCACTCCTGCTTTTTCAAGGATAGCGTCTGCTTTAGCAGTATTAAAGTTAGCTGCTACTTTTTCTTTAAGAGCATCGTTAGCTTTGCCGGAACGTTCTTCTTCTAGGATTTGTTCGTCATAAACCTTGACGAATGGATAGTAAATAATCACATCTACTACGACAAGGAGGGCTGCTAGTACAAAGGACAGAAGCTGGAAGTTCGTACCCAGCACAATTCCCAGAGGTCCAGGTGTTACCCAAGGAAGGTTGGCTGAGAAGGAGTTCATGTTTAAGGTATCAACAAAGAATTTGAAAATCCATACGTTTGCGATAGGTGCAAAGATAAATGGAATGAAGAAAATCGGATTCAGTACGATTGGAGCACCAAAGAGAATGGGCTCATTGACACCAAAGAAAGTTGGGACAACAGATGCCCGTCCAATTGCACGATTACGTTCGGACTTACAGATCCACATGAAGAGGAATGGAACAATCAAGGTCGCACCAGTACCACCCATAGTAACGATAAACATTTGCGTACCAGAAGTGATGACCTTATCCGCATGCTGACCAGCTTGAACAAGAGCCAAGTTAGCATCGATATTAGCATAAGTAATGGCAGCAATGGCAGGCTCAACGATAGACGGACCGTGAATTCCTACGAACCAGAAGAAAGCATAAGCGCCAAAGATAAGCGTGATTCCCAGATAGCCATCTGCCGCTGAGAAAAGCGGAGCAAGAAGCGTTCCAATGGATTCAGCAACAGTTACTCCCAGACTTGCTTTAACAAGCAGTTCCAAACCGTAGAGTAGAACGACTGAAACAGTGAATGGAATCAAGTCTTTAAATACTTGCGAAATATTTGGTGGAACTTCTTCTGGCATGCGAATGGTGACATTATTTTTTACACAAACCTTGTAGACATTAACCGTAACAAAGGCTGCAATGAAAGCTGTCAAAAGACCTTTGGTTCCCATGAAGGCAGTCAGGAAGCCACCTTCCTTGGCAGGTTCAGCCGCCATGAGGAGGAAGCCGACCATAGAAGCCAGCATAGTAGACAAGAAGTTAATCTGGTTTGTCGCAGGCAGGTCGCGGTTGACAGAGTCTGTCAGCGCCTTGGCAGTGGTCCCACCCACAAAGAATGCCAGAATCCCCATCGAATAGCTATAAGGAGTCATAAGGAAAGTTTCAATGTCCTTAGACCAATGGAAACCCCAAGCATTTGGCACATAGGCAATCAAGATAAAAATAGATGAGAAGAGGATGACTGGCATACCAGCGATAAAACCATCCCGAATAGCACGGAGATAGATATTCCGAGAAATCTTCTCAAAGAAAGGCTTCCCTTTCTCAATAAGTCCGATGAGTTTGTTCATTATTTTACTCCTCTTTTGTATAGTTCAATCAAATGGTGCATCATGTCTTTTAGCAAGATAGTAGTCATTAAGTGGTCTTGGCCGTGCATCATGGTCACACTGTAAGCCAAGTCCTCACCAGCCGCTTCTTTTGTCAAGAGACTGGTCTGAGCATGGTGAGCTTCAGCGATGCAACCATTGGCTTCTTCTACCAAGGCATCTGCCTTAGCAAAATCCCCAGCCTCTGCGGCTTTCAATGCTTCCAGGAGCTTGGAGCGAGCGTCACCAGCGTAGGCCACAATTTCAAAACCGAGCAATGTTACTTCTTCTCTATTCATGAGAGTTCCTCCTTGTATTCTTGTGTAAAATTTTATTATTATTTTCTATTATAAAAGGCGTTGAATATGCAGCACCAGGTAGACCCGTTCGCTGCGGTAGAGATCAATTCCCGTCTTCTGGGCAATGATGTGGTAAATATCACTTCCGACCTGATAGGCTTGAGGATAGGTCATCTGGATCTGACTTTCCATTTCCAGCAGGGAAACATTGTCATCACGGCTTCTGTCCAGATAGTCTAAAAAGTAGTTCAGGTGAATCATAAAACGGTCATAAAAGTTGCTGTTTTCTGCACTTCTTTTAATGCCATTTTTCTTCAGCTCTGCTTCAACTGCAGCCAGAATATCTTTTCGCTTGCCCAAGTGACTTTGCCCCTCGGGATTAGTCTCCCCTTCAGCATTGATAAAGTGATAGGCAATGCGATTGACCTCGTCGCTAGGGAAATGATCCAACAACCGCTCGCGGTATATCGCTACCGCTTCCTGAGCAATCTGATAAGGGACAGGGTATTTGTCCGAAGCATCTGGCAGGTCACTCTCCTTGTACCGCCCCTGCTGCAGAGCCTGATAAGAACAGTAGATGTGATCCGTCAGCGTGACATAGATATACTCCTGGACAGGGTAATCATACTTCTTAGAAAGGGTGTCAATCACATCATAGGTTACTGTGATAAAGTCTAGTGGAACATCTTTGAGCAAGGCCACAAAGTTTTCTTTAGACTCTTCCGTTCTTAGGCGAAAGATTTTCTCAATCTTACTTTCCAGAACGATGTCACCCTTCTTTTTATTAAAAGCTATGCCACTGCCAATCAGAACAACCTCTTCACCGTTTTCATGTTTGGCTAGAGCAACATTGTTGTTCATAGGATGTATGATTCGATACATATCTCCTCCTCTTCATTTTCTAGGGTTCTGGCAAAACAAAAAGACCACAAACAAACCGAGGCTAGTTCTTCCCTCAATTTATTTGCGGTCACGCCTAATCCAACTTAGTAACGCTCACCCTATTCAATTTCTGATTTCATTATAGCATATCAGTCGCAGAATGTAAACCCTTACTTTATTTATTTTTTAACAAATTTTAGACTCTTTCTTTCCAAGAGGTAGCTGTTTTTTGAAGAACCTTGTTGAGCTCATCAATATTTTCAAATCCTGTTGTACGAAGCCACTTGCGAGCTGCTTCTTCGCCTTGCTCAATATAGTCTTTGACACTGCCAGCCCAAGTCGCACGTCCACAAAGAACGCCGTTGAAGTTAGCACCTGACTCATGAGCGAACACAAGTGTTTCTTGGAAGAGTTTCGCTGATACACCCGCACTCAAGTAGATGTATGGCAGGTTCGTTGCCTCATCCTGTTCCTTGAAGAAGGCTGCAGCTTGTTCTTTAGTATGCACCACTTCACCATCGCCAAAGCCTTCAACGTATTTAACGTTGACTGGAACTTCCACTTTCAAGACATCAATGTTGAAACGTGGATCTGAGAAGACCTTCATAGCTCCGATAACCTTGTGAGGTTTCACTTTAGCGTACTCAGCGCTGGAAGCATCCGCAATCTTTTCATCGTAAGCCAAGATTTCAAGGAAGAAAGGAATATCTTCTGCCACACACTCTGAACCTACACGCTCGATATAAGCCTGCTTTTGCTGGTTAAGTTCTTCAGAGCTATCTACATCGTAGTAAAGAAGGAATTTCACTGCATCTGCACCTTGTTCTTTGATGCGTTTTGCAGACCAAACATCCAGACAGTCAGGCAAGCGCTTGGTGCTAGAAGTATCGTAGCCTGTCTTTTCATAGGCCAATAACAGGCCAGCATTTTTGTCCAGAGCTTTAGTAGCAGGCAGGCCATACTCAGGATCCAGCAGCATAGACGAAGCGTAAGGAGTCAGTTCTTCTGCAACCAAAACTTTCAGTTCTTCCATTTGAGCTACTGTTGGTTCTGCTTCCTGGTGTTGAGCCATGAGGCGTTTCAAAGCACCGCGTTGGTCAAATGCCAAGGCAGAAATGATGCCATTCTCATCAGAAAGTTTTTCCATGTACTTGCGTTTTTGTTCTGTTAATACCATTCTTTATACCTCTTTTACTGTAATTTGATTATATAAATTATCATAATTGTAAACATTGACATGACCAGTCATTTTTTCTTGGGCATTGAGCATGCCCAGAACATTTGCTTTCTTCAATAAGGAAGCATCATCTAAGCGAAGACTCAGAGCCGAAGAAATCCCTGCAACAGTTGAGTCGCCGGATCCAACTGGATTAACCACTTGGATTTTAGGGATATCTACTTTATAGAAAGTGTCCCAGTGTTTGGCAAAAGCGCCATCTGCACCGAGTGATACGATGATCCACTCGATTCCTTCAAATAGCGGTTCTGAAAGGACAGCTTTTAATTCATCCAAATCTTTGGAAACCTCGCGACCCAACAACTGAGAAAGTTCCTCATTATTAGGCTTGATGGCAGTTGGTTTGACATCTGATTTAAGCACAGCTTCCAGAGCTGCCCCAGAGCAATCCAGCACCACCTTATTGCCAGCTTGATTAGCCATTTCAATCAGCTGAATATAGTAGTCTTTCGGCAGGCCCGCTGGCAGACTGCCCGAGATACTGACAACATCTGCCTCAGCCATCAAAGACCGGAAGTGTTCTTGGAAATCCCTCGCCTCATCTGCTGTAATAGTCGGACCGGCTTCCAGGATTTCTGTTTGTTTACCTTCGTGTAAGATAGCAATACAGTTTCTCGTATCTCCTGAAATGTTATAAAAGCATTGTTTAACATTAGGATGAAGGTTTTGTAATAAGAACTCTCCATTAGTCCCACCAATCAGTCCCGTCGCAGCGACATTGTCTCCAATTTCTGCCAAGACCCTGGTTACGTTGAGGCCTTTGCCGCCCGCTGTTTTACTGACTTCCGCAACACGATTAACAGTATCTATTTTCAATTCTTCTAAAGGATAGGAAATATCGATAGAAGGATTCATGGTCACTGTAAGAATCATCTGGCTACCTCACTAGTCGTGGTACTCTCCACGATCCCATTTTTCAAGAAATTCTGTAAAGAAGTTGGCATCTGTTTGATGAGCATTGTGAGTCTCAACGTGCTCAATTTTTGCGATCAATTTTTTATTTTCTTCGGTTGGTTTATATTCCGCATGGATGAAAGCTTCAATGATATCACACATGAGGAGCTCACCAGTAATTTTTCCACCAAAACCAATAACATTCGCGTTGAGTTCTTCCTTAGCATAGAGAGCTGAAGTCATGTCGCGTACCAAAGCTGAACGAACACCAGGCACCTTATTAACTGCGTTGTTAATGCCGACACCAGTACCACAGATACAAACACCAAGATCAGCTTGTCCACTAACGACTGCCTCCCCTACTTTTTTACCAAAGATTGGGTAGTGAGTACGTGTATGGTCATAAGTACCAAAATCAAGAACTTCATAGCCTTTTGATTTTAGAAAATCAGAGACTGCCATTTTTTCATTGGTAACGATATGGTCACATCCAATTGCAATTTTCATTTGATTTCTCCTTTTCTTAGCACATTTTGTTGAGCATGTCGACCCGGATTTGGTGACGGCCGCCGTCGTATTTACCATTGACAAAGCCTTTTGCAATGTTCTTAGCCAGCCCTTCACCAACGATTTCAGCTCCCATCGTAATCATGCGAGAGTTGTTATGGCCGCGAGTCATGTAGGCAGAGCGTTCATCTGAGACTTCCGCCGCTACCATGCCCTTGATTTTGGTCGCTACCATAAATGGACCAGCGCCATAAGCGTCAATGACAATACCAAGATTTTCCTCTTGTTTATTCACCTCAGCCGCAACTGCAAGGGTCACATCAACAAAATCCTGACCTTCTTTCGTCACATCCACCACTTCAAAGTTTTCTCCGACGAGAAAATCCTTGACCACATCTTTCAGCTTGCTTCCAGCAGCATCTGCTCCAATAATAATTGCCATGAGCATTCTCCTTTATTTGATTTTTTGCACAGAATATTGTTTATAAAAAACACTTTCTGTTTCCTATAAGCATACTATACTCCTTTAAAAGTTATTTGTCAACAGATTTTTGTTTATTTTAATCAAAATATTTTTAAAGATGATTAAAATAAACAAAAAAAGCCCTAAAAAAAGCTTTTTGATAATTTTTTCATCCATTTAAAATAAACTAGGAAATAATCTTGGTATAAACCTCCAGTTCTTCTTGAGCATTTTCAGACATCTGGTCTGTGATAACAGCTGTAATATCAGCCAAAGGACAGATAGAAGTGAAGTCTTCCTTGCCAATCTTAGAAGAATCAATCAATAGGTAAGTCTCTGTCGAGCGCTCCAAAGCCAGCTTCTGAGTATAGGCCTCTTCAAAAGAAGAGGTCATAATCTGACCATTTTTGATACCATTGCCACTGAAAAACATCTTAGTAAAGTACATCTTATCCATGATGGCATTGGTCATCTCGCCGACAAAGGCTTGAGTCGCTTCCCGCATCTCCCCACCAAGGAGAAATACTTTGAAGGTATCCGACTTCTTCTTCAGAAGATCGTGAAAAATCGGCAGACAGTTGGTAATCACACGCAGATGCTGATTGGTGATTTCCTCAGCCAGCACTTCCACAGAAGTCCCCGGACCAAGAAAAATAGTATCGCCATCTTCAATCAGCTCCACAGCCTTCTTGGCAACAGTCCGCTTGGCCTCGATATTCTGATAAAGCTTCTCTTCATGAGGGATTTCCCTGTACTTGAGGTGCTGATTACTTTTAGCCCCACCGTGAACACGAGTCAGCAGCCCTTTCCTTTCCAGCTCAATCAAGTCCCGCCGAACCGTCATGTCGGAGACTTTCATACTCTCTACAATCTCAGCAACCGTCACTGTCCCAGCTCGATCCACCAGCTTAACTATTTCATCCTGTCTCTGATTTTTACCCATACTATTCCCTCTCTACACTCTAGTTTTGTTTATTATAACTCATTTCTCTGTTTTTTTCCATATTATTTGTTTGTTTTAAACAAAATTGAGGGTTTGCGATATGGTATGGGACATAAAAAAGCACCTTGCAATGATGTGCAAGATGCTTTCTCCAGTTGATAGAACGATATATTTCACTATAAAGAAATTTTGATTCCTATTGATTTACATTTTTAAATGTTAGTTTAGCATCTGGGTCAATACTAGTTACGATATTTGTATAATAGGTTTCTGCTGATTCTGTGATCAGTTCCTTATATTGCTCAAGATATTCTTCTTGCTCTTTATTGCTAAGAGCTTTAACTACATCCTCTCCAGTACCAATATTTTCAGTTGCTCCACTCAACAATTCTCCGCTTGGAGCAAGTATCTTATATTGTTCTTTAGAACTTTTCGACAACTCTATTCCTAGAACTTGATATTTAGGGATGGTTAGCTCATACTCATGCTCAGCGATTTTCTTAACCTTAATTCCTTCTTTTATCCCAAACTTAGCATCGTAATTAAGAATTATGACACCTTTTTTTATAGAGAGCGGAATACTGATATTGGTACCAGGGATTTTCTTATCTTTTTCAACCAGTTCAACTCTTTGAATACCTGTATTTAAAAAAACACTTTCATTGACTTTCTCCAGACGAGTAATTTGCATATATATCTGTTTGCGCTCGTCTGAGGCATTTATCCCCTGAAAATATCCAATGATATTATAAGTTTTCGCAACAACAAAAAAGATAGCGAGAACGGCTACCACAATCCATATGTAAATCTTAGCCCCCAAAACTTTTTTTATGAAATCCTTAACTATTTTCATTATACTACTTCCTCCGAATCAAAAATGCTGCTCCAAGGCTAATAATAGCTAGAAAAGCTGCCAAATAAGGATTCAGCGGAAAGAGAATGACAATTAAAAGCAACAACAAAACAAGTGATGCAATTTTTACTATTTTCATAATATAACTCCTAAAACTTTTTCAAATAAAATTATATAAATATCTATAGAATTTGTCAAGCGGTTTCAAAGTGATGATTATAGCAAAAATCCCCCAACAGACTCCTGCTGGGGGATCGTTATTAGATCAAAAATTGTTATCCAATCAAACTTCCATTTGGGACATTTTCGTCCACAGTAAGGAGAGTAAGTTGGTCGCCGTGCTCGGCTGATAGAATCATACCTTGGCTAACATATTTTTTCATCATCTTACGTGGTTTGAGATTAGCTACGATTTGGACTTTCTTACCGACCAGTTCTTGCTCGTTTGGATAGTATTTAGCAATACCAGAGAGGATTTGGCGGTCTTCACCATCACCAGCATCCAGGCGGAACTGAAGAAGTTTATCCGAGCCTTCAACTTTAAACACCTCTTTGACTTCTGCGACACGGATTTCCACCTTATCGAAGTCGTCAAACTTGATTTCCTTGCGGTTAAGTTTGAGCTCGACTTCTTCTGGATTCCATTCTTTTTCAACCGCAGGTTTGTTGCCTTCCATTTGTCCCTTGATATAAGTAATTTCTTCTTCCATATCCAGACGTGGGAAGATTGGTGTCCCTTTCTCTACAACTGTCAGACCTGCTGGAAGTTGGTCAATTGCTAGATTTTCCAGAGAAGCAGCTTGAGGCAAGCCAAGTTGACTGAGGACAGCCTTGCTCGTTTCCATCATGAAAGGCTCAATCATGTGGGCCACAACACGAAGACTGGCAGCCAAGTGGCTCATGACTGCTGCCAGTTCTTTGACCTTGGAATCATCCTTAGCCAGAACCCAAGGAGCGGTTTCATCGATATATTTATTGGTACGGGAGATGAGCGTCCAGACTGCTTCTAGGGCGCGTGGGTAGTCTACTGCATCCATGTGTTTGTAGTAGTCAGCAATAGATTGAGCTGCTACCTGAGCCAGAGCTCCATCAAAGTCTGTCACATTTTCTTCATAAGTTGGCACTTGACCATCAAAATACTTATTAATCATAGAAACCGTACGGTTGAGGAGGTTTCCGAGGTCATTGGCCAATTCATAGTTGATCCGACCTATATAGTCCTCAGGAGTGAAGGTTCCGTCTGAACCAACAGGAAGACTGCGCATGAGGTAATAACGCAATGCATCCAAACCATAGCGTTCTACCAGCATTTCGGGATAGACCACATTGCCCTTAGACTTGGACATCTTGCCATCCTTCATGACAAACCAACCGTGAGCAATCAAGCGGTCGGGCAGCTTGATGTCCAGCATCATGAGCAGAATTGGCCAGTAGATAGAGTGGAAACGCAGAATGTCCTTGCCCACCATGTGAAAGACTGTTCCGTTCCAGAATTTATCGTAGTTAGCATGATTATCCTGACAGTAGCCAAGGGCTGTCGCATAGTTGAGTAGGGCATCAATCCATACATAAATAACGTGTTTAGGATTAGATGGCACCGGCACACCCCAAGTAAAGGTCGTCCGAGATACGGCTAGGTCTTCCAGACCTGGCTCAATGAAGTTTTTCAGCATTTCATTGAGACGCCCGTCTGGTGTGATAAAGTCTGGATGAGATTTAAAAAAATCTACCAAGCGGTCTTGATACTTGCTGAGACGGAGGAAATAAGACTCTTCTGATACCCACTCCACTTCATGTCCAGACGGTGCGATTCCGCCGGTTACCTTTCCATTTTCATCACGGAAGACTTCTGCCAGCTGGCTTTCAGTAAAGAATTCCTCATCAGATACAGAATACCAGCCTGAATATTCACCCAAGTAGATATCATCTTGGGCTAAGAGTCTTTCAAAGACATCGGCTACAACCTTTTCATGGTAGTCATCAGTCGTCCGGATAAACTTATCGTAAGAAATATCCAGCAGTTTCCAGAGTTCCTTGACCCCAACTGCCATCCCATCGACATAAGCTTGAGGACTGATACCAGCTTCTTCAGCCTTTTGCTGAATCTTCTGTCCATGCTCGTCAAGGCCAGTCAGATAGAAAACATCGTAGCCCATGAGACGCTTGTAGCGAGCCAGAACATCACAAGCAATGGTCGTATAGGCAGACCCGATGTGGAGTTTACCGCTCGGATAGTAGATAGGGGTTGTAATATAAAACGATTGTTTTTCAGTCATTTTTTAATCCTTTCAAGGCTAATGAAACCTTTTTTAATAGCACTTCATTATATCATATTTTGTTAAGTTTGCGAAAAGACATTCATTTACAATAAAATCAATTAAAAACCTAGAAAATACTCTAGGTTTAATAGGTCACAACATTCAAGTTGCCACTTTCATACTCTGCGATGAAGATATTCGAAATATCGGTGTATCCATCTTTAGCCAGTCTCTCCACCAGCCACTCTTCTGTTTTATCAATAGACTCCAGAATATCAATCTGGACAACACCATCTGTGATAAGGGGATATTTAGGATTCTCTTCACCAGCCTGAACAACGATGAGCTGGCCATTTTGCTCTATAACCGCCCGTTTGACCTGCTTGAGCTGGAAAATACCTTGGCTGCGTAGCTTCAAAGCTACATCTGCTGCTGAAAGACCAACAGAACGGCAGGCTTCGGGACTCAATTTCCCGTGCTGAATCAACGTTGTTGGCTTACCATCAATCAAATGCTTAACCGCACGGACATTATTATTGAGCCACTTTAGGGTCAAGACCAAGATAGTCCACATGATGAGAATAACTGCATACTGAAGAATATTAATAGAGCTATTATAAATAACCCCACCGATAATGCCACCAAGGACATAGTTTTGAATCTGGTCGATCGCTGAATTAGGCGCCAGATTTCCTTTTCCCGTCACGTTGATGACAAAAACCAGTGAGAAAAGCCCCAGCGCTAGTTTAATTAGGATTTCAAGAAAATTCAATGTCATTTTTCAACCTCCACTATTTCTATATCTGTCGTCTTATGCAAGTCAATTTTTTCAAGCAGATATTTATCTGGCTCACTGCCGCTCATAGCCCGATAAAAGTTCTTTCCGACCTTCAAAATCGCTCCATCCGTCGCAGCTGAAGTATTGACATAAACTTCTGACTTATCCACGCCCAAGTCTTTTGAAATGACCTCGATAAAATGAAGAGAGGTTTGAAACTGGTTGTTAGAGTCTTGGTCAGTCTGAAAATTGCTAATGCCAATCAAGACCATAGCCACCAAGGCCAAAACGGAAATGATGGCTAGTTCCCGAAATTTTGAATCACGCTTATTGCGATAGGCCTTAAAAACAAAAAATCCTGTCACAAGCAGCAACAAGACAGAAAGTGCAACTGTCACCCAGTTTTGCTGACTAATCTGACTCAAAACATAATCATAAGAATAGAATTTCATGGCTTCCCCCTATTTTTTCTCGCTCTATTATAGAAAAATTTTCATCTTTTTTCAAGCTTTCTTACAATCACTTTGCTATAAATCAGTCCTAAATTTTGTTATAATAAACTCAGTAAATTTTACTAGAAAAGGAAATTTTATGAAACTCATCTCTTGGAACATTGACTCTCTCAACGCTGCATTGACCAGTGATTCTGCCCGAGCTCAGCTCTCTCAGGCCGTCCTTCAAACCTTGCAAGCAGAAAATGCAGATATTATCGCTATTCAGGAAACAAAACTGTCTGCGACTGGTCCGACTAAAAAGCACTTGGAGATCTTGACATATCTTTTCCCAGACTATGAAAACACTTGGCGCTCCTCCCGAGAGCCAGCCCGCAAAGGCTATGCAGGAACTATGTTCCTCTACAAAAAAGAGCTGACGCCAACCGTAACCTTCCCAGAAATCGGCGCTCCGTCAACCATGGATGTTGAAGGTCGCATCATTACGCTGGAATTTGACGGTTTCTTTGTCACTCAAGTTTATACGCCTAATGCTGGTGACGGCCTCAAACGCTTGGATGACCGTCAAGTCTGGGATGCCAAATACGCTGAATACTTGGCAACACTAGATGGACAAAAACCAGTCCTCGCTACTGGCGACTACAATGTGGCCCACAAGGAAATCGACTTGGCCAATCCAGCCAGCAACCGCCGTTCACCAGGCTTTACTGACGAAGAGCGCGCTGGCTTCACCAACCTGCTGGCTAAAGGCTTCACCGATACCTTCCGCCACTTACACGGCGATATCCCTAACCAATACACTTGGTGGGCGCAGCGCAGCAAGACTTCTAAAATCAACAATACAGGCTGGAGAATCGACTACTGGCTGACAAGCAACCGTGTAGCTGACAAGGTGACCAAGTCTGATATGATTGACTCCGGTGCGCGCCAAGAC
>JABZYU010000025.1:12492-22874 GCA_015264985.1 Streptococcus sanguinis | reverse complement strand
GTATCATCTGAACCAGCACTTGAGAGCGTTTCATTAAAAGTTTCTCTTGAAGTTTCCATAGATTGAATAGCTGGTTCTACTTGTTGATTGTACGCTTCTTTTCCAGCCTCTGGTACTTTGCTCCCAATTTCATCAATGTACTTTTTATAATTATCAATCAATTTACTAAAGAGGGCTTTCATGTCACCAATTGTTTTAGCATTGTCGATTTCTTCATCAGTCAAAAGAACAATTTCTGGAATTGCTGCTTCTGAGCTAGCTGTTTTTGATGAAGTTTCAGAGCTGCTTGATTTATTCTTTGAAGTAGATGTTTTCTCTACAGAACTTGAAGCTTTTTCAGAAGAATCTGAAGTTGTTTTTCCAGAACATGCTGCTAAAGTTATAACCGATAAAAGCGCTACACTAGCTGTAATAATTTTTTTCATTATTGACTCCTATTAATAAAGAATAAACATATTATAATACAAAATTATTTTATTGTCAAACATTATAGGTATTATAATAGTCCCTCCATTTCTGTTATTTTTTTCCTAATTATTAAAGAAATTCTGCATACACAGTCCTCATATGAGATTTGTCTATTCTAAATCTGCTTGCGTTTCCGCCACCTCTCGCAACTGTGTTTGT
This sequence comes from Streptococcus sanguinis, assembly GCA_015264985.1. Lineage (GTDB taxonomy): Bacteria > Bacillota > Bacilli > Lactobacillales > Streptococcaceae > Streptococcus > Streptococcus sanguinis_S. The sequence goes on along the minus strand of JABZYU010000025.1, from coordinate 22,247 downwards.
TCCCGCTCCTGAGTTTTCGGATTCAACTTCTCCCGCACCGCTTCTGCCACTGCTCGCGGCACGCCGACTTCGACGATTTGGTCGACAGTGGCTTCTTTAATCTTGGTTAAAGATTTGAAGTGTTTCATAAGATTTTGCTTGCGTTTTGGTCCCAAGCCTTCAATGCCATCTAGCTGTGATGAGAAGGAATTCTTAGACCGGAGCTGGCGGTGGAAGGTAATAGCAAAACGATGGACTTCATCTTGGATACGCTGGAGTAGGAAAAATTCCTGCGAATTTCGGGATAATTCTACAACCTGCAGAGGGTCGCCAAAAAGCAATTCATGAGTCTGGTGCTTGTCATTTTTTTGCAGTCCAGCGATGGGGATATCCAATCCCAACTGCTCCTGAATAACTTCTTTAGCGATATTGACCTGGCCCTGTCCACCGTCAATGACAATCAGATCAGGCGGAGTCAGTCCATCTCGAATCACCCGACTATAGCGCCGCTTGATGACCTCGCGCATACTGGCGTAGTCATCGGGTCCTACGACAGTCTTGATCTTATACTTGCGATAGTCCTTCTTGCTTGGTTTACCATTGACAAAGACCACCATAGCCGATACAGGACTGGTCCCCATGATGTTGGAGTTATCAAAAGACTCAATACGAACAGGCGTTGGAATGTTAAGGAGCTGCCCTAGATTCTCAATAGCACCTTGGGTCTTTTCAATAGATTTCTCCAAGAGGTCAAATTTCTGCTGGAGGCTGACTCGAGCGTTTTTGATAGCCAGATTGACCAGCTGCTTCTTCTCGCCTCGCTGAGGCTTAAGCACCTTGGTATCCACCATGGCTCGGACAGCTTCTTCGTCAATATCTGCCGGAATCAGGATTTCATTGGGCTTGAGGTGGGATTTTTCCTGGTAGAACTGGCCGATATAGGTCAGAAAATCTTCGTCCGGATCATTGTAATAGGGAAAAAGGTTGACATCACGCTCGATTAACTTACCCTGACGGACAAAGAAGACCTGTACGCACATCCAGCCCTTATCCACATAGTAGCCGAAGACATCACGATTCTGCAAATCCTTGGCCATGACCCGCTGCTTGGTTCGCAGCGTACCAATGGACTGAATCAAGTCGCGGTACTCAGCTGCCTTTTCAAACTCCATAGTTTGCGCTGCGCCAGCCATTTTCCCCCGTAAATCCTCAATAATCTGGTCATCCTGACCCTTGAGAAAGGCCGCCACCTCCTGGGCTAGCTCCTTGAAATACTGACTGTCTACCTGACAAATAGTGTGGGCCTTGCACTGCCCCAGATGGTAGTAAAAGCAGACCTTTTCAGGCGGATTTGTACACTTGCGGAAAGGAAAGAGTCGATCCAAAAGACGCTTAATTTCATTGGCCGCACCAACATCCGGATAAGGCCCGAAATAAAGCCCGCCGTCCTTTTTGACTTGGCGCGTGATAATCAGGCGCGGATAGGTTTCGTTGGTAATCTTAATAAAAGGATAGGACTTATCGTCCTTGAGCATGATATTGTACTTGGGCTGGTTTTCCTTAATTAGATTAATCTCGAGAAGCAAAGCCTCAATGTTGGACTCGGTGACAATAAATTCAAAATCCTCAATCTCAGAAACCAGAGCTTCCGTCTTGGTATCATGGCTGCCACGGAAATAAGAACGAACCCGATTGCGAAGATTCTTGGCTTTGCCGACATAGATAATGGTACCGTTTTTGTCTTTGTGAATGTAACAGCCAGGACTGGTCGGCAACAGTTCCAGCTTTGATTGGATTAGCTTGTTCATAGGTCTATTATAGCAGAAAAGGGAAGCATTCAACAGATAGACACTAGATTATTAGAAAATCATAAGTTTGATTCCTTCCATAGGTAATGATGAACTATAACCTGTTTTTAAATCTTCTTTCAAATACCAAAAATCTATTTCAAAAGAAACATGATTCTCTTCATAATAAAGCATTTTCTAAGTAAAAATCAAGCAAGCGATTGCACAGCCATTTTAATAGGCTTTGATTAAATAAACAGAAATAAAATAGAAAAATTTTAGAAAAATTAATATATTTTTAAAAAAATTTCAAAAAAAGACTTGACAAAAATTGCAAACGGTTGCATAATAGAACTGTAAATAAAAATTCCGGGAGGAAATAGGAATGAAAACATGGAAAAAAGTAGTATTGGGCAGTGTCAGCTTGCTGGCTGCAGGAACACTGTTAGCAGCTTGTAGCTCAAATAGTAGCAAGGAGAGCTCTTCTTCTAAAGCTGATAGCAAGACCTTGAAACTTTGGGTACCAACTGGTGCTAAAGATTCTTACTCTGATACAGTTAGCAAGTTTGAGAAAGAATCAGGCTACAAGGTTGACGTAGTCGAAATGGAAGATCCAAACGCTCAAGAAAATCTGACAAAAGATGCTAGTACTGCTGCCGATGTTTTCTCTCTGCCACACGACCAACTTGGTAAATTAGTTGAAGCTGGAGCGATTCAAGAAGTTCCTTCTAATATGGCAGAAGAAATCAAGAAGAACGATACAGAACAAGCAGCGATTGGTGCTCAGTATAAAGGTAAAACTTATGCTTTCCCATTCGGTATCGAATCACAAGTTACCTACTATAATAAGTCAAAACTTTCTGCTGACGATGTTAAGTCTTATGAAACCATCACTTCTAAAGCTAAATTCGGCGGAAACTTGAAAGAAGTTAATGCTTATGTAACTGCTCCACTTTTCCTTTCTGTTGGTGATACTCTTTTTGGTAAAGACGGTGAGCAAGTAGACGGAACAAACTGGGGTAACGAGGCCGGTGTGAACGTTCTGAAGTTCATCGCAGCTCAAAAGAACAACAGCGGTTTTGTAAACGTAGATGCTTCTAACCTTCTTGCTAAATTTGAAGATGGTTCAGTTGACGCTTTCCAATCAGGCCCATGGGACTACGCAGCTGCTGAAAAAGCTGTCGGTAAAGATAACCTTGGTATCTCTGTTTACCCAACTGTTAACATCGGTGGACAAGACGTTCAACAAAAAGCCTTCCTTGGTGTAAAACTTTACGCAGTTAACCAAACACCTTCAAACGGTGATGGTGAACGTATCGCAGCAAGTTACAAACTGGCTCAAGCTCTTACTAGCAAAGATAGCCAAGAAAACCAATTCAAGTTTGAAGGACGCCACATCATCCCTGCTAACAAAGAAGTACAAGAGTCTGAAGATGTGAAGAAAGATGCCTTGGCACAAGCTGTTATCACAATGGGATCTTCTGATACCTACACAACAGTTATGCCTAAACTTAGCCAAATGTCTGTCTTCTGGACTGAAAGTGCTGCAATCCTCAGCGATGCTTACAACGGTAAATTTGGTGAAGATCAATACCTCGCAAAATTACAACAGTTTGATAAAGATTTAGCAGCAGCTAAATAATCCTCAAACGAATAAAAATAAGCATTGAAGTGAGGGGGGGCAGCCTCCTCACTTCTTTCTTTGTAAATATAAGGAGAATAATATGACTCAGTCATCCTATGACAATGCATCCATGGTTCAGGTCTTTAAAGAAGGAACCTGGGATGTCAAACTCTCTTTTCTGGTAATGGGACTGAGCAACCTTGTAAACAAACAATTTATCAAGGGGCTGCTCTTCCTCTTCTCAGAAATTGCTTTCCTGATTGCTTTTGCAGTCCAAATCATACCAGCTATTGGCGGCATGATTACATTGGGGACTCAAGAGCAAGGAGAAGCTATCAAAAAAGTTAACGGCTTGGAAATCACTGTTCAAGTAGCGGGTGACAACTCTATGCTGATGCTGATTTTTGGACTTGCTTCTCTTATCTTCTGCGCAGTCTTCGCCTACATCTACTGGTGTAACCTGAAAAGTGCTCGTCACTTAATGGCTCTTAAGCAGTCAGGTCAGAAGATTCCTAACTTCGTTGAGGACTTCAAAACCCTTGCTGACGGCCGCTTTCACATGGGCCTAATGAGCATCCCTCTTATCGGAGTACTGCTCTTTACCATCCTGCCTCTGATTTATATGATCTGTTTGGCCTTTACTAACTTTGACCATAAGCATCCAGCTCCTAAATCACTCTTTGACTGGGTTGGCTTCTCTAGCTTCGGTGATGTTTTCTCAGGTCGCATGGCTAGCACCTTCTTCCCACTTTTAGGCTGGACCTTGATTTGGGCGGTTGCTGCGACAGCCACTACTTTCTTCTTCGGTATTGTTCTCGCTCTCTTACTCAATACCAAAGGCCTCAAGTACAAGAAAGTTTGGCGGACACTCTTCGTTATCACTATTGCTGTACCGCAATTCGTATCCCTGCTCTTGATGCGCAATTTCCTGAATGACAATGGACCTTTGAACGGACTATTGCAAAGCCTCCATCTCATCCAGCATCCAATTCCATTCTTGAGTGACCCTGTTTGGGCTAAGTTCTCAATCATCCTTGTCAATATGTGGATTGGTATTCCATTTACCATGCTAGTAGCGACTGGGATTATCATGAACCTTCCTAGTGAGCAAATCGAAGCCGCTGAGATTGATGGAGCTAGCAAGCTTCAAATCTTCAAGAGCATTACTTTCCCTCAAATTCTTTTGATTATGGCGCCATCACTTATCCAGCAGTTTATCGGGAACATCAACAACTTCAACGTTATCTACTTCCTGACAGGCGGTGGACCTACTAACTCTTCCTACTATCAGGCAGGTTCAACTGACCTCTTGGTTACCTGGCTCTATAAACTGACCGTTTCAGCCAAGGATTACAATCTGGCATCTGTTATCGGTATCCTGATCTTTGCAATCTCTGCAGCCTTCAGTCTCTTAGCCTATACTAGATCCGCATCATTCAAGGAAGGAACTGCTAAATAATGAAAAATAGAAAAAAACTCAGTTTATTAGGGATTTATGTCTTACTGGCTGTTTTAGCACTCATCTGGCTAACGCCGATTATCTGGATTTTTCTGACCAGCTTCCGTGGTGAAGGCTCGAATGCAGTCCCTTACTTCTTCCCTAAGACTTATACTCTTGACAACTATATCAGACTGTTTAATAACAACACATATCCTTTTGTTCAGTGGTTTATGAATACCCTGATTGTTGCGACAGCGACCTGTATCCTGTCTACTTTGATTACCGTGGGTATGGCTTACTCACTCAGCCGTATCAAATTCAAGCATAAAAACCGTTTCCTCAAGCTGGCTCTGGTACTTAACATGTTCCCAGGTTTCATGTCTATGATTGCGGTTTACTACATCTTGAAAGCACTCAATTTGACGCAAACCCTTACATCACTGATTCTGGTTTATTCAGCTGGAGCGGCTCTAGGCTTCTATATTGCTAAAGGTTTCTTTGATACAATCCCATATTCCTTGGACGAATCCGCTATGATTGACGGAGCAACTCGCTTCCAAATCTTCCGGACTATTACATTGCCGCTTTCAAAACCGATTATCGTCTATACAGCGCTTATGGCTTTCATGGGACCTTGGGTTGACTTCATCTTTGCCTCTGTGATTCTAGGCGATGTCAAGGAAAAATATACAGTGGCTTTGGGACTTTTCCAAATGCTTAATAAGGACGCCATCAATAAATGGTTCTTGCCTTTCACATCTGGAGCAATTATCATCGCTATTCCAATCACTCTTCTCTTCATCTTCATGCAGAAATACTACGTAGAAGGTGTAACAGGTGGAGCAGTCAAATAGAATCTATTATGTATATCAAAAACTTCCGACAATTAATATCGGAAGTTTTTATCTTTCTTAGAAAATGTGGAACTTAACTCCTCATCCCTTTTATATGAGATTGCTTATTAACTTGGACAAAAAAATGAGTCTGGAAATCGTTCCAATCTCATTTTTTATTTCATTAATTATAATCTTCGTCTCTGCGACGGCGCTTGTTCGTTCCCAAAAAGGCAGCTGCACCAAGTGCCATACCAAAAATTGCAAGGCGTTCTGCTTCTGAGCCAGTATTTGGCAGAATAGCAGGAACTGTTGGAGCCTTATCAGCTGTCGTAGCCACGCTAGCAAGTTGAGCTGCAGGATTTACAACAAAATCAGTAAACGCACCACCACCTGCCGCTTGAACGGCACCCGTAGTGGCTCCTTTGACTTCACGAGTGTTCGCATGAACTTCTGCAGTCTTAGCATCTGAATCTTTCTTAGATTCATCCTCTGCACCTGGACCAGCAGCTCCGCCTTTTACAGCAGTTAGAGTCTGTTTATCTTCACCTGAGCGATAGTTACTATTCAGAGCATTTCCATACAGGAGAGCTGCTTGATTCAAGATATTCAAGAGAGTTTCATAATTCGCTTGAAGACTGTTGTAGGATTCCTCAAGGACAGCTAAAGTTGCAGTCTCTTGATTTAAGATTGCTTGTTTAGCTTCAAAATCAAGCTGCGCTTCTGCCAACTCCCGCTCTGCTTCTGCAAGTAACTGAGGAGCATTTTGAAGGTCAATAACTTTCTTTTTAGCTGCAGCTAATGTTTTTTGAGCAGACAGCAAGTCCTCTTGAGCAGTTGTCAAATTAGCTTTCGCAGCTTCTTGAGCAGACTGAAGTTCTGCCAACTTATCCTTAGCTGCCGCTAGAACTGCCTGAGCATTGCTCAAGTTAGTTTGGTAAGGAGCCAAGCTTGCTGCAATCTTAGCTGTTGCTCTGTCAAGAGCTTCTTGCTTGAGAGCAACATTCTGCTTAGTCAAAGCTAGATTATTTTCAGCAGTTGCTACCTTCTGACGAGCTGCTTCAACTGCTGCAATTTGAGCTGCCGCTGTCTTTTGAGCATCAGCTAATTGAGCATTTAGGATATTGATAGCTGATTCCTGACCAACTTTTTGAGCCTTAAGTTCAGCTAATTGATTCTTAAGTGCTGTAACATTAGCGTTAGAACCTGCAGAACGACCACCACCAGCACGCAACAACTGCTCCATAGCAGCAACAGTCAATAGAGTACCGTTATTAACACGCTGGTCAAAGTTGCTAATGTGATGGAAACCAACCTCTGATGTACCATGAGGAGTGCCCCATTGATTTGGATGTTTATCATAAGTCGCTGAGATAGCATTAGCTTTATTGTCCATCATCTGCACATAGTGGCCAATTTTAGCAAACACACCCGCTCCAACTCTCGTATAGATAGCATTAGCATCAATCTGAGTTTCATCTGTAGGCAGTCCATATTGCGCCGCAATCTGCTGGTAAAGTGTTTTTTCTTCATGCCAGAAATTGACAGCTCCTTGTGGATCAAAACTAATCGCTACATTTTCGTTACCAATCAGCTCGCCCATGTGCCAGTTATTACGCTCAAAGTAGATAGTCTGAATCTGGCTGGCCACATTCGCATACGGATCAACCAACAACTCTTGTAAGCCGGCATTACGACGGTAAGCATTAATCGCTTTAACCAACTCTAAAGCTTGCAGGTTATTTTCTAGACTAGCTGGACTGGTTGGGTCAGAATTAACTGAGATACCAAATTCATTTTGTCCGCGTTGGTAAACAGCAAGTGCATTGTTAGCAGCATCACGAATTTCTTGATTAGCCGCATTGTTACGAACATTTTCTAAAAATTGAGAATAAGTCGTATTGCGAAGGTCAACAGGAGCTGTTGCTGCTGCTTTCTCTGCAGCAGGAATTTGTCCTTCAAGAGAGCTGATAGCTTGATTGGTTTGGCTCAAAGATGCCTTTGCCTGATTGATTTTATTCTGGATTTCAGCCTGCACTTGTGGAGCAGAAGACGCTGCTTGTTCCGCCTTTGTCAACTCAGTCTTTGCATTGTCTAAAGCGGTCTGTGCTTGACTTTGCTGGCTCTTAGCAGTTGCTACAGCTTGCTCCTCTGAGTTAAGTGGTGTTTTAGCTTGTTTCAATTCAGTCTCGGCAACGTCTACCAGAGATTGGCTCGCCTTAACAGTATTCGCTTGATCTTTAACAGCTTGGTCTGCCTTGGCAGCTTTAGCCGCTGCTTCTCGAACAGCAGTGTCTTTTGCGCCAACCTCTTGCTCTGCTGTTTTTGCTTCCGTCTCCGCCTTAGCAACATTTTCTTCTGTTGCTTCTGCCTGCACTTCTTTAGCAGTCTCAACAGCGGCTTCAGCCACTTTCACGCTAGTTTTTGCATCTTCAGCTTCTGTTTTAGCAGTATCCACTATCGATCTTTGCTGATCAAGTTTAGCTTTGGCTGCTTCAGCATTTTCTTGGGCAACAGCTACATCTGCTGCTGTCACTGGTTTCTCTGTTACTTCAGTCGCTTTTGGAGCTGTTACAGTTGATTCAACCAACTCATCCGCGTGCACTTGATGGGTCAGTCCACCAGAAATAATAGTTGTAGCTGCGATACCAGTCGCTACAACAGACTTGCCTATTTTCTTTTCCATAATCAATCTCCTTTTTATAATCTCACATACTATAATTACCCTGGGTATAGCAGCCCGCATAGTAATATACTATCACAAAACGCTAGTATTAACTAGTAGCAAACGTATAGTTTTAATAGTTTTTTTATTACAATTTGGTTACAAAAATGTTTTATTAGAAAAATAAGCTGGTTTTTCCAACAAAAATGAGCATTTCTGTATTGAGTAAAGAAAAAACTCCTAGATCCTTTCTAAGAGTTAACTTTGCTTGTCAGTTCGATTGAGCTTGTCGAATTTCTTCTAACATTGCTTCTTCTTCGGCCGTTATTTGATAGCGTTCCAGCAAGTCAGGACGTCTTAGATAGGTCTTTTTCAGACTTTCATAGAGACGCCATTTGCGGATGTTTTCATGATGGCCGCTCATAAGGACTTCTGGAACGACCATGCCCCGATAGTCATAGGGCCGAGTGTACTGAGGATACTCCAAGAGTCCAGACGAAAAACTGTCATCTGTATGACTGGCTTCCTTGCCTATAACCTCTGGAATCAGGCGAACGGTAGCATCAATCATGGTCATAGCCGCCAATTCTCCTCCAGTAAGGACATAATCACCAAGTGAAATCTCGTCTGTCACTAAAGTCTTGATCCGCTCATCATAGCCTTCATAATGGCCACAAATGAAAATGAGTTCCTCTTCCTTGGCCAGCTCTTCAGCATAAGCCTGGTCAAAAGTCCGACCAGCAGGGTCCAGCAAAATCACGCGCGGCTGCTGCTTTTCAATGGCATCATAGGCATCAAAAATAGGTTGAGCCCGTAGCAGCATCCCCTGACCTCCGCCGTAAGGCTCGTCGTCTACATGACGGGATTTCTCTGCATTTTCTCGGAAATTATGATAGTTGATTTCCAAGAGACCTTTTTCCCTTGCTTTACCTACAATCGAGTGCTCCAAGGGCGCAAACATCTCCGGAAAGAGAGTCAAAATATCAATTTTCATCGTCCAGTCCTTCCGGTATCTCTACATCAACCCGACCTTGCTCAATGTCAATCCCCAGCACCACTGGCGGAATGTAAGGCAGAAGCAAGTCGCGCTTGCCTTTGCGTTTGACCACCCAGACATCATTGGCTCCTGGCTGCAGAATTTCCTTAATCGTACCAAGAAGAATGTCATTTTCATAGACTTCAAGGCCGATGATTTCATGGTAGTAAAATTCCCCGTCTTCCAAGTCCGTCAAGTCTTCCTCTCGGACCTTCAGAGTAAAATCACGAAATCTCTCAATGTCATTGATGTGGTACATCCCCTTAAACTTGATAATATCAAAGTTCTTGACCTTGCGATGGCTGGCAATCTCCACATCCATGACAAACTGATCTTTCTTGTCAAACAGGGCAAGGGTATTACCTTTTTTAAAACGCTCTTCTGCAAAAT
>JABZYU010000025.1:0-12482 GCA_015264985.1 Streptococcus sanguinis | reverse complement strand
TTCCAACATTAAAATAATTCATCTCGACTCCAACATATTATACTCTGCCTAGTATTTTATCATGATATAGGGGAATGTACAAGGGAGATAAGGGGGAATTCTCTTGCCTATATTTATTTGATTAATGTTGCTATTTAACGTATAATTATACATATAGAACCTCAACACCGTAAACACCCAAGTGTGTTTACACAAAACTAGAAAGAAGTTGATGATACCTATGGGAAAAAAGTTAAGCAAACTCCTTCTCTCTACTGCTATTCTAGCTACCACAGCCGCCAGTTTGACTGCTTTGACACAGGTCAAAAAAGGCCAAGCAATGGAAAATGAAACGAAAGAAACTAGAAATGTCTCAGCCCTTGACGAAAAAATTGCTCAAATTGATAACCTAACCATCAAGGCTTTCCTAGAATACTATGCTAGTCAGAACATGACCTCCGCATCGTCTCTTCCAATGATAGATGATTTAGAGGCCAATACGCGCATCATCGTTATTGATATAGACTATGCAGATACAAGCATCCCCCCTGCCATTGGAACATCAGTCGATGGATCCGAAGGGCCTGTCGGGGGAACTGTTGATGATGATGGCCAATATATCGAGTTTGATACCAGTGACCATAGCAAATCCGCAACCGTTCAGGAAATTCGAGATGCTATTGCTGAAATACTAGGATAATACTCTCATAAAAACGTACTAAATAGCTGAGGTTTTAATCTCAGCTATTTTGCATATATCTTTACTCCCGCTTTCAATATACTATTAAAGTTTGTATACATCTTGCCCATCACACTTCAAAAGAAGCTCAGCTATCTTTTCTGACTGACTCCAATGTAAATAATGATGGTTGCCTCCTAAAATAATCTGAGTATTTTGTGAAGCAAATTCGGAATCTTTATATTCTTGTTCTCGATAGGCCTGACTCAGGATAAAAATCGGGAATTGAAAAGAAATATCTAAGTTCTGAAAATCGCTTTCTGCGATACTGCAGTAATGTTGAAATCCTTCTTGTACAGATTTTAATCTATCTGAACTCTTTTCTGCCTTAGCCCATAAGATTTTAAAATCAGCAGCTGGAAAACTCTCTTGTTCTATTTTTTTCATATATTCATATCCTCCACCGAGCATCTGAACTTTCTCCTGTAAGGATAAAAATTCGGGATAAGGATTCTGCGCTAATTCGCCATATAGAACAGAATAAGTGGTCGGTTCAATCAAGATTAGTCCCTGACAAAACGGCTCTGACTCAGCAATTTTAACTGCTACGAGGCCGCTAATACTGTGCGCGCAAATAGCATACTGAATGACTTTAAAATGCGATAAAACCTCTATAATAGATTGGACCAAATCGTCCAAAACAAAACTTTCTTGATTTTCCAGTGGGCTTTGGCCAGCATTAGGGTAATCTATTGTTAAATAGCCCCAATTTTTAGGTAACTTCCGAATGACTGGCAAAAAATTTTCATAGGTCGGCAGACTCCCTGCACCGCTTAAAAATACAGCAATCTTTTCCGCAGGTTGATAGGACACAAATAGCTGTCCTATTTTCGTTTTGATCATTCTTTCTTTCATAATGTTTCTAATCAATTCTAAAAAATATTATCTGGGCACACTCTACTATCTGAGAGATAGCTATTTTACTAGTGAAATAAGGACACCCCTATACCAGAATTTTTTCATATTCAACCAAGGATCGTATCACAAGAGGCAGTTGCTTGCACTGTGAATGAAGGCTAATCTCAAGGCTTGTTTTTCCTAAAAATCTATGCTAAGGTAAAGGCAGAATACGAAAAGGAGGGGCTACTATGATAAGAAGCGGCCATCTGATTTACAAGGTAAAAGGCTTACGGCAAGCGGTCAAGAAATGGGAAGAAAAGGGTTTTGTCGTCGAATACGGCAGAAGGAAAAAACCCAACAATGCCTTAATATACTTTAGTCAAGGCCCCTATATTTAGCTACTGGAAAATACGGGCATTCCTGTAATAGCCAAAATCATAGCTAAACTATTTGGCAGACCTAAAAATCTGGAGCGCTTTTTCTACTGGGATGAGTGCGAGGAAGGCTGGCAAGGACTTTGTATCGAAAAAGCTTCTTCGTCAAAAGAATCCCCTCGATAAAGAATTTCAAAACTAAGATCGTCATATTCTAGAAATGCATTCGACGAGCGGAAACCCTTGCTTTTATAAAATTCCCAGCGAACCTGACGCTGTTCAAGATTATCACACGGCTCATCTAGGCGCTCGATTTCTAAAAGCATGGTTCGCTGATAGAAATTGACCAGCTTTTCGATGATTTCACCGCCATAGCCATGGCTGCGCAAGTGGGGCATAATAGCAAAGAAACTAACATAAAAGGCTTGCGCGTTGGAGATGGCAAAGGCAAAACCAACAAATTCCTTTTCATGATAAAAGGCGAAAAAATTAGCATCCTCCTGTTCCTCATATCGTAAAAATTCACTGAGCGGTATCCTTTCCTCTTCTGGGAAACCTTCATTATTCAAGGCTTCTACCTTATCCAAATCTGGAAAATCTGCTGTAATGATCTGGCTGGTTAAGCTCATAAAATCACTCCTTTTCTAGTGATAGTATAATAAATTTTGCAACTGGTTTCAAAAAAGAGCCCTGAAAGAGCTCCTATGTATCCATTTTTTCTTCATATATTTTTCTTCATATAATAGAAAGGTGCCGAATGCCTAGATAGAATCGGTTGGCCCCCACCGAAGAGGAATTATCCTAGCTGCTACTCACTATTTCACGTAAATTATCCAAATGCTGGTTATCAGTCACAGCCATAATGCTGACGCCTTCTGGCCAAACAAAGTCTGGAGTAAACTTGCTTTCCAAAGGCTGATTTTTTGTCAGACGGTAGCCGATAATATTAAGATGATAAAGCCTGCGAGCATCTACTTCACGGACCGTTTTCCCGACCCAGCTAGCAGGCAGTTCAAACTCAGCCACTACTACATCGTCATCCAGCTGGAAGACCTCAATCGAATGGTTCAAGAGAATAGTCTTGGCCAATGAAATACCAGCCTCCACTTCAGGCAGAATAACCAGATCAGCTCCCACCTTTTCCAGCACCTGCTGAGTTACTTCATCTTTGACCTTGGCAATGACATTTTTAACGCCCAATGCCTTGCAGTGCATGACCGCTAGGACGCTGGATTCCAGACTTTCTCCCGTCGCTACGATGACCGTATCACAGGACCCAACGTCTGCCGCCTCTAAAAGCTCCATATCAGTAATGTCCCCGATCACACCAACGGCAATCATGTCTTCATACTGATTGATTGTCTCTTCGTGATTATCAATCGCAATGATTTCTACATCTTGAGAAATCAAGGCCTCAATGATACTCTGTCCAAAAATCCCCAAGCCGAGGATTCCAACTGTTTGATTTGCCATTTCTTTTCTCCTATCCAATCATAATGTCCGCCTTGCTGTAATGCAAGGTTGCAGCCTTCTTCGGTTGATAATGGTTGAGACTGACCATAAGAGTCAGCGGCCCCACCCGTCCAATAAACATTAGCAACATAATCACAATCATACCAGCTGTATTGAGGCTGGTAGTGATATTGGCCGTCACGCCAACTGTAGCCAGTGCTGACACAGTCTCAAATATCAGGTAAATAAAGCGATGACTGCTATCAGTCACTAGCCCAAGAGCCAAAAGACCAAGTAGAAATGTCAGCTGAAAAATCACTGTCACACCAAAAGCCTTCTGCACTAGCTGAGGAGCCAGTGTTCTCCGCCCCATATTGGTATGAGGCAAGCCCAGGATTTCCTTTCGAGCAAAAAGCAAAAGAACTAGGAAGGTCGTAATTTTCAGACCGCCCGCTGTACCACCCGGAGCCCCTCCCAGAAACATCTGGAGCAGATAGATAAACAGGGTTACTGGACGAGCAGCTGTATAATCAATGGAAGCAAAGCCAGCTGTCCTCATACTGACTGTCTGAAAAAAGCTGACCAGTAGCTTATCGCCAAAGGAAAGATTGCCAATCGTTCCAGGATTATTGTACTCCGTCCAGAGACTCGTGACCGTCCCAAAAACGAGGAGACCAGCAGTCAGCAGCAAGACTACCTTAGTATGAAAGTGCAGTCCCTTCTGTTTTCCTCCCAATTTAGTCGCCAAGTCAAACCAGACCATAAAGCCCAGTCCTCCAGTAATGATGAGGAGAGCCAAGGTGATATTGACCAAAACATCTGTCTGCAAGCCTAGTAGGCTATCATTGCCAAAATTATCAAAGCCCGCATTACAAAATGCAGAAACGGCTAAAAAGATAGAATTAAAAATCCCTTTTCTCAGACCAAACTTGGGAATGAAGCGAATCATGAGAAGGAGCGCACCCAGTCCTTCGATACTAAAAGTCGTGATAAAAATCGAACGGACAAATTGACTTAAGGTACGATTGTGACCATAACTAAAACTATCCCGCAGAATACGGCGATCCTTGAGGCTGAGCTTTTTCCGACTTTCCATGGTGAAAAAACCGATAAAGGTCAGGATGCCCAAACCACCAATCTGAATCAGCAACATACAAAGGAGCTGTCCCCAGACATTGTATGTATCCACAACCGATTGAGTAAAAAGCCCTGTCACACAGACCATCGAGACAGCTGTAAAAAGATGATCCAGATAGCTCGCTTGGGAACTTGCCGTCTGCACCCAAGGCAGACTGAGTAGCAAGGAGCCACAGAATATCACCAGAAGAAAAGACAAGATAATCTTTTGCGCTGGTGACAAGCGTGAAAATAAATGCTTCATAAAGTTTCCTTTCCTGATCTAATAAAAGCAGAGGCCAGCTCTATCTGTCTTTCTCTTTCCTTGACAGCCCGCTGCATATCATCTGGACTCTGCAAATTTCTGACTTTGATGGCATAATCCGCTGCGACAATAGCATGGCCCCGCATGTGGCCTGTTGCGACTGCTTGGGCAAAAACACGCGCAGCATATTTACCGATTTGTGATTGGGCTTGCTGCGACAGTTTGTTAGCCAAGAAACCAGCCTGCCTTAGTTCATAGGCAGATGCCCTACCATCAAGTCGAGCCTGAAAAATTGCTCTTACCTGAGTCAAAATCTTCTGCTTTTCAGACTCATCTTCCGTATTTATCAGAGCTATAAAGCTTGACGCCATTTTCATAGCCCATCGAGCCAGTTGCTCCTGAGGAAGTTCCTCCAAAACAAGCTCCAATTCCAATCTCTTCTCACTATCATCCAGAATTTTTAGCTTATAAGGGCTCGGTAAAATCACTTGATCATTCTCATAAGACTTGCGCTCATGAGCGTTCCAAGCATAATCTTCTGGCTTCATATGTCCTCCAGTTTCGAATTTTTCTAAACTCGCCCCTGCATTTCGTTCTTCTCTTAAATGAAGTGTCTAGTTCTCACATACGCTCGAACTGCATCAATTTCCCTAAATTCAACTGCGCCTAACGGCTTATTTCATTAAGGGGCATAGAAAAAACGGGACATACTGGTCCCGTTCTTCTTATTTCTCATCAATGACGATGCGAACTTTTTTGTACTCGGTTGGGACAGAGTAAACAATCGTCCTTATAGCGGATATAGTACGACCTTTACGACCGATTACACGTCCAACATCACTCTGATCAAGATCCAGGTGATATTCTAAAAATTCAGGTGTATCCTCAATCTTGATAGTTAAGGCATCAGGCTGTGAAATCAAAGGTTTCACTATCGCAATAATTAGATTTTCAATCGTGTCCATATGTCAACCTACGCTTCCATTATTTAGAGTATTTTGAATCGTGGAATTTCTTCAATACGCCTTCTTTTGAAAGGATATTGCGTACAGTATCAGAAGGTTGAGCTCCATCAGCCAACCATGCAAGAACGCGGTCTTCTTTCAAAGTTACTTGGTTTTCAGCAACAAGTGGGTTGTAAGTTCCAACTGTTTCGATGAAACGTCCGTCACGTGGTGAACGTGAATCTGCTACGTTGATACGGTAGAAAGGTTTTTTCTTAGAACCCATACGAGTCAAACGGATTTTTACTGCCATTATTAAGGTCTCTTTTCTTTATTTTTTTCTTTTGGTGAAATAGCAAAGCTATTAAGCACATGTTCTATTATAGCAGATTAAAGACGGCTGTCAAGTTTTTTTCTTGACAGAGTTAAAATTTTTTTAGATTAGTCTTTCTTGTTTAAAAGGACAATAGTTTTTCATTTGCAGTCTCCTTATGGAACCAATAGTCTAATAATGTCGTCATAAGAATAGGCGGTATAGGTCGGTTGAAAAAGACTTTGATTTTCTAGCTGCTTGGGATTGTACCAGATAGAGTCCAATCCAGCATTATTAGCGCCAGCAATATCAGCTGTCAAGGAGTCTCCAATCATCAAAGTCTGAGACAGGTCAAAATCTGGTATCTGCTCTGCTATTTTTTCATAAAACAAAGCTTCGGGCTTCTGAGTCCCCATCTTTTCCGAAATAAAAATATGATTAAAATAAGGAGAAATGTCGGAATGGGCCATGCGGCCAGTCTGAATAGCCGTGATGCCATTGGTCGCTCCGTAAATCTCATAGTCAGCCTCTGTCAGACTGTCCAAAAGCTCGCTAGCACCAGTGTAAGTCTGACCTTGCTGAGCAATATGCTGCTGATAAAGGAAGGCTAACTCGGCGCCATCCTTCTCAATGCCAAAATGGGCAAAAAGACGAGAGAAGCGAGTGTTGACCAGCTCCGGCTTGGTAATTTTACCCTGCTCCAGTTCCCGCCAAAGCCCCTTGTTCATGGGAATATAATAGTCTTTGTAGCTTTGAATCTCCGTCACGCCTTGCTCCTCCAAAAAATGAGTCAAGGCGATGTCTTCTGCCGTATCAAAATCCAGCAACGTATGGTCAAGGTCGAATAGTAGAAATTTGTATGGCAAAATCGAAATCCTTTCTGAAACTGTAATAGCTTCATTATACCACAATGCATAAAAAACCAGCCGCTCAAAAATAAACAGCTGATTTCTAATCTATTTATCCACTGGTATCCAGAGATACGTCTGATAGTCTGCTATCCCTTCTTTCAATCCTGCTGCATTACATTCTTTTATTTCCCAAACAGCATCTTCGTTTTTCTCACTTCTTCTACTCTTCTTTATAGTGAATACACAAATCTCTAAATTTATTATCTAGTGCTGCAATATCATACAAGACTTCTGACAGTTTCTGATAATCTTCCTTGATACAAAATAGATGAGCTTGGCCGAACAACTTTGCTAAATTTTCTTTTAGTTCAGATCTGACCGTATCGTGGTCTTTTAAGAAGTTGCTCATGTATAGATTTCTGATAGAAGCTAATTTGAAGCTAAAGTATTGATGAAGATGCTTTTGTTCTTCATTCAAGCCATTGTCCTCTACCGACTTAGCATATCTTGCTATCACATTCTCCTCGCCACGTTCATATTGTTGCTTCATCAACATAGATGTTTTCTGGTAAACTTCTTTGGAAGTAGGAGATTTGATTTTTTGGAAGTTTCCCCACATGGAGAAAGAACCTCTTTTATAGTCGATATTTTTAGCTTCCCAGGCTTTCGAAAATTCTGAGAAAGTCATTTTCATACAAGCAAAGCCTGCTGGATCATGGAAATAGATAAACTCATCATCTAGATCATAAACTGAAACAAAATGGTCCACCCCATACAAATGGATATGATTGGGATTATAAGTCAGATAACCCATGTCCAAAGGGCCAAGAACAACAGTTCCGCTGAGCAAGAACTTACTTAAGATCTCTCTGATAGAGATATGATTCACAGCATTTGAATCCTTTATATAGTATTCATCATATGTAAAACCCAGAATGTTTAAAGAATAGCTGATAGAACTATCTGGCATCCCATTATCAAAGAAGACTAAGGGGTGTTTTTCATCTTCCTTTACAATACTAGCGCCATTTCCCAACACCATAATGGCTTCCAAAAACTCAGGGCGAACATCATAACCATACGAATGCAACGCCATCACAAGTGAATATGTATAACAAAGAGAAACGTCCCCAAAATACATCTGCATAGCATCATCCTCCTCTGTAATCAACGCTTAGAAAATGACTTACAATCAGCATTTTATCTAACCACTGGTATCCAGAGTTCCATTTGATAGTCTGGGGAGTACATATCACCCTCGGTGTAGACTTCAAAATCTGGTGCTCCTGAGTGGCGATAACCTGTTTCTGGGAAGAAGACTTCCAAAACATATTTCCAAGCATGGTGGATGCTGGCTGGTATAGCTCCCTTGACTGGTACGATAGCATATTCAGCTTCTGCGATTTCTTTGATTGACAGACCTAGTTCTTCTGCTTTCGCTTTATTCTTCACATCATAGGCAGCCATATAGTTGATGATTTCGCCTTCTTTGACATCCGAGCAGACGCCAAAGGATTGGCCACTGCCTAGACTTTCCAGGCTTTCAAAGCTGTGATTTGCATAGAGCTGCTCCCAAGCGGATGGGCACCGGCTATTGTCAATCGCTTCTAATAGGACGCCTGCCACGGTAAAAGCAGGTTTCTTTTGAATCTTGATATCCATGTTCTTTCCTCCTGTAATCTTTAAGGATAATTGAAGTCTAGGAAAGACGCGATAAGGTTTTCCATTTCGAACTTCTGAGGGAGTCGCACCATGGAATTTCTTGAAGGCTGCGCTAAAGGCATCCGCAGACTCATAGCCGTATTTCATCGCTATGTCAATGACTTTCTCAGAGCTTTCCCGCAAGTCCGTCACAGCTTCTGACAACCTGCGATTGCGTAGATATTCCGCTAAAGTCATATCCGCAAGGATGGAAAATAGCCTGCTAAAGAGAGCATAAGAATAGCCCGATAGCTGCTGGAATTGCTGTAAGTCCACTTCTGCGTCCAACTTACTTTCCAGATATTCCATGGTTCGATTGAATTGATGCATCATATTCTTTTTTACCTCATAAAAGATACTAAGACCCTTAAAAGCAAAGTGAAAATAGGAAAATGACGGAGGGGCTCCTGCTCCGAGAAAATTTTGTCTTTTCACACAGCTTCTAGGCCATGTTCAATTCTAACTATAGTCTAACAGATCTCAGATACTACCGCCCTAGAATTTTTGTACAATATTTAGAGGGGGATTCTACAACCTATCCCGCAGCTTCTCCACAAAGAGATAAGCCGCTGGGCAGGTCAGGGTATTTTTAATTGTCAGATGATTAATCTGATGAATCTTCTTACGGTCTGTATGAGGAAACTCTCGGCAGGCCTTGGGACGGACATCGTAGATCGAGCAGAGATTGTCTCCACCTAAAAAAGGACAAGGCATGGCCTTGAAGACCTTGTCACCGTCTTCGTCCACTTGCAGAAATTCCTCTTCAAAAGCCGGCAGCTTCATCTTGAAATACTTGGCAATGCGGACAATGTCGGCTTCCTTAAAGTCTGGTCCCAGAGTCTTACAGCAATTGGCGCAGGCTGTACAGTCAATCTCCTCAAAGACCTCATTATGGATTTGCTGGGCTAGTTTATCAAGGTTTTTTGGTGGTCTCTTCTTGAGGTTGGCTAAAAATTTCCGATGCTCTTTCTGCTTCTGCAAAGCTAACTGATGGTACTTTTCAAGGTCGATTTCTTGAGTCATATATTTTTCTTTCTGTATTCAAATTGTTTTTATTATATCATAAAATGAGCGCTCTTAAATGTTATCAAACTTAAAGAATATTAGCTTTTTCATCTCACAAAAAAATCTGAGAACGAGTCCCAGATTTGCTTTTTATGAACTTAGAGAGCAATCATCACATGCGGTTGCTAAATGCTTTTTCCACCGTCCTTGCTGACGCTCCAAGTTTCTTCGATATAGGGGATAAACTCATACAGAGTGTCTTCATCGCCTTCAAAGGACATCATATAGACCTTATCGCCTTGTTTGAAGACCCAAACCGTTAGGTTTTGAGTGGATTTTAAAACAACATTAATCTGAAAGGCTTCATTTCCAGCTACGGTACTCTTTGCTCCCCAAAAATCATCAACTTCCTTATTATCTTTCCAGTGATAAGCAATGCGTTGGGCAATGGTTTCAGCGTTGAATTCTTCGCCTTCTCCGATATTGGCTTTTTCTTTTGTATAAGCGTTCATCGTGACAATGTTATAGCCACTTCCATCCGTATACTGGACGCTGTCGCCACCATCTACGTCTGTAAACTTAATCCAATTATCAGGAATACTAATATAGCCATAATCATCAGAGCCAACGCGCTGCGTACCAGTAGTCTTTGACGAATCTTTTTCTCTACGACTGCTACTACTTGTATCGCTGTCATCTCTCAAGGAAACCCGGCTAGAAGAATCAGATGATTTCCGACTGCTATAGCTCCTGATAAGGCTACAAGAGGACAGAGAGAGACCAGCTAAGATAGTCAGGGAAAGCAGAAAGTACTTCTTTTTCATGGTCATTCCTTCCTAAATCAAATAAATTTTACTAATACTAGTTTACCATATTTTGGGGACGAAAGGAAAGAGAGGCATTGTCACATCCGATTTCTTTTCTGTTTATAGGACTATGCCTTTTTAGCAGCCTTATTCCACTGGTACCATCCTACCAAGCTGTTGATTAAATAGATCAAATATTTCCCTTGAATCTGAAGACTTTCGCCCCACCAGAGGTAGATAGAAAAAATATTGGTCGCTGCCCAGAAAATCCACTGTTCACGATAAACAGCCGTCATCAGGATTTGCCCTACACCATTTGTCGCATCTGTGATTGAATCACGATAAGGACGATTAGCCCCCACAGACTGATAAATCAAACCAAAGACCAACCACCAAAGCACACTGAGTGATAGATATTTTGTCCATCCTTTAGCATCTAGCTTACGAGCAACAAACTCTTGCTTTTCTTTCTTAAACTGACCTTGATAAATCCACACTAAGAGGCCAATTGGCTGCATGATGGTAAAGTAAAGAGTCGTCAGAACCTCGCCATAGAAGCCTTTCTGTAAAGCCAAAATCAAGTAAATCACAGAATTGATCAAACCAAAGAGGTAATTGCTAGCCCGTCCTTCAGAAACGAAGATCACACAGATAATCCCAGTCAGACTGCAAATCATCCCTGTCCAATCCACGATGCGATGTTCATATATCAGCTCTAGCCAGAGCGGAAAACTCCCTAGAATCAAGAGATAAAACCATTGACCTAGACTGCGATGAGCAAACAAATCGTCCCAGATAAGCTTCAAGGTACCAGAAAAGCCGAGCTTCTTCATACTAGTCACCATTCGTTTGTAGCCACCAGACATTTCAGAAAGCGTCAGCTTCATGTTTGCGATTTTCTTTTGGATATAAGTATTCATTCTTTCTCCTTTTGTTTTTTAAGAGCCGTGTCAAATTGACTTACGGATGCAACGCTCTATTATTTTCGAACACGCACAAGATTTGTCTTATGCAGTGTTCACATTTTATCATATTCCTATTTCAGAAAATGTCAAGTAAAATCTAAAAAAGATTTCATAACGTTCGGATTTCAAGAAAAGACCTACAAATTTTTGTAAGTCTTTTTACTTGGATTTGATAGTAGTCGAACGTTTTTTCTGATTTGTTACTATATTTTTGTGAAACATAATTGGCTTCTACACTGAAAAAACAAGAGACTTAATAAATAGGCCTCTTGTTTTTTAAACTATTATTCGCTGACTGCTCCCTTGCCATCAAGGCTCCAAGTATCTTTCATGTTTGTAATGAAATCATCAAGAGTTTCTTCGTCGCCTTCAAAGGATAGTATATAGACTTTGTCATCTTTTTGGAAAACTAATGTATTAGCAAGTTGCCCCGATTTCAGAATGATGTTTATTTGAAAGGCTTCTATTCCTGAGACAGTACTTTTAGAGCCCCACATCTTCTCAATATTATCTTTTTGACTCCAATTATAGGCTACATGCTGAGCAATTGTTTCTGCATTGAAAGTCTCACCATCTGCTACTTCAGCTTCTGCCTTGGAAACAGCATTCATGGTAACGATATTATAAGCAGAACCGTCGGTATATTGGATAAGTCCCTCAACCTCTGCATCAAAAAATTTAATCCATTTACTTGGGATATCGATATAACCAAACTCTGGAGAACCAACACGTTTTGTTTCTTGATTGGTTTTGTTCTTGCTTTTTTTAGAAGAAGAATTTGAAGACTTCTTTTTCACTTGTGCACTGGAACTGGTTGAAGAACTAGATTGACCAGTCTTTTGTCCAGAATTGGCACACGATGCAAGAGTAAGTGAAGTTAATACCAGAACTGCTCCAAGTAGATATGATCGTTTCATGATTTTCTCCTTTTGGGATATATTACCTAGAGAAATAAGACTTTATTCCTCATCCATACTCAGGACGCTGAGGAAGGCTTCTTGTGGGACTTCCACCGTCCCAATTTGTTTCATCCGCTTTTTCCCCTCTTTTTGTTTCTCGAGGAGCTTCTTACGACGGCTGACGTCCCCGCCGTAGAGTTTAGCTGTTACGTCTTTACGTAGGGCCTTAATGG
>JABZYU010000024.1:0-23129 GCA_015264985.1 Streptococcus sanguinis | reverse complement strand
CTCGGATAGAGCAGGCTAAAATTTTAAATAGCTTTGTTCAGGAAGGACTGAGACAAAATCCTAACCTTAAGTTTGTGCTGACTGGTGATTTCAATGACTTTGAATTTTCCGAAACGGCTAAAGCATTGGCGGGTAATGAACTGATTAATCTCATGCAGGAGCATGATGCGGCTGACCGTTATTCCTACTTCTACCGCGGCAGCAACCAAAGTTTGGACAACATTTTCATTTCGAAGAACCTGGCAGGCAAGGCAGTCTTTGCCCCTGTCCATATCAATGCCTCTTTCATGGAGGAACATGGCAGAGCTTCAGACCATGATCCAGTAGTGGTGCAGCTGGACTTTTCTAAGGATGTTGCAGCTTCAACATCTGACAGCTCCCAGCCGTCTCAATCAACTGGACAATCTTCTGTAGCATCAGAACAAGGAGCTCCGTCTCAGACCAATCCCCCATCGTCCAATCAAACTGGACAAGGTCAGACAGCTAGCAGCAAGAAGAAGGGACTCCCGCAGACCGGCCAAAATAGCAGTAGCTGGGCAGTCTTGGGATTGGCCCTGTTGATGTTTGCTTTTACTCTCAAAAAGAGAAGCAGAAATTAACTAAAATCAATTTAAAAAGTGAAATCAGGGTGGACTAAAGAACCTACCCTGATTTTTTATTTGCCAGCATCTAAGAGCAAGTCTGTTCCCGCTTTCGCCCTAAAATTTCATCTGTTGTAAAACACTGAAAATGAAACTGAAAAACAGTTTGTTTTCTAAAAAATAGGCAAATTAAGTCTATTTTTGCTTTAATCATGTTATAATGTAGTTAGTTATAAAACGTTTTCAGAGTTAAGAGGTTGCGCTATGGTTGAAGAGAAAATTGAAGAAGCAGTTGATTATGGAAAGGTAACGGGCATGGTCCACTCCACCGAAAGTTTTGGAGCTGTTGATGGACCGGGTATCGGTTTTATTGTTTTTTTGCAGGGTTGCCACATGCGCTGCCAGTATTGCCATAATCCGGACACATGGGAGATGGAGACCAACAAATCTCAGCTGCGGACCGTGGACGATGTCTTGCAAGAAGCTCTCCGTTATAAGGGCTTCTGGGGCAATAAAGGCGGCATCACCGTCAGCGGAGGAGAAGCCTTGCTGCAGATTGATTTTCTGATCGCCTTCTTTACCAAGGCTAAAGAGCTGGGCATCCACTGTACTTTGGATACCTGTGCCCTGCCATTCAGAAATACGCCTCGCTATCTGAAAAAATTTGACAAACTCATGGCAGTTACCGACCTTGTCCTGCTAGATATCAAGGAAATTAACGAAGAACAGCACAAAATCGTGACCAGCCAAACCAACAAGAATATCTTGGCCTGTGCCAAGTACTTGTCTGATATTGGAAAACCAGTCTGGATCCGCCATGTCTTGGTGCCAGGATTGACCGACCGTGATGATGACCTGATTGAGCTGGGTAAGTTTGTTAAGACACTGAAGAATGTTGATAAGTTTGAAATTCTACCTTACCATACCATGGGAGAATTCAAATGGCGGGAGCTAGGCATCCCTTACAAGCTGGAAGGTGTTAAGCCTCCAACAGCTGATCGAGTTAAGAATGCCAAGGAACTTATGCAGACTGAATCCTATACAGAGTATATGAATCGGGTGCATAATAGCTAATCTATTATGAGTATGGATAAATGGGCTGGTGGGCTGACCAGTCCATTTTTCTTAAGAAAATGCCCTTCTGCTTTTGTGAAATGCCTGTAATTGTGGTAAAATAAATGCAATAAGTTTATATAAAAGAAGAGGTTTATCATGTCTAAAATTTTAGTTTTCGGTCACCAAAATCCTGATTCAGATGCTATCGGTTCATCTTACGCTTTTGCTTACTTGGCTCGCGAAGCTTATGGCTTGGATACAGAAGCTGTTGCTCTGGGTGAGCCTAATGAAGAAACAGCCTTTGTTTTAGATTACTTTGGCGTGGCTGCACCGCGCGTGATTACATCTGCCAAGGCAGAAGGGGCTGAGCAAGTCATCCTGACAGACCACAATGAATTCCAGCAGTCTGTGGCGGATATTGCTGAAGTTGAAGTTTATGGCGTGGTGGACCACCACCGTGTTGCTAACTTTGAAACAGCTAGTCCACTTTACATGCGATTGGAGCCAGTTGGTTCAGCTTCCTCTATTGTTTATCGTATGTTCAAGGAGCACGGTGTAGCAGTTCCAAAAGAAATTGCAGGATTGATGCTGTCTGGTTTGATTTCTGATACTCTCTTGCTCAAGTCGCCAACAACTCATCCGACTGACGAGGTCATTGCACCAGAATTGGCTGAGCTGGCTGGTGTCAACTTGGAAGAGTATGGTTTGGCAATGCTTAAGGCAGGTACAAACTTGGCTAGCAAGTCTGCAGAAGAATTGATTGACATCGATGCGAAAACATTTGAGCTGAATGGAAACAATGTCCGTGTGGCACAGGTCAACACAGTTGATATTGCTGAAGTCTTGGAGCGTCAAGCAGAAATCGAAGCGGCTATTGAAAAAGCAATCGCTGATAATGGCTACTCTGACTTTGTCTTGATGATTACAGATATTATCAACTCAAACTCAGAAATTTTGGCTATCGGAAGCAATATGGACAAGGTCGAAGCAGCCTTCAACTTTGTTCTTGAAAACAACCATGCTTTCCTAGCAGGCGCTGTTTCTCGTAAAAAACAAGTGGTGCCTCAACTGACAGAAAGTTTTAATGCTTAAAGAGCTCATTTGAATAGATTAGTTACTAGATGAGGGCTATTCCCCTCATACTAAAAAGGAGTTTCGGCTCCTTTTTTGATAGGCGAGAGAAATGAAGATTCAAGATTTACAAGATGGAGATTTGATTTTTACGGTCGGATCTTCAGAAATTGCAGCAGCCATCCGAGCAGCAACTGGCTCATACAGCCACGTGGCCATCTTTTTTAATGGTGAGATTTATCATGCAACCCATGAGAAGGGTGTTGTCAATCAAGATTTGTCTGATTTTTTGCAGGATGAGGATGTTTATGACGTGTATTGCTATCCAGCTATTGATGCAGATGCTGTCTTTAAAAGGGCCAAATTGCATCTAGGAAAGCCATACAATTTCAGCTTCTATCCGCAGTCCGATGGTTTTTACTGTTCGGAGTATATTGCAGAGATTTTGCCGATTTTTGATACGATTCCCATGCAGTTTGGCGATGAGAAAAATATGATTTCTGATTTTTGGCAGGAGTATTATCGGGACTTGGGCTTAGCGGTTCCCCTAGGTCAGCCTGGGACGAATCCTAGCCAGTTGGCTCAGTCAAGAAAACTCATCTACAAAGGAGAACTCCATGATTAAAATCATCAATCCCAGCCGTTTGACGCGCCAGCCTTTTTTTCAGGAGCTGATTGATTATTTGGAACAGCATGAGGCAGTGATTCTGCGGGAGATTAAGCGAGCGTTTGAGGGCGTGGCTAATATTGACCGCTCAATAGAGGACTATATCAAAGCTGGCTACATCCGGCGGGAGAACAAGCGATATTATCTGACGCTGCCTTTTGTGGAAAGTTTGGAGAATTTGCGTTTGGATCAGGAGGTCTTTATTCGTGATGACAGTCCCCTCTATCAGGAACTGTTGGAGCTGCGCTTTGAGACCCAGCTTTCCAATCAGACCAATGCGGCGGTCTTGCTGGAAAAGACGGATTTTCTGCGGGATAAGCTGACCTTGGCTAATTATTTTTACAAGATGCAGCGCCAATATCCTTTTTCTGAAGCACAAAAGCCGCTCTATGCTGTCTTGGGCGATGTCAATCCAGAGTATGCACTCAAGTATATGACGACCTTTCTCCTCAAGTATGTCCGCAAGGATGAGCTCATGCAGAAACGGCGGGACATTTTTGTCGATAGCCTAGTAATCTTGGGCTATATACGGCAAAACGAAGCAGGTAAGTATGAGTTACAGGCAAGCTTTGATAAGGAGAGATTGATTTTTCAGCTGGACTGATTTTCTCATAGAATGAGCAGAATATTTGACCTTTGAAAAGAAAAAACTTATACTACTGTAAACGGTATCAAATACTGTAAAAAAGAACGGAGGCAATCATATGTCACTAGAAAATAAATTCGATCAAGCTAAAGGCGCTGTTAAAGAAGGCGTGGGCAAAGTTACAGGAGATAACAAGACAGAAGCAGAAGGCTTTGTAGAAAAAACAGTTGCTAAAGCCAAAGAAGTTGCTGAAGATGCTAAAGAAGCTGTAGAAGGTGCTGTAGAAGGAATCAAAAACAGCTTGGATAAATAAAAAACAATCAGTCGATTATTCGGCTGATTATTTTTTTTGCTGATACATAAGGTAGAGGAAGTAGGGGGCTCCAATAATGGAAATCAAAATGCCTGTCGGGACGGAGCTTCCGATGAGGAAGGTTCTTGTGATCGTATCTGCCCCTGTCATGATAAAGGCACCTAGCAGCATGGCGGCTGGAAAGAGTAAGCGATGATCGCTAGGCAGGAATCGTTTGCTGATATGGCTAGCCAACATACCGATGAAGACAATATTTCCAGCTAGGGATAGACTAAAAGCGACGAGAGCACTGGCTAATAACAAGGTTATCTGACGCTCTCTTTTTAGATGAAGCCCTAGGCCTAGAGCTGTTTCATCATTTAGGCTGAGGATATTGAGCTTGTGGGAGAGCAGATAGGTCAGCAACCAGAATAAAAGCAAGAAGGGGCCAGCAATAGCTAGACTTTCCCAGTTATTACCCGTAATCTTACCAGCTAGCCAGCTAACTACATAGGTCAGTTTGTTCTGATTGACACGGCCGGTGATGGCAATCATACTGGAAGACAGAATGGTTGACAAGGTCACACCAGCAATAATGAGTTTGACGGGGCTGATAGCTTGGCCTTTTTGATGTGAGATCAGGTAAATAAGGGCTACAGTCATCATACCGCCAAAGGTCGCGATGAAGGGAAGATAGCGGATATAGAAAGGATCGGTCACTTCTAGCTTGCTGATAGCAAGAGTAATGATAACACCAGCTCCTGCATTGATTCCCAAGGTTCCTGAATCGGCAAGTGGGTTTCGAGTAAAGGTCTGCAGTAGTACACCGCTCATCCCTAGCGAAGCTCCTGCTAGAAGGCAGACCAGAATTCGAGGCAGGCGGATCTGCTCCATGATAAAGGCGCTGCCATCATCTCCCTGCCCCAGCAGATATCGAAAAGCTTCACCGATATTAAATTCCTGATCGCCTGATGATAGAGACAGTAGGAAAATTAGGAAAGTCAGGAGGCTGAGGCTTACTAGAACCAAAAGAATCCGTTTTTTATCTCTCATAGAAGGCCCCCGTTCTCATCAGCCATAGGAAGACTGGCAGTGTAACGAGACTGATAATAGAGCTAAGAGGCAGACCGACCATATGACTTGCAGCAAAATCACAGATCAGTAGAAAGAGCGCTCCTGTTAGCATCGTCAGTGGCAAGATTTTCTGGTAGTTCTTTCCGCTGATGGTTTTGACAAAGTGTGGAATAATCAGTCCGACGAGGGCTAGGCTTCCTACTAGGGCAACGGCTGCCGCTGATAACAGTAGAACGAGGCTTAGAAAGAGAAGGGTCAACTGAGTCGTTCGCTGGCCTAAGCCCTTGGCTACTGTTTCATTGAGGCTGAGAATGGTTAGTTGGTGAGAAAATAGCTGAGCCAGTAAGAGGCCTAATAAGATAAAGGGAGCAATGATTTGCAGCATTTTCCAATTGGTTCCTAGAAGCCCTCCAGCTTGCCAACCGATGACAGCATTGGTCAGGTTGAGGTAAATGGTCAAGCCTTGTCCGATGGCAGTCAGGAGTGTTGTTACCATGGCACCGGATAAGACGAGACGTAGTTGCTCAAAACCTTTTCTAGGATGGTAGGAGAGGCTAAAAACCAGAATACTGGCTAGACAGGCTCCTGCAAGTGAGAGCAGGAGGATGCTACTGTAGTGTATACTCTTAGAAAAGGCATAACCGCAGATGAGCGCTAGGCCAGCTCCAGAGTTGATCCCCAAAAGTCCCGGATCAGCAATGGCATTGCGGGTTATCCCCTGCATGATGGCTCCTGAAACGGCCAAGCTAGCTCCGACTAGCAGAGCTGCAATTCCTCTAGGTAAGCGCAGATCTATGATGATGTTCTGGGCTGGACTTTCCTTGAAAGGATGGCTCAGAGTTTCTATCAGTTGCCGATGGGAGTAGCTGGGAATGCCAAAGCGCAGGTAGAGATAGAGTCCGCTAATCAGCAGGAGAATAAGGGCGAAAAAAACAAGCCAAAAGATGTTTGGCCTATTTTTTTGAGTGAAGAGTGAATGAAGCATCATCTGGAATCCTTTATATAGTCGAAAATCAAATAGCTATCATGAGATATATCGCTTACTAGCAATGTTTTTAACTAGTCTAAGTTTCTGCAAGGAATGGCCTAGTTCATTTTTTCAAGGCCATCTTGAATAGTTTTGAGTTCGTATTCAAGTGTCAATGGATCGTTGAAATAAAAGGCGTTGGCATCCACTTTTAAGATATGATTCTGTTGAACAGCGGGAATAGATTTCCAAACATCGCTTTCGTAAAGAGCACTGCCCGTTTTATCATCTTCAGCTGCAACCAGGACATAATCGCCAATGTACTCACTCACCGTTTCTTGGCTGACTTGCAAGTAGCCACTTGGGAATACTTCATCTTTCACCTTTTGTGGGGCATCAAATCCCAGAGACCTGTAGATAACTTCTCCGCCTCGTCCCCAGTTGTTACCGAAGAGATAGATTTCCTTTTCATATAGCCCGACAACCGTGAAAGTGACATTTTGTCCCAGCTTTTCTTTTAACTGTTTGCCAATATCAGCTGTTTTGCTCTTCCAATCAGCAATCCATTGGTCAGCTTCTTTTTCCTTACCAAAGATTTGGCCAAAGCGATTCAGGATTTCTAAATAGTCATTTTTTCCATAATCAATGGCAATAGTTGGAGCGATTTTCTTTAGTTCATCGATATTTTTGTCACTGGCATCTACCACGATAAGGTCTGGCTTTTGCTTGGCGATAGACTCCAAATCTTCTGGCATCAGGACCTTGGCGTTTTTGACTTTTTCTTTGAGGACAGGGTTTTTAGCATCATAGGATGTTACAGTGACAGGGTCGAAGCCTAGTTGCAGCAAATAGCCTGTGTAGGTAGAGGAGAGGCTGGCGATGCGTTTTGGATTTTTGGGAATATCGCCGTAGTAGTGGAATCCGTCAATTTTTGGCTTGCTGGATAGCTCGACCTTTTCTGAAGAGGCAGAGTTTTCAGATTTAGATGAGCTGCCGCAGGCAACTAAAAGGAAGATGGTGACAGTAAGGGTGGCAAATGATAAAAACTTTTTCATTTTTTCCTCCAATTCTATAAAAAGTTTAGAAGCTGTATCCATGAAGAAGATACGGGAAACTTATCTATGAATACATAACTTATTTAACGAGCTGATAGCTGAGGCAGAGTGGCTTATCCTGAATAGGATCCCGAATAATCTGGGCTTCAATCTGAAAAATGTCTCTCAGAATATCCGATGTCATGACCTGCTCAACACTTCCTTGATACCGGATACGCCCATTTTTCATAGCAATCAGCTGATGGGAAAAGCGGGCAGCTAGGTTGATGTCATGCAGAACCATGATAATGGTTTTTCCGCTGAGTCGGTTGAGGTCATTCAGCAACTCCAAGATTTCCAGCTGATGATTCATATCCAGATAGGTGGTCGGCTCGTCCAGAAAAATAGTCTCTGTATCTTGAGCTAAAGCCATAGCAATCCAGACGCGCTGGCGCTGACCTCCAGACAAATCATCTACCTGCCAGTCCGAAAATTCGCTGACTTGAGTTGCTTCCATAGCCCAGCAGATTTTTTCCCGGTCTTCTGTACTGAGCCGGCCCAAGCCAGTTTGATGCGGAAAGCGGCCATAAGAGACCAGATCATAAACAGTGATGCCATCGGTCGCCTCCATGGTTTGGGGCAGCAAGGCAATCTTTTGCGCCACCTCCTTGGTCGGCAGTAGGGCGATGGATTGTCCATCCAGGGTTATGATGCCGGCTTTTGTTGGCAAAATACGGGTAAAAGCCTTGAGAAGAGTGGACTTACCGCAGCCATTGCTACCGATAATAGTTGTAATCTTTCCCTCGGCGAGTTGGCAGTCCAGTCCGTCAATAATAACCTTTTGATCGTAGGCGACCTGGATACTTGCTGCAGAGATAGTGGACATAGACTTCCTTTCTGGCTGACTCTTCTATCAGAATTACGCCTTTTATTATACCATAAAAATTTTTCTAAAAAAAGAGTTTTCTGACAATTTAATAAAAATAAAATAAAAAAGTTTTATAAAATTGTAAATAATAAAAATTTAAGCTTTTCATGCTAAGATAGAAATATAAAAAAGAACCTGAAATGATGACATAAATTTACAGGTGGTGAAAGGAAATATGATGAAATTATTGACAAACCTACGCCCCTCTAAGCCTTTGAAAGAGCTGAGGTGGTTTGATATTGCAGTGATTACCCTGCTCATGTTTGGGCAGTTTATTTATCGCTCAACGGAGCTTTATTTAGCTAGCTTTGCGCCAGCTTCCAGCACAGGAGCGACTGAAACGGTGACCAATACAGCCACTGAAGGAGCGGCTTTTTCTAGTAATTTCAATTTTCAGCTGCTGATGCTGGTCTTGACCATTCTTTACCTATTGTTTCGGCGCTTTGACTTTAAGCAGCTTCCTATTCGTCTGAGCTGGTCGGTTCTCCTCTGGACCCCTCTTATTTTTGTAGCAGTAGGGTTCTTTGGTGACATTGTGACGACGCTGAGCGGCGAGTATAATTACTTTGATCCAACTCTCTGGTCTTATGTAGATGTGCTAGAAATCTTCCGGAAATTTGCTGAACTGACACCTATGGCCATCCTCTACGGACTTCTCAATGGCTTCTATGAAGAATTCTTCTTTCTGGGTCTTATGACCTCTGTTAAGGATAAGTATAAGTGGTGGGCACTGGCCTACTCTACTATCATTCGGATTTCTTTCCACACCTATCAGGGCATGCTGTGGGCCTTGGTTATCGGAGTGGTGTACGGTCTCTTTTACTATTTCCTTTACAAGTACAAGGTCAAGAACCTCCTGCCTTTCTTTCTCATACACGCCTTGGCGGATATGTTTGGCTCCAGCTTGATGTACGTTCTGATTAAATGGCGTTAATTTTTACAAAACGACAATAAAAAGGCGATATCCACGCCTTTTTTCTTATAAATACTTTTCAGCAAGGGTATAGTCCCCTGGATAGGTTACTTTTTCTCCTTCTACGATTTGGTAAGCATCTGCTCCTTTGCCAGCTAGAATGACGGCATCTCCCTCTCGCTCAGTCAGACTGAGAGCTTTTTTGATGGCTTCTTCACGGTCGGCTATTTTTTCCACTGGATAGGAGATATAGGATGCGATTTCCTCCGCAATGGCTAGAGGATCTTCATAGTTGGGGTCATCCGCGGTTAAGATAACGGTTAGCTCAGGATGCTGATTGAGTAAGAGACCGAAGTCTTTGCGGCGGCTTTCACCCTTGTTGCCGGTAGCACCCAAGAGGAGGATAATCTTACCCTTCTGGTGTTCCTCTACCACAGACAGCAGGTTGCTCAGGCTGACGCCATTGTGAGCATAATCAACGAAGATTTTGGCACCATTTTTCTGAGTCAGAACTTCCATACGGCCTGGTACTCGGGTTGCGGCAATTCCTTTTTTGATGTCTTCGAGGCTAGCACCCAGTCGCAGACAGGCAAGACCAGCCGCTACTGCATTTTCCTGATTGAAGTGGCCAATGAGCTGGATATCGTAGTGGCCAGCTAACTTACCAGTCGCTTCAAAGCTGAAAGCCTGAGAATCCGTGATAGTGTTACTAGAGCCTGCTCCATAGAAATCATGTTCCATAGAAGCGACTTGCTCTTTCACGATTTGGAAATGATCCATATCGCTATTTACGATAACCGCTCGGCTATTATCCATCAAAAGCCGTTTATTGTAGAAGTAATCTTCAAAAGTAGGATGCTCAATGGGGCCGATATGGTCTGGGCTGATATTAAGAAAGACACCGACATCAAAGGTTAGGCCATAGACCCTTTTCTTGAGATAAGCCTGACTGGAAACTTCCATGATGAGATGAGTCCGATCATTAGCAAGGGCTTGGGCCATCATTTTAATAAGATCCAGACTCTCTGGTGTTGTCAGAGTTGACTTGAAGAAAGTCTCGCCATCCAAAGTAGTGTTCATAGTCGAGAGCAGGGCAGGTCGATGGCTTTGGGAAAGGATTTGATAGGCAAAATAAGCTGTAGTTGTCTTACCCTTGGTGCCAGTAAAGGCAAGTAATTTGAGTTTCTTCTCCGGATGGCCGTAAAATTCCATGGCTAAGAGACTCATGGCCTGCTTGACATCGTTGACTAAGAGGACCGGAATGCCCACTTGAAAGTCTGTCTCGCTGATATAAAAGCGCAGGCCAGCTGTGACGGCTTTTTCTAGAAATTCTTTCTTAAAAGCCTCACCCTTGACAAAAAAGAGGGTAGAGGCATCTGCTTCCCTGCTGTCATAACTGATACTATCGAAAGTCAAGCCGCTATAAGAGAAGAAGTATTCTCCGTCTTTGACAATATCACGAAAATTATGGTCTTCTTTTAAAATATCTAATACGGTTTCAATTTTAATCATAAATCTATTGTAAACCTTATGGCTGGGTTTTACAAGAGGCAAGGAAAAGTTTATAATAAAAGAAGAATAAATAGAAGAGGTTTTCTATGAGCCAAGAAACAACAAGCCAGCAGCAGCAGATGCTGCGGGGAACTGCCTGGCTAACTGCCAGCAATTTTATCAGTCGTCTTCTGGGGGCCATCTATATCATTCCTTGGTATATCTGGATGGGCAAGCACGGCGCCGAGGCCAACGGCCTTTTTACTATGGGCTACAATATTTATGCTTGGTTTTTACTGATTTCGACAGCCGGCGTGCCAGTGGCAGTGGCCAAGCAGGTGGCTAAGTACAATACCATTGACAAGGAAGAGCACAGTTTTACTTTGATTCGCGAGTTTCTCAAGTTTATGTTGCTTTTGGGAGCTGTCTTTGCAGTGATGATGTACCTACTTTCACCAGTTTTCGCTTCTATGTCTGGCGGTGGTTCAGACTTGGTGCCAGTCATGCAGAGTCTGTCTTTGGCTGTTTTGATATTCCCATCCATGAGTGTTATCCGAGGTTTTTTCCAAGGGTTTAACAATCTTAAGCCTTATGCCATCAGTCAGATTGCGGAGCAGGTCATTCGGGTTATCTGGATGCTGCTGACAGCCTTTTTCATCATGAAAATCGGCTCTGGCAACTATGTAGAAGCGGTTACCCAGTCCACCTTTGCCGCCTTTATCGGTATGCTTGCTAGCATGGCTGTCTTAGCCTTCTATCTCTGGAAGACAGGTATGCTGACTTCCATCCTTCATAAGCCTGCTAATGCAGGGGAGATCAATGGCCGTGCCCTCCTCTGGGATACCATTCGTGAAGCCATTCCTTTCATTATCACAGGATCTGCCATTCAGCTTTTTCAGATTATTGACCAAGCTACCTTTATCCATGTCATGGGCTGGATTAGCAAGTACAGCAAATCCGAGCTGCTGGTTCAGTTTGCCTATTTCTCAGCAAATCCTAATAAAATCACCATGATTTTAATTGCCGTGGCAACCTCTATCGGCGGTGTCGGGATTCCGCTTTTGACCGAGAACTATGTCAAAGGTGATTTTCGCTCGGCTGCCCGCTTGGTGCAGGATAATCTTAGTATGCTGATTTTCTTTATCTTGCCAGCAACCATTGGTGCTGTTTTGGTAGCGGAACCTCTGTATACTGTTTTCTATGGCAAGCCAGACGGCTTAGCTCTGGGACTTTTTATCTTTGCTATGCTGCAGACCATTATCCTTAGTCTATATACGGTGTTGGCTCCGATGATTCAGGCCCTTTTCCAAAATCGAAAAGCTATTATTTACTTCCTCTATGGAGTAGGAATCAAGCTGGTGCTGCAAGTACCCTTGATTTATTTTTTCAAAGCTTATGGTCCTCTTCTTGCGACGACAGTTGGTTTGATTATCCCAATCCTGCTCATGTATCAGGAAATTCGCAAGGTAACAGGGCTGAATCCTAAGAACCTCTTTAAGCGGAGCCTCCTGTCAGTGATTCTGACGGTTCTGATGACCATCTTTGTCTTGGTGGCAGAGCTTCTTATCGGTCTCTTCCTTCATCCAAGCGGTCGGATTTCCAGCTTTGTCTATATAGCTCTGATTGGCGGTATCGGCCTCGCTGTTTATGGCGGACTGGCACTCAAAGTTCGTCTTATGGATCGCTTTATCGGTTCAAAAGCGGCTAGTCTGCGACGACGCTTTCATATCTATTAAAAAGCCGCAGGACTTTTTAATTTTTATCTTTACTATGTCTAAAACATTAACATTATAGTTTCAAACTATAGCTAGCTCTTGAAAAGAAAAAAGAAAAATGTTTTCAAAAGATGTTACAATAGAGGGTGAAATATTAGCGAAGGATTGGAAGGTTAATATGAGTAAGGACGTAAAATTAAATACACTACTGGCTCAGGCTGGGGTAAAAAAAGATGAAACAACTGGTGCTTTAACAACACCCCTGCATTTTTCAACAACCTACCAGCACCCTGAGTTTGGTCAGTCAACAGGTTATGACTATACTCGAACCAAGAATCCAACGCGGGTTAGCTTGGAAGAGACTCTGGCTGCTATCGAAAGTGCAAATTATGCTCTAGCGACTAGCTCTGGTATGTCGGCTATTGTGCTGGCCTTTAGTGCCTTTCCAGTTGGCAGCAAGGTTTTGGCTGTTCGGGATCTCTATGGTGGCTCTTTCCGCTGGTTTGCTCAGGCTGAAGCAGAAGGGCGCTTTGCCTTTAGCTATGCCAATACAGAAGAAGAACTGCTGAACAATCTGACAGAGGATATAGATATTGTCTATATCGAGACACCGACCAATCCTCTTATGGTAGAGTTTGACATTGCCCGCATTTCCCAAGCAGCTCATGAGCGAGGAGCAGCTGTCATTGTGGACAATACCTTCTACAGTCCTATTTACCAAAGACCGCTGGAGGATGGAGCTGATATAGTTCTGCACTCTGCGACCAAGTATCTGGGTGGGCACAATGATGTCTTGGCTGGAGCTATCATGACCAATGACGCTGCTATTTATGACAAGCTATTCTATAACCTCAATACAACTGGGCCTGTCCTGTCTCCTTTTGACAGCTATCTGCTTTTGCGCGGTCTCAAGACACTTGCTCTCCGCATGGAACGTTCTACTCAGAATGCGCAAGAAGTAGTCGCTTTTCTGAAGCAATCTCCTGCGGTAAAAGAGGTTCTCTATCCAGGAAAGGGTGGTATGATTTCCTTTAAAGTTGTGGACGAAGGGAAGATTCCTCATCTCTTAAATAACCTGAAAGTCTTTACCTTTGCGGAAAGTTTGGGTGGAGTGGAGAGCCTGATTACCTATCCGACGACCCAGACTCACGCAGACATTCCGGTGGAAGTGCGTCATTCTTATGGCTTAACTGATGATTTGCTACGCCTGTCAATTGGAATTGAGGATAGTCGAGATTTGGTAGACGATTTACGTGCAGCCTTGGAGAATGAATAATATGGGAAGATATAATTTTGAAAAAGCACCCTGTCGTGTAGGGCATCATACTTATAAATGGAAAGAAGCGGAGAAGGACAAAGAAGTTCTGCCAGCTTGGATTGCAGATATGGATTTTGAAGTCCTGCCTGAAATCCAGCAAGCCGTTCATGACTATGCTAATCAGTTGGTCTATGGCTATACCTATGCCAGTGAAGAGCTAATCAATGCTGTTCTAGATTGGGAGCGGGATGAGCACGACTATACCTTTGATCGGGATGCTTTGGTATTTATCGAGGGGGTTGTTCCTGCTATTTCGACGGCTATCCAAGCCTTTACCAAGGAAGGGGATGCTGTTCTAATCAATACTCCTGTATACCCTCCTTTTGCCCGCAGTGTCAAGCTCAATAATCGTCAGCTTATTACCAATTCTTTGATAGAGCAGGATGGTCTCTTTCAGATTGACTTTGAGCAGTTGGAGCGGGACATTGCAGACAATGAAGTCAAGATTTATGTTTTATGTAATCCTCATAATCCCGGAGGTCGAGTTTGGGAACGGGAAGTGTTAGAGAAAATTGGCCGCCTCTGCCAAAAGTACGGCGTCCTCCTGGTCTCAGACGAAATCCACCAAGACTTGACGCTGTTTGGCCATGAACATCAGTCTTTCAATACTGTTTCGCCTGACTTTAAGGACTTTAGCTTGATTTTAGCCAGTGCAACTAAGACCTTTAATATTGCTGGGACTAAAAATTCCTATGCTGTGATTGAGAATCCAAGCTTACGACATCAGTTTAAAAAACGCCAGCTGGCCAACAACCAGCATGAAATTCCTGGCCTTGGTTTTTTAGCGACAGAAGCAGCCTATCGTTATGGTTGGACTTGGTTGATGGAGCTCAAGGAAGTTCTTGAGAAGAATGTGAATTTTGTAGTTGCTTATTTTGCCAAAGAGGCACCGCGCCTGCGGGTCATGAAGCCTCAAGGGACTTATCTGATTTGGCTGGACTTTTCAGATTATGGCCTAACAGATGACCAGCTCTTCCAGCTTCTGCGAGAAGAGGCTAAGGTTGTCCTGAATAGAGGAAGTGATTTTGGTCAAGAAGGCAAGGGCCATGCCCGCCTAAATGTTGCTGCTCCAGAGACGATGATTGAAGAAATCTGCTCCCGTATTGCAGAGGTATTGCCAAAATAAATCAAGAATTTTTTGAAATTTGTCTCAAGCGAGAAAAAATGATTGACAATCCTTTGAAAGAGGAGTATAGTAATAGTGGAAAATCGGTAGGTGAGGCTACCATAAGGATACGGATGACTACCGCAAAGCAGTGGAGACACTACTCGTTGGTTAACAGTCCTGATCGCCAAGGTCAAGACTAAGCTCATTTCATCGCCTTATGGAGTTAAAGCTTGAACGGTGAATGCTTGCTTTATCTGTGCTTAAAACAATGAAGCGAATAACCTGACATGCAAACAACCCTGCTGAGAAATTGGCAGGGTATTCTTTTTTGTTGAAAATATTTCAAGAGTGCAAATATTTGATTGGCCTGCCTCTTAAGGAAAAAGAAGGAGGAATAGTGATGAAATTTTGGTATTCTAGTACCAGTCCTTTTGCGCGTAAGGTATATGTTACAATTTTACACCATCATTTAGAGGAGCAAGTGGATATTCAGAAAGTTCAGGTGGCTTTTGATAGAAATTCACCACACAATCAAGATAATCCTTTAGGTAGAATTCCTGCTTTTCAAGCTTCCAGTGGAGAATGGTTATATGGTAGTGATTTAATTTCTCAATATTTAGACGAACTAGGTCAGGAAGTCTCACTTTTCCCCAATGGAATGGAGAAATGGCATGTTTTAAATATACTGTCCATTGCTGAAGGAATTTTGGAAAATACAATGCCGATTGTTGCGGAAAAATTTTTCCATGAAAAAGAACATTGGTGGAAAAACAGACATCAGCAAATTGAAGAGAGAAATATACGGAGTTTGTCTTTGTTAGAGAAACTGGCTACTGAGCAAGGGCTCTCTTTAAATATTGCAACAATCCAAGTAGTTGCTCTTGTAGATTGGTGGAATTTACGTGAAGAAGTTATTGGATTTTCTTTAAAAGAAAATTTTCCAGAATTGCAAGATTGGACACAGAAGATGAATGCCACTTTTGACGTCTTGCAGGCATCTTGGGACTTTTAATTGTTTTTATAAATTAAGAAAGGAGACACGCGATGCAAATTGACGATTATCCGGAACCGCACATACACAGCCAATCGCTGATTTGTGTCGTTCTGTCCTCATAAAGTGATTGGTCCCTGTGTATGAAATTTATCAATCATACATCAAGGAGAAACCAATGAAAACAGTAAAAGAAAGATTAGTTGCTGCTCTGCAGCTTCCTGTAAAAGAAACTCTGGCTTTTTACAAGAGTTCTTTTCGCGGCCTGACAGAAGAGCAGGTCGAAGAAAATCGTGACCTCTATGGTGAAAATATCATCACAAAGGGTCAGGAAGACTCTATTCTAAAGAAAATTTACGAGTCTATCATTAACCCCTTTACAGTCATCCTATTGGTGATTGCTCTCGTGTCTTTAGTGACCAATGTTTGGCTGGCTAAGCCTGGTGAGGAAGATCCGACAACTTCTATCATTATTGTCGTTCTGGTCTTGATTTCTGGAGGCATTCGTTTTGTTCAGGAATTGCGGAGCGACCGCGCTGCTAGTAATTTGTCTCGGCTGATTGTCAACACGGCTACGGTTATCCGTGAAGGAGCAGAGCAGGAACTGCCGATTGATGAGCTTGTTGTAGGAGACATCATCAAACTTAGTGCTGGAGACATGATTCCTGCAGATGTACTGCTGCTGGATTCGCGTGATTTCTTTGTTCAGCAGTCCGGCCTGACAGGCGAAAGCGATGCAGTAGAAAAGGTCTGTCTGGCCAAGTCGGATGGGCAAAATCTAGATAGCCTTTTAGAAACAGAGTCGCTGGCCTTTATGGGAACCAACGTTATTTCCGGAAGAGCTACAGCTCTGGTGCTGGTGGTTGGCGATGAGACCATGATGGGAGCCATTGAGCAGACGCTTAACACCTATGATGAGCCGACCTCTTTTGAGCGTGAGATGAATAGCATTTCCTGGCTCTTGATTCGTCTGATGCTCGTCATGGTGCCGGTCGTGTTCTTCATAAACGGTCTGACAGACGGCGACTGGCTGGAAGCAGGTGTCTTTGCCCTCAGCGTTGGGGTCGGCCTGACTCCAGAAATGCTGCCTATGATTATCACAGCGAGCCTGGCTAAAGGTTCTATTATCATGGCTCAGGAAAAGGTCGTGATTAAGAAGCTGAATGCCATCCAAGACCTAGGAGCTATTGATATCCTTTGTACGGATAAGACGGGCACACTGACCCAAGACGAGATTGTGTTAGAATACCCGCTGGATATTCATGGAGATTTGGACTTAGCAGTGCTCCGTCGTGCCTTTCTCAATTCCTACTATCAAACTGGTCTCAAAAATCTTATGGACCGGGCTATTATCAATCGGACGGAGAAAGAAGCAGAAAAGCATGAGATTGTCCGTAATCTAGACCAAACCTTTAAGAAAATTGATGAACTGCCCTTTGATTTCGAGCGTCGTCGTATGAGTGTCATCGTCAAGGATGATGAGGATGTTATCAGCATGGTGACCAAGGGGGCCTTGGAGGAAATGCTGGCTATCTCTAGCCATGTAGAATACAAGAAACGCATTACGGAACTGACTGAGGAGATTCGTCAGGAAATCCTTGCGGAAGTGGCTCAACTCAATGAGCAAGGGCTGCGTGTGCTTGGTGTTAGCTACAAGTCAGACTTAGAAGAAGATTACGACTATGAAGTGAAGGATGAGTCCGACATGATTTTGACGGGCTATCTGGCCTTTCTAGATCCACCTAAGTCATCTGCGGCTCCAGCTATTGAAATCTTGGCTGAGTACGGCGTTGCTACTAAGATTTTGACCGGTGATAATGATAAGGTGACCCAGGCAGTTTGTGAAAAGGTTGGGTTAGATGTAGATAATATCTTACTAGGCGTAGAGGTAGATGCTTTATCAGATGAGGAATTGAGCCAAGCAGTAGAGCATACAACGGTTTTTGCCAAGCTCTCACCTGACCAAAAAGCTCGGATCATTCTCCAACTCAAGGCCAATGGTCACAAGGTTGGCTACATGGGTGATGGTATCAATGATGCACCTTCTATGAAGGTAGCAGATGTGGGTATTTCTGTTGATACAGCTGTCGATATTGCCAAGGAAACGGCAGATGTCATTCTGCTGGACAAGGACCTCATGGTTCTGGAGAAGGGGTTGGTAGAGGGACGCAAGGTCTATGCCAACATGACCAAGTATATCAAGATGACGGTCAGTTCCAATTTTGGGAATATCTTTTCTCTCCTCTTTGCCAGTATCTTTTTGCCATTTCTTCCTATGGC
Organism: Streptococcus sanguinis; assembly: GCA_015264985.1. GTDB lineage: Bacteria > Bacillota > Bacilli > Lactobacillales > Streptococcaceae > Streptococcus > Streptococcus sanguinis_S. Next base: position 5,057 of record JABZYU010000024.1, on the reverse strand, counting down.
ACCAGTTCATCTGATTGTCCTTAATCTGGTTTATGATCTGTCCTGTATCGCTCTGCCCTTTGATAACGTTGACAGTGAATTTCTCAAGAAACCACGGATTTGGTCTGCTAACTCTATTACCCGCTTTATGGCTTGGATTGGGCCTATCTCATCCATTTTTGATGTTTTGACATACTTAGCCCTCTACTTTATCATTGTTCCTATGATAACAGGAAGCAGTTATCAAGCTGGCACTGAACAGGCAGAGACCTTTATCACTCTTTTTCAAACAGGCTGGTTCATTGAGTCTATGTGGACCCAGACCATGGTCATCTACATGCTGCGCTCACCTAAGCTGCCATTTGTGCAGAGCCGTCCTGCTTTATCCGTTATTGTGACGACCATAGCAGCAGCTCTCTTTGTTACTTCCTTGCCATACAGCCTCTTTGCGTCAGTTCTGAAGACAGCTCCGCTGAATGGCACTTATTTCCTTTTCCTCTTCTTGATTATTGCGCTTTATATGGTTAGTGTAACCCTTGTTAAACACCTTTATATCAAGCGCTATAGAGAATGGCTGTAAGGTGTAGAAAATCTTTGAAAAGGCTTGCTTATGGCAAGCCTTTTCACTCTTTTTTTGATATAATAAGAAGAATAAATTGAAAGAAGGAAATCCAATCATGGGAAAACTTGAAGTTATCGCTCATCCACTAATTCAGCATAAATTGTCTATCTTGCGTCGTACAGATACCTCTACCAAGGCTTTTCGTGAATTAGTTGATGAAATCGCAATGCTCATGGGATATGAAGTTTTGCGCGATTTACCACTTGAAGATGTAGAAATTGAAACACCGATTACGAAAACAGTTCAAAAGCAGATTGCAGGGAAAAAATTGGCTATTGTACCAATCCTGCGGGCTGGTATTGGCATGGTGGATGGACTTCTGAGCTTGGTTCCAGCAGCTAAAGTTGGGCATATCGGAATGTACCGTGATGAAGAAACCCTGAAGCCGGTTGAATATTTGGTTAAGCTACCAGAAGATATTGACCAACGTCAGATTTTTGTTGTAGATCCAATGTTGGCTACGGGTGGTTCTGCAATCTTGGCTGTGGATTCTCTCAAGAAACGTGGTGCAAGCCACATTACATTTGTGTGTTTGGTTTCAGCGCCTGAAGGAGTAAAAGCCTTGCAGGAAGCTCATCCAGATGTTGATATTTTCACAGCTGCTCTGGATGATCATCTCAATGATCATGGTTATATTGTACCAGGACTAGGAGATGCAGGAGATCGTCTTTTCGGGACCAAGTAAAAGTTTCTATTTGACCTTTTTTGACCAAAAGGATATAATAGTCTCGTAATTTGAAATTCTATTCCCCTAGTTTGATAGAAAAATTTAAAAAGAGAAAGAGAGAAAACTATGATTCCTGTAGTTATTGAACAAACCAGCCGAGGAGAACGCTCCTATGATATTTACTCCCGGCTATTAAAAGACCGCATTATCATGCTGACTGGCCCAGTAGAGGATAATATGGCTAATTCAGTCATTGCCCAGCTCCTTTTCTTGGATGCACAGGACAATACTAAAGATATTTATCTCTATGTAAATACGCCGGGGGGATCCGTTTCAGCAGGTCTGGCTATTGTGGATACTATGAACTTCATCAAGTCTGATGTTCAGACCATTGTTATGGGTGTAGCTGCCAGCATGGGAACAATCATTGCTTCCAGTGGTGCTAAGGGCAAACGCTTCATGCTTCCAAATGCAGAATATCTGATTCACCAGCCGATGGGCGGAGCTGGAAGCGGCACTCAGCAAACGGATATGGCCATTGTAGCTGAACACTTGCTTAGAACTCGTAATACCTTGGAAAAAATCTTAGCTGAAAACTCTGGCAAGTCCGTTGAGCAAATCCACAAGGATGCAGAGCGTGATTACTGGATGAGTGCTCAGGAAACCTTGGAATACGGCTTTATTGACGAAATCATGGAAAATAGCAATCTGAGCTAACAGAGGAGGAGCCAAAAGCGGCTCCTTTTTGTTGTTTTGAATTTGTTAGTCTGTCAACACTAAGTGTTTTAAGCTAATCATAAAGCTTTTCAGGGCTAGTTTTTTTGACCTATCTTTGCTATAATCATCTAAGAACTACATGGACCGGAAAGGAGTTTTATGATAGAGAGAGAAGAAAGAGTGGGCTTGATTGTCTATCTTTACTATAATCGAGATGCCAAAAAGCTAGCTAACTTTGGGGATATTATTTATCATTCTAAGAAGCATCGCTATCTGCATCTCTATGTCAATCAAGAGGAAGCCCAGAACTTACAGGAGAATCTGCCCAAGGAGCGCTATGTTAAGCAAGTTCGGATTTCTCACATAAAAGAACTGGATCAAAACTTTGTTGGAAGCCTGTATAGAGAGCAAGAAAACGTTATCATTTGATAAAATTTCTATAAAGGGTTGACAATTGTCAGATAATTCGATATATTCTTACTATATCATCAATCAAATCACTTAAGGAGATTTCGGAATGAAGAAAAAATTTGCACTATCCTTAGTAGCTTTTGCTAGTGCGGCTCTTCTCGCAGCTTGTGGAGAAGTATCCAATAACAACTCAACAGCAACTGGTACAGAAATTGGCGATACGATTAAATTTGGTTTTAACTTTGAAGAATCAGGTGAAGTAGCAGCCTACGGTACAGCTGAACAACATGGTGCTCAGTTGGCCGTTGATGAAATCAACGCTGCTGGTGGCGTAGATGGCAAGAAGATTGAAGTTACTGATAAGGATAACAAATCAGAAACAGCTGAAGCATCTACCATCACTACTAGCTTGGTTACCCAAAGCAAGGTAAATGCAATCATTGGCCCTGCGACTTCTGGAGCTACAGCTTCAGCTACTGCAAATGCTGCTAAAGCAGGTGTACCAATCATTACACCAAGTGCGACACAGGATGACCTGACCAACAAGCAAGATTATCTTTACCGTGCAACCTTCATTGATAGCTACCAAGGTAAAATCATTTCTAAGTATGTCACTGACAACTTGAAAGCTAAGAAAGTCGTTCTTTACTATGATCAATCCAGTGACTACGCTAAAGGAATGGCGGATGCCTTCAAGAAGGAATTCAAGGGTGAGATTGTAGCAACAGAAACCTTCCAATCTAAGGATACTGACTTCCAAGCTGCTTTGACAAAGATTAAAGGCAAAGAATTTGATGCTCTGGTTGTTCCAGGTTACTATACAGAAGCTGGTAAAATTGTCAATCAAGCGCGTGGTTTGGGTATTGACCAAACAATCGTTGGTCCTGATGGCTTTGGTGATGCTAAGTTCGTTGAGCAAGCAACTCCAGCTGCAGCTACAAATGTTTACTATGTATCTGGCTTTACAACTTCGGGTGAAATGTCAGAAAAAGCTAAGAAGTTTGTTGAAGCATACAAAGCTAAGTACAAAGAAGAGCCTTCTATGTTTGCAGCTCTGGCATATGATTCTGTTTATATGGCAGCAGAAGCAGCTAAGGGTGCTAAAACTTCTGTAGATATCAAAGACAACTTGGCTAAGCTTAAAGATTTCGATGGAGTGACTGGTTCAATCACTATTGATAAAGACCACAATCCAGTGAAAACAGCTCTGATGATTGGCTTGAAAGACGGTCAAGTAGATACTGTAGAAACAGTTAAAGCTGAATAATAGTTACGAGGCTGGGGCTATCCCAGTCTTTGACTTGTTTTCTATTTCTAGTTGCTTGAGCAAGTTAGTAGATGATTTCTTTATAAATCTACGGATTTGAGAGAGTATTGTTTTATAATCTATTCTTCTTCGTTTCTCAATCAACTATTATTCGTATTTTGGGAGTGGGATGATAAAATCACGACCTAGTCTGCTGATTTTTGTCCCATTCCTTATTTTATTATAGAAAGAGTGGTGTCTAATGCTCCAACAATTAGTCAACGGTCTAATCCTGGGTAGTGTTTATGCGCTTCTGGCTTTGGGTTATACCATGGTTTATGGGATTATTAAGCTGATTAACTTTGCCCACGGCGATATCTATATGATTGGTGCCTTTATGGGTTATTACTTGATTAATATCCTGAAGTTTAATTTCTTCCTTTCTCTCATTTTAGCGATGATTGGGACAGCGATTCTTGGTGTGGTTATTGAATTTTTAGCCTATCGTCCTCTGCGAAATTCGACTCGGATTGCGGCTTTGATTACAGCCATTGGGGTCTCTTTTCTCCTCGAGTATGGCATGATTTTCTTTGTCGGTGCCAATACCCGTTCCTTCCCACAGGTTATTAAAACAGTACGCTTTAACTTAGGACCGATTTCTATCTCAAATATTCAGTTGCTGATTTTGGGAATTTCGATTTTCCTCATGGTGGCTTTGCAGTTCATCGTGCAGAAGACAAAGATGGGTAAGGCTATGCGAGCTGTATCTGTAGATAGTGATGCTGCCCAGCTGATGGGAATCAATGTCAATCGGACAATCAGCTTCACCTTTGCTCTGGGATCAGCTCTTGCAGGAGCTGCTGGCGTCCTGATTGCCCTTTACTATAATTCATTGGAGCCTCTGATGGGAATGACTCCAGGTATTAAATCCTTTGTAGCAGCCGTTCTCGGTGGTATTGGAATCATTCCTGGTGCCGCGCTTGGTGGCTTTGTTATCGGTCTTTTGGAAACTTTTGCGACAGCGCTTGGACTATCTGATTTCCGTGATGCCATTGTCTATGCGATTTTGATTGTCATTCTTCTGATCCGTCCAGCTGGTATCCTCGGTAAAAATGTGAAAGAGAAGGTGTAAGGTATGAAAAAGAATTTAAAGGTAAATATTTTCTGGCTTGGCCTTGTCTTAATCGGCTACTTGCTGATGACAGTATTGGTTAGTGCCGGTGTTCTTAATGCTTTTTACATTCAAATCTTAGAACAGATTGGGATTAATATTATTCTGGCGGTCGGGCTCAATCTCATTGTCGGATTCTCAGGTCAATTCTCTCTTGGCCATGCTGGTTTTATGGCAATCGGTGCCTACGCAGTAGCCATTATTGGCTCTAAATCGCCAACTTATGGAGCTTTCTTTATTGCTA
>JABZYU010000023.1:0-23825 GCA_015264985.1 Streptococcus sanguinis | reverse complement strand
GTCAAGTTTCTCTTAGATACGCCTCAGCAGGATGGTGGTCAATGGGATATGGTCGTGGCGCTTTTTGAGAAATACGGCGTCGTGCCTAAGTCAGTCTATCCGGAGTCAATTTCTTCCAGCAACAGCCGTGAGCTCAATCAGATTCTCAATAAACTCCTGCGTCAAGATGCGCAGATTTTGCGAGAATTAAGAGCGGAAGGGGCAGAATCGGCTGAACTTCAAACTAAAAAAGAAGAACTCCTACAGGAAGTCTTTAACTTTCTAGCTATGAATTTAGGCTTGCCGCCTCGCCAGTTTGACTTCTCTTATCGAGATAAGGACAATCATTTCCATAGCGAGAGCGGATTGACACCTCTGACTTTCTATCAAAAATATGTCGACCTTAAGCTAGATGACTATGTCTCTATCATCAATGCACCGACTGCTGACAAGCCTTATGGTAGGTCCTATACAGTTGAGATGCTGGGCAATGTCGTTGGCAGTAAGCCAGTACGTTATTTGAATGTTGAAATGGACCGACTAAAAGAGCTGGCTATTGCGCAAATGCAGGCTGGCGAGACCGTTTGGTTTGGCTCGGATGTTGGTCAGTCTAGCAATCGCAAGGCAGGTGTTATGGCAGAGGGGATGCACGATTTCACTGTTAGCATGGATATTCGACTAACTCAGGATAAGGCTGGCCGCTTGGACTATAGCGAAAGCCTCATGACCCACGCCATGGTCTTGACAGGGGTAGACTTGGATGAAAATGGCAAGGCTAAGAAATGGAAGGTCGAAAACTCCTGGGGCGAAAAGGTTGGTAATAAGGGATATTTCGTAGCCTCTGACGCTTGGATGGACGAGTATACCTATCAAATCGTCGTCCGTAAAGAGTTTCTGACAGCCGCAGAATTAGCTGCATATGAAGCAGAGCCTCTTGTCCTAGCTCCGTGGGATCCCATGGGAGCTTTGGCAAAGTAAGCTTTGATGAGAGAATAAGAAAAGAGTAAGAATTTTTCATTCTTACTCTTTTAATTTGTGTTCTAATCTTCGTCACTCTAGTCATCTCCACCGTTACCGGAAGAGGAGTCATTGTGGCTAGAAGAGTTATTGTTTGAATCACCAGAATGCTCACTGGAAGCTGATGTGTCAGAGCTAGCTTCTGTACTGTAACTGCTATAGCTAGAATAGTTATAGTACTGCTGGTTATTGTAGTAACGGTTATAGCCAGTACCACTGTTGAGGTAGACATAAGAGCCACTGCGGTAGAGACCATCTGGCATTTCCCAATCTTCTGAGGCAGAGCCATCTTGAGCTAGGTAAAGCATCATTTCGCGGTAGACATCTGTTGCTACCTTAACCCCATCATCAAGAATTGGTGTCAGGCGGTTAGAGTAGCCGGTCCAAACAGCCATTGAATACTTAGGCGTGTAACCAACGAAGAGCTCGTCTGGTGTGACAATGCTAGAGTAGTAGTAAGGCTTGGTCAACTTGGCTAATTCATCATCAGCATAGTTGGAGGTTCCAGTCTTACCAGCCTGATAAACCCCAGAGATAGCAGCGTTTGTACCTGTACCAGACTGCAAGACTGTTTTCATCATATCGGTCATCATGTAGGCTGTCGTTTCCTTCATAGCCTTGGAACCATTGTTGGAGAAGGTCTTCTCCGTTCCGTCACTGAAGACGACGCGATTGACATACTGAGGTTTGTAGTAAGTACCGCCATTGGCAAAAGCAGCATAGGCAGCAGCCATTTTTTCACTGCTGGCTCCGTACTCGTTGCCGGATTTGCTGGTGTTACTTGAAAAGGCATTAACATAAAACATTTCAGGATAGTTAATCCCAATACGATTTAGGAACTTGAGAGACTCATCCAGACCAACGGCTTCCAGCGTTTTCACGGCAGGAACGTTCCGGGATTCCTGAATAGCGTATTGAATCGTCATCCCGCCATAATATTTCTTATCCCAGTTGTAGACTGGTGTGCTGGAATACGGGAAATTATATGGAGCATCCGTGATAGGAGCAGCTGTCGAAGTATAGACTTCATTTTCAAGAGCTGGAGCATAATCGGTGATTGGCTTCATTGTTGAACCGAAATCACGGTTGGTTTCAACAGCTTGGTTGGTACCAAAGGATACGTTGGTAGATTGGTTACGAGAACCGAGCTGGGCAATGACTTTACCAGTTTGCACATCCATAACAGTGGACGCAACCTGCATTTCGTCATCTGGATAAGCTACATAGTCTCCTGTGTTGTAAATATCCCAGAGTTTCTTTTGGGCATCAGTGTTGACATTTGTATAGACTTCCATACCAGTTGTCAGGACATTGTAGCCAGTCTCTTCTTCTACTTGTTCAATTACTTCCTTAAGATAATTATCCATGTAAGCAGGATAGCTAGTGGAAGCTTTCAAGCTTTGAAGTCCATCGGTTACAGGAGTATTCTTAGCTTGCTCATACTGCTCATCTGTGATGTACTTGAGATCATGCATCTCACGAAGTACCAGATTACGGCGGTTGGTTGCAGCCTCTGGATGGGTGTAAGGGTCGTATTGGTTAGGTGCCTGAGGCATTCCTGCCAACAGAGCCGTTTGGTGTAAGCTCAAGTCTTTTAGGTCCTTGCCATAGTAGCTTCGGGCTGCTGTTTGCATACCGTAGTTACTGTTGGACATGTAGACTTTATTGACATAATAGGTCAAGATTTGCTGCTTGGTCGCTTTACGCTCAAGCTGTGCGGCCAGCCAAGCTTCTTGGATTTTACGTGAAAGAGTCGCATCCGAAGAAGAGGTTGAGAAATAGGACAGCTTAATCAATTGCTGGGTCAGAGTTGATCCCCCTTGGCGACCTCCGCGGATGTTGCTAACAAGGGCACCTGCAATCCGAATAAAGTCTACCCCGCGGTGGTTGAAGAAGCGATGGTCTTCAATGGCGACAATGGCGTTGACCAAATCCGTAGGAATTTCACTTGTTTCAGCATTGACCCGCTTTTCAGCGCCTAGGTCCGCAATCAAATTGTTATTGCTGTCAAAAATCTTACTGGACGTGGTCGCGATGAGGTCTTTTTCAGAAAGTTTAGGAGCCTTGACTGCATAGTAGGTAAATACCAAACAGCCAATCACGAATCCAATCATAAGCAGGGTTATAAGTGCACTTGCAAGATATTTCAAAGCCTGCATAAGAGTTTGTTTATTCATTTATAATACCACCTAGTAGTTTTTGTTCGATAATTTCAAGATAAGGGATGCTGGGAAGTTGCTGCATTTCAATCGGATAACCATGCTCTTGAATGTAGGTTAAGGGCATGGACTTCCCTCCCTTGTCGATCTTGTAAAACTCAATTAAATAAGAAGCGGGAAGCAGGTAAGTCTCCCTTAAGCTGGAAAAATGCAGTAAGACAAAGCAGATGCCTTTTTGCTCGAGGACAGCCTCCATGTGCTCAATCTGATGCGAATGAAAATTTTTCATGGGCATCGATTTTTTCTGTCGGGTTTCCTTGGCTTCAAAGTCAATATAATGGCCCTTGTAGACACCAGAATAGTCTGTTGTGGAAGCTTGCCGAAAGTAAGCCTCTACAATCTTGGCTCGGCTACGGTGCGGATAATCAACCTTGACAATCTGAATGGGGGTGGGCTTTTTATGGATGACAGCGAGTCCTCTGCTTAGATAGTAGCTGTTGGATTCGTTAATCATCTTTTCAAAAGACATCCCACGATTGGCAAAGTTAACAATGCCGGGAACAGGCCTGTTGATACTGCTTTTTGCCTTCAGCTTATGTGGATAGTTGACCATAAAACTCCTTATTGGTACAATAGCATCACTCTATTATACCACAAAAAACTTTTTTAAGGGAGAATAAATGACCAGTCTATTAATAACAGGCTACAAAGCCTTTGAAATCGGCATTTCGACGGAAAAAGATATGAGAATAAATATCATAAAAGAAGCCGCTAAGAGGGATTTAATCCGTTTTTTGGAAGAAGGAGTAGATTGGCTAGTTTTTATGGGCAATCTGGGCTTCGAGTCTTGGGTTTTGGATCTAGCTAATGAATTGAAAAAAGACTATGAATTTCAGACGGCAACCATCTTTCTCTTTGAGAATCAAGGCGAAAATTGGAACGAAGCCAATCAGGCAAAATTAGCTGCTTTTAAGCAAACGGATTTCGTCAAGTATGCTTATCCGAACTACCAAAATCCTAGTCAGTTTCGTGATTACAATCACTTCATCATTCAAAATACGGACGGAGCCTACCTGTTTTACGATGAAGAACAGGAGACAAAATTGAAATATCTTTACCAAGAAATGAAAAAACAAGAACAATATTTTATCAAAAAATTAACATTTGATGACCTGAATGAAGTGGCTGAAAATTTTTCGGGAAATTAGATGATAAATCTTGATTTTTATTAGGCATTTTGTTTATAATTGAATATGATAAACTAGATTGGAGAGAGAAGATGGCAAGTATTATTTTTACAGCAAAAGATATTTTTGATCAGGATTTTAAACGCGAAGTGCGCGGCTATAGTAAGTCCGAAGTGGATGAGTTTTTGGATGATATTATCAAGGATTATGAGACTTATGCAGCCTTGGTAAAGGAGCTGCGTGAGGAAAATCGCCGTCTCAAGGAAGAGTTGGCTGCGAAGCCGGTTGAAAAAGCACCGGTTCAGCCGACTCAGCCTGTCCAATCAACACAAGCGACTCAGTCAACTGCAGAAAGCTTCCCTCAGATGACTTCTGCGACTAATTTTGATATCTTGAAGCGCTTGAACCGTCTTGAAAAGGAAGTATTCGGAAAACAAATTCTGGATCGTGAATAATGGTTCTTTTTAGAACAGTGCAATTTTTGGATAATCGCGTGGAAATTTTAGATTTTCATGAGGAAAGTCCATGCTAGCACTGGCTGTGATGCCGGTAGTGTTTGTGCTAGGCGAAGAAATAAGCCTAGGGACGGATTTTTCCGTTACGGCGACTGAAAGGGCTAAGTCTTTTGATATGTCTGATTAGGTCTGAAAGTGCCACAGTGACGTAGTTCTTTTGGAAACAGAAGAAGTGGAACGCGGTAAACCCCTCAAGCTAGCAACCCAAACTTTGGTCGGGGCATGGAGTGCGTGGAAGCGAACATAGCACTCTGACTGGAAACAGTAGACAGATGATTATCGAAGGAAATGGTACCTAGTCATTTCCGGAACAAAACATGGCTTACAGAAAATTGCATATAGGCTGAGGCTGGGACGGCAAGTCCTGTCCTCTTTAAATTTTATAATAGAATAGCAAGAGAGTGGCTGAGCGCTCTATTCTCTGCCAAGTTCAACTAGCTGTTGCTTCATTTGTCTGATGGATATTTCAAGGAATGAGCTAGCTGATAAATGGCAGCGAAACCTTCTCAGCCCAAAATTTAAAAAGGGAGAGTGAGGAAAATCGATGTGACGAAATCACGATTTTTGTCTCACTCCCTTTGTTTGTATAGATTGGAATCCATTTAAAAGCCGAGATGAAAGAAAAATTTAATTTAATTGCGACTGCAGCGGCAGGGCTAGAAGCTGTCGTCGGCCGTGAAATCAGAGAGCTGGGACTTGATTGTCAGGTCGAAAATGGCCGGGTTCGCTTCGAGGGTGATGTCAGTACCATTATTCAAACCAATCTCTGGCTGCGCGCGGCCGATCGGATTAAGATTGTAGTTGGCAGTTTTCCAGCCAAGACTTTCGAAGAGCTCTTTCAGGGAGTTTTTGCTCTGGATTGGGAGAATTATCTACCGCTGGGAGCTAAATTTCCTATTGCCAAGGCCAAATGCGTCAAGTCAAAACTTCACAATGAGCCTAGCGTTCAGGCTATTTCTAAAAAGGCGGTTGTCAAGAAGCTGCAGAAGCATTATGCACGTCCGGAAGGGGTTCCTTTGCAGGAAAATGGAGCTGAGTTTAGGATAGAGGTTTCTATTCTAAAAGATGTAGCGACGGTCATGATTGATACAACAGGGTCTAGCCTCTTCAAACGTGGCTATCGTGTCGATAAAGGCGGTGCACCGATTAAGGAAAATATGGCAGCGGCCATTTTACTCCTGTCCAATTGGTATCCAGATAAGCCTTTGATTGATCCGACTTGCGGCTCTGGTACTTTTTGTATCGAGGCTGCTATGATAGGGATGAAGATGGCGCCGGGACTCCATCGTTCCTTTGCCTTTGAAGACTGGAATTGGGTAGATAAAGACTTGGTAGCACAGGCTCGCTCGACTGCACTCAGTCAGATTGATCAGACCATTCAGCTGGATATTTCTGGCTCGGATATCGATGGCCGTATGGTAGAACTAGCTCGAAAAAACGCTGAGCAAGCAGGAGTTGCAGAGCAGATTCACTTCAAGCAGATGCGTCTGCAGGATTTGCATACAGATAAGATTAATGGTGTGATTATCTCTAATCCGCCATACGGGGAGCGCCTCCTAGATGATGAGGCTGTGACTCGTCTTTATCAGGAGATGGGAGAAACCTTTGCTCCGCTCAAAACTTGGAGCAAGTTTATCCTGACTAGCGATGAAGCTTTTGAAAGCAAATATGGCAGTCAGGCCGATAAAAAACGCAAACTTTATAATGGAACTTTAAAAGTTGATTTGTATCAGTATTTTGGCCAGCGGGTCAAACGTCAGTTAGATTAGAAAGGATTTGCCGTGACGAAAGAAGAAAACTACTCACCGGAAGAAGAAAAGAAAGAGTCGGTCCTTGATTTTGAAGAGGCCAAGGAAATGACAGTCGGCCAAGCCACTCGTAAGAAAGAGGAGCTGGAAGCCGGTGTGAATGAAAGCGACAATGTGCTGGATAAGTATATCAAGCAACACCGTCAGGAAATCGAAGCTGGAAAATTTGAAACCCAGAAAATCAGAAAGCTACAGGAGCAGGAAGCCGCTCAGGCTGAGCAAGCCTCTTCTGATTTAACCGACTTCATCAAAGAAAGACGGCAAGAGGTTGAAAGTGAACAGGAGACTCTAGTAACTCAGTCGACAGGCACTGAGACAGCAAGTGAGCCAGAAGCAGCTCCAAACCCCTTAGGTTCTCGCAGTCAACGCTCAGAGCAGGAAGATGCGGTTCCCGCTGCTCCCGTTCAAAAGACATCTTACGGTCCTATTCCGGAGCCGCTTGATGAGAAGGAATTACAGGTTCCTAAGACACCTTTCTACAAGAAAAAAGCTTTCCTTTATCCAGTTTTAGGACTTTTCGGGATTGCTGTAGCGGGCACAGGGCTTTACTTTGCTCTGGGGCATAATTGGGGCCACAAGACCGTTACAAGCTCTAGCTCTTCAACATCGCAGTCCAGCAAAAAGAGCTCGTCTTCCTCTAGCTCTGATAATACTGCCAAGGATCTGAAGTCCTTTAATGATGAATATGCTGCATTCTTCACAGATAGCAATCAGACAGCTGTCAAAAACAGTAAATTCGGCGATTTGGAAAAATTAAAAGCATTACTTGAAAAGCTAAAAGGCAGCAAGGACTATGATGCAGCCAAGAGCAAGTATGATTCCTTGGTCAAGCAGATTTCGGCTATCCAAAGTGTCAATTCGCAGTTTGATGGCGGAGCAATCACTGACGGTGTCTTGAACAAGGAAGCCAAGGCTAATACAAATGCGACCTTCTCAGATGTATCAAGTGGCAATGCTAAGTTAGATGAAGTTCTAAAGGCAGCAATTGCCCAAGGACGTAGTCAACAAGTACCAACACCAGCGCCTGCTACTGATCAGGGAGGCACCGGTACGGGTACAAGCGGCGGTTCAAGCTCGTCTGCTTCTGGTTCAGGCGCTTCCAGCTCATACTCTGGCTATGGTCTTCCAAGCAATGGAGTAAATCTGCAGAGAGATCTCAGTCGAGTCCCTTATAACCAAGCGGCTATTGATGACGTCAACAATCCAGCTTGGACATTCAACCCTGGCGTTCTGGAGAAAATTTTGCAAACTTCTCGTGAGCGTGGTTATATTTCTGGTGATAACTATATCCTGGAACGCGTCAATATTATTAAAGGAAACGGCTACTACAACCTCTTCAAACCAGACGGCACCTATCTCTTCAGTATCAACTGTAAGACTGGATACTTCGTCGGAAATGGACCAGGTCATGCTGACTCGCTTGATTTCTAGTCATCTTTGAACATTTCTTCAGCAGCTGACTTTCTGCTTTGCTGATGAATTTCATTTATATATGCACAAAAAAAGTTCTCGATTTCGAGAACTTTTTATTGTTTTAAATCACATGGCGTTCAAAGGCATCATCTGAGATTCCTTGGCTGAGAATAAGTTTAGCCCATTCTTTGGCTGAGAAGAGGCTGTGATCCTTGTAGTTTCCGCAGGATTCAATGGTTGTTCCAGGGACATCTTCCCAGCTAGTTGACTCAGCGATTTCTTCCAGACAGGATTTGATGACCAGAGCAATCTGGCTGGAGCTGTGTTGGCCCCACATAATCATGTGAAAACCAGTGCGACAGCCAAAAGGTGAGCAATCAATCATACCATCAATACGCTTGCGAATCAGCATAGCCAGCAAATGCTCGATGGTATGCAGGCCAGCAGTCGGGATTGAATCTTCATTAGGCTGAACCAGACGGATATCAAAATTGGAAATGATGTCGCCTTTAGGGCCGGTTTCCTCTCCAATGAGGCGGACATAAGGCGCTTTGACAATGGTGTGATCCAGCTCAAAGCTTTCAACGATAACTTCTTTAGACATGGTTTCTCCTTTACAATGTAGCGAGTGCGAGAAGGTTTTTCTAGTGATATCAAGCCATAAGTTTGTCTTGTTAGCGAAGAAAAAGCCTGTCTCATAGACACATTTTCTTCTCTGATTATAGCATAAAAATATTTTATTTGGGAATAAAATTTAGGTCTTAGGGGAATGAAAAGTTTGAATAATCTTGTTTATGGTTTGAAAAAGTTTTGGTGCTCGGGCTTCTACAAACTTTGAAAATTTAGTCGGTAAAAATTGGACAAAAGCTTTCTTGAATTTCAAAAAATAGGTTTGTGAATTTTTTAGATTTGTGATAGAATAGTATGGAATTTTGAATTCAACAATTAAATAGATTTGGAGTAAAAACATGGACCTATTTCCTATAATTATGTCTGTTTTTGCTGCCATCATTGGTTTAGTGATTGGATATGTAAGTGTCTCAGCTAAGATGAAATCATCTAAAGAAGCTGCAGAGCTTACTCTTTTAAATGCTGAACAAGAAGCAACCAATTTACGCGGACAGGCTGAACGCGAAGCTGATTTGATTGTCAAAGAAGCCAAGCGAGAAACAAGTTCGCTTAAAAAAGAAGCACTTTTGGAGGCAAAAGAAGAAGCCAGAAAATATCGTGAACAAGTTGATGCAGAATTTAAGTCTGAACGTCAAGAGTTAAAACAAATCGAAAGCCGCTTGACAGAGCGCGCTTCTACCCTTGACCGCAAAGACGATAATTTAAGCAACAAAGAAAAGGCTTTGGAGCAAAAAGAACAAAGTCTCTCAGATAAATCTAAACACATTGATGCGCGTGAAGAACAAGTAGCGGAACTTGAAAAGCAGAAGGCTGCAGAGCTGGAGCGAGTTGCTTCGCTATCGCAGACAGAAGCGCGTGATATTATTTTGACGCAGACCGAGGACAAGCTTTCTAAAGAGATTGCGACTAGGATTCGGGATGCGGAGCAAGATATCAAAGAGCGGTCTGATAAGGTTGCCAAGAATATCTTGGTCCAAGCCATGCAGCGTATTGCCGGTGATTATGTCGCTGAGCAAACCAATTCAACGGTGCATCTGCCAGATGACAGTATGAAGGGGCGGATTATTGGCCGTGAAGGTCGCAATATCCGGACTTTTGAAAGTCTGACTGGTATTGATGTCATCATTGATGATACGCCTGAAGTAGTCACTCTCTCAGGTTTTGATCCGATTCGCCGCGAGATTGCTCGTATGACTATGGAAGCACTCTTGAAAGATGGGCGTATTCATCCAGCCCGCATCGAGGAGTTGGTTGAGAAGAACCGTCTGGAAATTGACAATCGCATCCGTGAGTATGGAGAAGCCGCAGCTTATGAAATCGGAGCACCTAACCTGCATCCTGATCTGATGAAAATCATGGGTCGTTTGCAGTTCCGTACTTCTTATGGCCAGAACGTCCTGCGTCACTCTATTGAAGTTGCCAAGCTTTCCGGCATCATTGCTGCTGAGTTGGGTGAAAATGCCAATTTAGCCCGCCGTGCTGGTTTCCTCCATGATATTGGCAAGTCTATCGACCGTGAGGTTGAAGGCAGCCACGTGGAAATCGGGACAGAACTGGCTCGGAAGTACAAGGAGCATCCAGTTGTTGTTAATACGATTGCCAGCCACCACGGGGATGTGGAAGCAGAAAGTGTCATTGCTGTTATCGTAGCTGCAGCAGACGCTCTCAGTGCTGCTCGTCCAGGTGCCCGCAGTGAATCTCTGGAAAGCTATATCAAGCGTCTCCAAGATTTGGAAGAAATCGCTAATAGCTTCAAGGGTGTCAAGAACAGCTTTGCTTTACAAGCCGGCCGGGAAATACGGATTATGGTTCAGCCGGACAAGATTAAGGATGACAAGATTACGATTTTGGCTCACGATGTTCGTGAAAAGATCGAAAACAATTTGGAATATCCGGGCAATATCAAGGTTACGGTTATCCGTGAGATGCGGGCCGTTGACTACGCAAAATAAAGAAAAAATGCAGTCTGTTAACAGATTGCTTTTTTCTTGAATTGTCTGCCGGTCTATTTAGTTTTCCGTATGATTGCTTGCTTAATTTTTCTATTTTCTCAAAACTCTAGACACATACATTTCTTCCTATC
Organism: Streptococcus sanguinis; assembly: GCA_015264985.1. Lineage (GTDB taxonomy): Bacteria > Bacillota > Bacilli > Lactobacillales > Streptococcaceae > Streptococcus > Streptococcus sanguinis_S. The sequence goes on along the minus strand of JABZYU010000023.1, from coordinate 13,034 downwards.
CTCTTGAAATATCAGTCTAATTTTGTTACACTAGATAGAAAGACTGTGAAGGAGACATGATGACGGAACGAGGCTTACTAATCGTCTTTTCTGGTCCCTCTGGTGTAGGAAAAGGGACTGTTAGACGAGAAATTTTCGAAAGCACTGATAACCAATTTCAGTACTCGGTATCCATGACGACTCGTCCTCAGCGCCCAGGCGAAGTGGATGGAGTTGACTATTTCTTCCGCACTCGCGAGGAGTTTGAAGAGCTGATTCGTCAGGGCCAGATGCTGGAGTACGCAGAGTATGTAGGAAACTACTACGGGACGCCTCTGACTTATGTCAATGAAACGCTGGATAAAGGTATTGATGTCTTCCTGGAGATTGAAGTTCAGGGAGCTTTGCAAGTCAAGAAAAAAGTTCCAGATGCCGTCTTTATTTTTTTGACTCCTCCAGACTTAGAAGAACTCAAAGACCGCTTGGTCGGCCGCGGGACAGACAGTGCTGAGATTATCGCCCAGCGCATTGAAAAGGCCAAAGAAGAAATTGCCCTCATGCGCGAGTATGATTATGCCATTGTCAATGATCAGGTGCCACTGGCTGCCGACCGTGTCAAGCGCGTGATTGAAGCAGAGCATTTCCGAGTAGACCGTGTTATCGGCCGTTATCAGGACATGCTTCCCAAAAATGAAACGATTATTCGATAGAAAGTTAGAAATTAGGTAGAAAATTATGATGTTAAAACCGTCTATTGACACTTTGCTGGACAAGGTTCCGTCAAAATATTCCTTGGTTATTTTAGAAGCTAAGCGTGCTCATGAGCTTGAAGCTGGAGCTCCCGCTACGCAGGAATTCAAGTCTGTCAAATCCACTCTTCGTGCTTTGGAAGAAATTGAATCCGGTAATGTTGTTATCCATCCAGATCCAGAAGGCAAGCGCGAAGCAGTTCGCCGTCGGGCAGAAGAAGAGCGCCTGCGTAAAGAAGAAGAAGAACGCAAGATTAAAGAGCAAATCGCTAAAGAAAAAGAAGAAGGTGAGAAGATTTAAGGTTGGGGATGCTCAATCTTATTTTTTCTGTAATGATGTTTAGGAAAGTGGGGTGAGAATGTGAAGCTAGCAAAGATTATTGTGGATGTTCCTCTGATGCAGACGGACAAGCCCTATAGTTATGCTATTCCAGAAGAGTTTGCAGGGATGCTGGAGGCTGGCATGCGGGTCCATGTCCCTTTTGGGCAGGGAAATCGCCTGATTCAGGGGATTGTGGTCGGCTTTGATGAGATGGGAGACCGAGAAGAGCTGAAGGAGATTGCGGAAGTCCTTGATTTCAGTCCCGTGCTGAATCAGGAACAGCTCTGGCTGGCGGACGAGCTGCGCAAGTCAGTCTTTTCTTATAAGATTAGCCTTTTAAAGGCCATGTTGCCTAGTCTTCTCAACTCCAGCTATGATAAACTGCTCTATCCGACAGAGCTGCTGAATGATAAGGAACGCTCAGCTATCTTTGGTCAGGAGCCCAGTCTTCGCTTTTCTGATTTGGACAAGAAAAGTCAGGCCAAGCTGATGCGACTGACCCAGACTGGCCGTATTCGGCTGGAGTATCAAGCAACGGACAAGAAGCATATTAAGACTGAGAAATGGTATCAGGTTAATCATAACGCTCTGCAAAATCATGATCTTCCCCGGCAAGCCAAGAAAAAACAAGCATTAAAAGAAGTCTTGCTGGAGCAGCAGGACAGCCAGCTCTTGGCTGATTTGCGAGAAAACTTTTCGCGCGATATTATTAATTACTTTATCAAAGAAAACCTAATTAGCATTGAGGATAGAGAAATCAGCCGTTCTGCTGCTTATTTCCAAAAGGAGCGGCAGCAGCAAAGTCTGACCCTAAATGATGAACAAGCTGCAGCGGTTGCGGCAATCACTCAGAAAATTGGTCAGAATCATTCTCAGCCAGTCCTTTTAGAAGGGGTCACAGGCAGTGGGAAGACCGAAGTTTACCTGCAGGTCATCGCAGAGGCACTGGCTCAGGGAAAGACCGCTATCATGTTGGTTCCAGAGATCTCTCTGACTCCGCAGGTTACTGACCGCTTTATTTCTAGATTTGGCGACCAAGTTGCTATTTTGCATTCAGGCCTGTCTGACGGTGAGAAATATGATGAGTGGCGCAAGGTGGAGCGAGGAGCTGCCCAGGTTGTTGTTGGTGCGCGTTCAGCTATTTTTGCTCCGCTGACAAATATTGGAGCCATTATCATTGATGAAGAGCATGAATCTTCCTACAAGCAGGATTCCAATCCTCGTTATCATGCCAGAGAGGTGGCTCTCTTGCGAGCTCAGTACAATCAAGCTGTCTTAGTGCTGGGTTCGGCGACTCCGAGCTTGGAGAGTCGTGCTCGAGCAAGCCGTGGTGTCTATGATTTTCAGCTGCTCAGCAAGCGTGCAAATCCGCTAGCTCAGATTCCTCAAGTGGAAGTGGTGGATTTTCGGGATTATATCGGCCAGCATGAAGCCAGTAATTTCACCCCAGTCCTGCTAGAGGCTATTCAAGATCGTCTGGATAAGGGAGAGCAGACGGTTCTCATGCTTAATAGGCGGGGGTATTCCAGCTTTGTTATGTGTCGGGAATGTGGGACCGTTGATAGCTGTCCCAACTGTGATATTTCTCTGACCCTGCATATGGACACTAAAACTATGAACTGCCACTACTGTGGTTTTACTAAGAACATCCCTCATAGTTGTCCTAACTGTGCCAGCCGCAGCATCCGCTATTATGGGACAGGGACGCAGAAAGCTTATGATGAGCTGGTTCAGCTCTTTCCACAGGCTCGCATTTTGCGGATGGATGTAGATACGACCCGTAAGAAGGGCAGTCATGAAGCCATTTTAGAAAGTTTTGGTCAAGAGCAGGCAGATATTCTCTTAGGAACCCAGATGATTGCCAAGGGATTGGATTTTCCAAACGTAACGCTAGTTGGCGTTCTCAATGCAGACACAGCTCTTAATCTGCCGGACTTTCGCTCTTCAGAACGAACTTTCCAGTTGCTGACTCAGGTGGCTGGCCGGGCTGGTCGGGCTGAAAAGGCTGGTCAGGTCTTTATCCAGTCCTATAATCCTCATCATTATGCGATTGAGTTTGCAAAGCAGCAGGATTATGAAGGCTTTTATGCTTATGAAATGGGAATCCGCCGGCAGCTAGGTTATCCGCCTTATTACTTTACGGTCGGTCTAACCCTGTCGCACAAGGACGAAGAGACAGCAGTGCGAAAAGCTTATGAGGTTATGGATATTCTGCGGAGCGGTCTGTCAGAAAAAGTGCAAATCTTGGGTCCAACGCCGAAGCCCATAGCTCGTACCCACAATCTCTATCATTATCAGATTTTGCTCAAATATCGCTTTGAGGACAAGTTGCAGGCGACGCTAAATCAAGTCTTGGACTGGACACAAAATCGGGACAATAAAGATTTACGCCTGGCAATTGATAATGAGCCACAAAATTTCATGTAAAGCTTTTTAGCCGAGATTAAGGTTGTTGTAGGCGACTTCTGATATAATAAGGGAAGGAACAAAGAAGGAATCAATAGTTTAAAATGATGAAAATAATATTTATGGGAACACCGGACTTCTCAGCGACTGTCCTAAAAGGGCTGCTGGACAGCGGGCAATACGAAGTGTTAGCAGTGGTGACGCAGCCGGACCGGGCCGTCGGCCGTAAAAGAGAGATTCGCATGACTCCAGTAAAAGAGCTGGCCTTGGAATACGGGCTGCAAGTTTATCAACCGGAGAAGCTGGCTCAAAGCTCGGATTTAGAGGAGTTGATGAACTTAGAAGCAGACGGTATTGTCACAGCTGCTTTTGGGCAGTTTTTACCTAGCCGCTTGCTAGACAGTGTTGACTTTGCGGTGAATGTTCATGCCTCCTTGTTGCCTAAATACCGAGGTGGAGCTCCCATTCACTATGCTCTGATCAATGGAGATGAGCAAGCGGGTGTTACGATTATGGAAATGGTCAAGGAAATGGATGCTGGAGACATGATAGCCAGCAAGGCGACGCCGATTGAAGAGACTGACAATGTCGGAACTCTCTTTGAAAAATTGGCGCTTATTGGTCGAGATTTGTTGTTGGATGTTTTGCCAGCTTATAGGGCAGGGCAGATTATCCCTCAGCCGCAGGATCCTAGCCAGGTCACTTTCTCTCCGAATATCAGTCCAGAAGAAGAGCGGATAGACTGGAGCAAAACAAACCGCCAAATTTTCAATCAAATTCGCGGCATGTATCCTTGGCCAGTAGCTCATACCTTGCTGCAGGGGCAACGCTTTAAGATTTACGAAGCAGATATGATGGCTGGTAGCGGTCAGCCGGGACAGATATTGTCTATTAGTAAAAAAGAACTGGTGGTTGCAGCTGGTAAGGGAGCCCTCTCGCTGAAGACGGTTCAGCCTGCTGGTAAGCCCAAGATGGCTATCGTTGATTTTTTGAATGGACTGGGCCGCAGCCTATCCGTAGGAGATACTTTTGGAAAGTAAGCAAAAAACGGCCCGTTGGCAGGCCTTGGAAATTTTGGAAGAAGTTTTTGAAGAAGGAGCCTATTCCAATATCGCCTTAAATCGAGCTCTGAGTCAAAGTCCGCTGAGTCAAGCAGATAAAGGTCTGGTAACAGAGCTGGTTTACGGCACAGTTGCTCGGAAAATCACTCTGGAATGGTATCTTTCCCATCTGATTGAGGATAGGGATAAATTAGATAACTGGCTCTACATTCTGCTTATGCTCAGTCTGTACCAGATGCTCTATCTGGACAAAATCCCTCAGCATGCAGCTGTTCATGAGGCTGTTGAGATTGCGAAAATCCGTAAACGAGGCAGCGAAAAATTTGCCAATGCCTTGTTACGTAGGATTGAGCGTGAGGGTGTGGCTGATTTTGAAACAATCAAGCGCAAAAACAAACGCTATTCGATCCAGTATTCTTTGCCGGTCTGGCTGGTCAAAGAATTGATAGAAGAGTATGGCGAAGAAAGAGCTTTAGCTATCTTTGCCAGTCTCTTTGTTCGTAGTAAGGCCAGCATTCGAGTGACGGATATGTCGCGAAAGGCAGAGCTTCGCCAGCTTTTAGGGGCTGAGGACTCGCTCTTATCTCCGTCAGCCTTGGTTAAGAAACAGGGGCATTTTGCTGGGCACCAGCTCTTTGAAAGCGGAGCGATTACGATTCAGGATGAGTCTAGTCAGCTGGTGGCTCCTACTCTGGACATCGAAGGAGAGGAGCAGATTCTGGATGCCTGCAGTGCACCGGGCGGCAAGACTGTCCACATGGCTTCCTATCTGACGAACGGTCACATTACAGCCTTAGATCTCTACGATCATAAGTTAGAGCACGTAGAAGAAAATGCAGAAAGACTGGGCTTGGCTGATAAAATCACTACGAAAAAGCTAGACGCGACCAAGGTGTTTGAGACATTTGGCCCAGATGCTTTTGATAAAATCCTGGTGGACGCTCCTTGCTCAGGTATTGGCTTAATTCGCCGCAAACCAGATATAAAATATAATAAAGAAAATGCAGATTTTGAGAATTTACAAAAAATTCAGCTGGATATACTAGACAGCGTTTGTCAAAGTCTACGTAAAGGTGGTATAATAGCTTATAGTACTTGCACGATTATGGCCAAAGAGAATTTTGAGGTTGTCGAGAAATTTCTGGCCAGTCATCCGAATTTTGAGCAAGTCTTATTAGACCATGAAAGAAAAGATATCGTCAAAGACGGCTGTATCTTAATTACGCCGGAATTATATGAAAGCGACGGATTTTTTATCAGTCAATTTAGGAAGATATCGGAATAAGAGGAGGAAACTGACAGTATGGAAATTTCATTATTAACAGATGTTGGTCAAAAGCGTACAAATAACCAAGATTATGCCAATCTTTTTGTGAATCGGGCGGGCAAGACCCTGATTATCTTGGCAGATGGTATGGGCGGCCACAGAGCTGGAAATATTGCCAGTGAAATGGCTGTGACAGACTTAGGAGCTGCCTGGGTTGATACACAGATTGATTCGGTGAATCAGGTGCGTGAATGGTTTGCGGAGCACTTGGAAGAGGAAAATCAGCGCATTCATCAATTTGGTCAAGATGAAGAATACAAGGGTATGGGAACGACTTTGGAAGCCTTGGCTATCATTGATAATCAAGCCATCTATGCCCATATCGGCGATTCTCGTATCGGCTTGATTCGTGGTGATGAATACCGTCAGCTGACTAATGATCACTCGCTTGTTAATGCTTTGTTGAAAGCTGGACAGATTACTCCAGAAGAAGCAGAGCGTCATCCGCAGAAGAATATCATTACCCAGTCTATTGGTCAAAAAGACGAAGTACAGCCTGACTATGGCATGATTACCTTGGAAGATGGTGACTATCTTCTCCTCAACAGTGACGGTCTGACCAATATGATTTCAGACAGTGAAATTTGTGACATTGTCACCAGCGACATCAGTCTGTCTGAAAAAACAGAAACCTTAATTCGCTTTGCCAACAATGCTGGAGGGCTGGATAACATCACAGTTGCTCTGGTTCGCTTTGACAAGGAGGATAAGGCATGATTCAAATCGGCAAAATCTTTGCCGGGCGATATAAAATCATCAAGCAGATTGGCCGCGGAGGCATGGCAGATGTCTATCTGGCAAAGGACTTGATTTTGGATGGTGAGGAAGTTGCGGTAAAGGTTCTTAGAACCAATTACCAGACAGATCCTATCGCTGTCGCGCGTTTCCAGCGGGAAGCCAAGGCGATGGCTGACTTGGACCATCCGCACATCGTTCGGATTACTGATATTGGGGAAGAAGATGGCCAGCAGTATCTGGCTATGGAATACGTGGCAGGTCTTGACCTCAAGCGCTATATCAAAGAGAATTCTCCGATTTCAAATGAAGAAGCAGTCAGAATCATGGGACAAATCTTGCTGGCAATGCGCTTGGCGCATACACGCGGTATTGTCCATCGTGACCTGAAACCACAAAATGTCCTCTTAACCCCAGATGGCAATGCTAAGGTAACAGACTTTGGAATTGCGGTGGCCTTTGCGGAGACAAGTCTGACTCAGACTAACTCAATGCTAGGCTCAGTTCATTATCTATCGCCTGAGCAGGCACGTGGCTCTAAAGCAACTGTTCAGAGTGATATTTATGCGATGGGGATTATTTTTTATGAGATGCTGACTGGTCATATCCCTTATGATGGGGATAGTGCCGTTACGATTGCCCTTCAGCATTTCCAAAAGCCGCTGCCATCCATCATTTCTGAAAATCCTAATGTGCCTCAAGCCTTGGAAAATGTGGTCATTAAGGCAACAGCCAAAAAACTGACGGATCGTTATCAGTCAGTTGCAGAAATGTATGTCGACTTGTCCAGCAGCTTATCCTACGAGCGCCGCAATGAAAAGAAATTAGCCTTTGATGATGTTGCGAAAGCAGACACCAAGACCTTGCCAAAAATCTCACCTGTACCGCAGCCAGCAGTTCCACCTGTTAAGCCAACTCCGCCTAAAGCGGAAGCGACTGAAGTTAAGGAAGAGACAGCTGATGCGGTTAAGAAAGTTCCAAAGAAACGTCGTTTGAGAACGCGTTACAAGGTACTTTTCTTTGCAGTCCTATTGGTTTTGGCCGCCTTTGTCGTTCTTCTCTATAACAGCCCGTCCAATACCAGCGTGCCAGATGTTTCTGGTCAGACTGTAGCAGAGGCTCGCTCCGCTATTGAAGCTAAGAAGCTGGTTGTCGGAGACGAAAAGGAAGAATACAGCGACAATGTTGAATCTGGCAAAGTCATTAAAACTGATCCACAGGCTAATAGTCAGCGCCGCGAAGGCAGCAAGATTGACCTGATTATTTCCAAGGGACCCAAGACCTTTGTAATGGAAGATTATGTCGGTCAAGCAAAATCAGCCGTAGTTGAAAATCTGAAAACAAACTATAATGTTTCTGAGAAATTGATTGAGATTGTTGAGGAGGAATCGGACGAGTACGAGCCAGGTCAGGTGATTCGTCAGTCACCGGCAGCTGGTTCGACCTATGATTTGACTTCTAATCATAAGATTAAGCTGACAGTGGCCAAAGAAGTAACTAGTGTGTCCATGCCTGACTTTGGCAGCATGCAGTACACCTACGCCAATGCTCGTTCTTACCTGATTCAAATGGGAATTTCTTCTTCCCGAATTGAGCGAGTTGTTGACCGTTCGGTCACTTCGACTCAGGCAGATTTGGTAACTTCCCAGTCACCAGCCGCAGGTCAGACAATTGACCTCAAGTCTAATGAAAAAATCACTCTTTACGTGACAGAAGCAACAACACCATCGTCATCTAGCTCATCATCTTCATCGTCTAGTAGCAGCTCAAAGAGCAGCTCATCGTCTGAAGATAGCGGACATGGAACTAGTTCCAGCTCATCTGATGGTTGATTAATAAACCATCCATTTTAAGTTTTTCAGCTTAAAACGGATGGTTTTTTCTTTTTTGCTGGACAAATTTCCCCATTTCATGCCTTGGACGGAGGATTTTTGGCCTAATTTTGTTAAAATAGGAAGGTAGAGAAAGGAAACGGCTATGTGGAAGGTTCAATTATTTGTTTTTGTTGAAACAGTCTTATTATCCATGGCATTGGTTACCATGTTGGCAGCTGATTTTTCACGAGTTGTCATTATCTTGGTCCTTTTTTTGCTGCTGCTCTATTATTACTTCGGCAAGCAAAAAGGGAATTTTCTGCTGGTCGCTTCCATGATTATGCTGTTTTTCATTATCATGCTCAATCCCTACGTCATTGCTGCCCTTTTATTCGCGCTGGTTTATGGAATGATTGTGGCCTACCCTTATATCTATAAGGAAAATCAAGAAACCCATCTCGTTTACGAAGAAGATGTGGAAATTCAGAGTGAAAAGAATCGCTGGTTGGGGGACCTGCAGCATTTTTCTAAAGACAGCTGCCAATTCCACGACATCAATCTCTTGCGCATTGTTGGGAAAGACACCATTCATTTGGAAGACGTGATTTTGGTTAACCATGATAATGTCATTTTCATTCGAAAGGGTTTTGGTGATACCAAGATTATTGTGCCGCTGGATGTGGAAATTCAGCTGCAAATCAATACTCTTTACGGGGAGCTGAATTTTCTGCATCATCCATCTCGCAAACTGCGCAATGAAACCATTTCGCTGACGACACCAGACTACAAGCGGGCCAATAAGACAGTGAAGATTGTGCTCGTCAGCTTCTTAGGAAATGTGGAGGTTGTCAGAAAGTGAAGAAATCAAATTATTTTCTCATTCTCCTCTATACTTTCTTTGTTTTATTTATCATCTTTCACTATATTTTCAATATTTTTGATTTCACTTGGCAGGAGCTCTTTAATGATTTGGAGCTGTTGCAGTCATTTGTTTTCTTTGTTGTGATTATCGGTTTATCACTGACCATTCTGATTGTGATAGCAGCTCGCTTGATACAATATCTGTCGGTAGCCCATGTGCAAAAAAATCTTCGGCGTTTGCTGGATGGACGGAGGCTGGAGCCAACAGACCAACCCGAGCTGGATCGCTCTCTGCATCAGCTTGAGAGGAGATTGCACCGTCTGACAGAGAATCTCCAGAAGTCTGAAAACCAAACCCTGCAGACAGAAGAAAAAATTATCGAAAAAGAACGACGGCGGATTGCGCGTGATTTGCACGATACTGTCAGTCAGGAATTATTTGCAGCCAATATGATTCTTTCAGGAGTGGCTGGAAATGTAGAACGGCTTAATGGAGAAAAACTGCAAAAACAGCTCAAGGGGATTGCCGATATTCTTGACACAGCCCAGAAGGATTTACGGATTCTCCTGCTTCACCTGCGACCTACAGAGTTGGAAAATAAGACTCTGGTCGAAGGGATGGATGTGATTATCAAGGAGCTGACTGATAAAAGCGACATTGATGTTCACTTCAATCATCAGGTTGGGAATCTACCCAAACAGATGGAGGAGCATGTCTTCAGGATTATGCAGGAAATTATCAACAACACACTGCGGCATGCCCAGGCCAGTCGGTTGGATATTTACCTCTATCAGGCACCTAATGAGCTTAAAATCAAGGTATCTGATAATGGCATTGGTTTTGATCCGCTAGCTCAGGATGAACTCAGCTACGGCTTGAAAAATATGGAAGACCGTGTACGGGATATGGCGGGCACTTTTAAGCTTTTGACAGCCCCCAGAAAAGGTCTTTCTATTGAAATCACGATACCTTTACTAGAAGGAGAAGATCATGAAGATATTGTTAGTGGATGACCACCAGATGGTCAGATTGGGATTGAAAAGTTATCTGGAACTGCAAGAGGATATAGCTGAAGTATCTGAAGCAGTCAATGGCAAAGAAGGTGTGGAGAAGGCTTTGGCAAGTCGTCCGGATGTGATTATCATGGATATTGTCATGCCTGAGATGAATGGGATTGAAGCGACACTGGCCATTTTGAAAGAGTGGCCGGAAGCAAAGATTCTGATTTTGACTTCTTATCTGGATAATGAAAAAATTTATCCTGTTCTGGATGCAGGCGCTCATGGATACATGCTTAAGACTTCCAGCGCTGAAGAAATTCTCCGTGCTGTCAAAAAAGTGGCCAAGGGAGAATTTGCCATTGAAACAGAGGTCAGCAAGAAAGTGGAGTATCATCGTAACCATATCGAGCTCCACGAGGATTTGACAGCTCGCGAGCGTGATATTTTAGGGCTTTTAGCCAAGGGGTATGAAAATCAACGGATTGCGGATGAGCTCTTCATTTCCCTCAAAACGGTCAAGACTCATGTCTCCAATATCCTGTCCAAATTGGAGGTGAGCGACCGCACTCAGGCAGTTGTTTATGCTTTTCAGCACCATCTTGTCCCACAAGAAGACTTTTAATGGTATAATAGAAAAGATTAAGATTGGACAAGGGGAGATATGGACGCGAAATTAAAGTATAAGGCAAAAAAGATAAAAATTGTCTTTTTCGATATAGATGATACCCTGCGGGTCAAGGATACAGGTTTTATCCCGGACTCTATCCAGACAGTTTTCAAGCAGTTGAAAGACAAAGGGATTTTGACGGGTATTGCGTCCGGACGAGGAATGTTTGGTGTCGTGCCGGAGCTGAGAGCTTTGCAGCCGGACTTTTTCGTTACCCTGAATGGAGCCTATGTCGAAGACAGCAAAGGGAAGGTGATTTCTCAGACGGTTATCCCGTCCGATAGAGTGACTTCCTATATTGCTTGGGCTCAGGAGGAAGGGATTGACTATGGTTTGGTCGGCAGCCATGGAGCAGCCTTGTCCAATCGAAATTCTCTGATTTCAGAGGCCATTGATGTGGTTTATCCAGATTTGCCCGTTAATCCAGATTTTCATTTAGCCAAGGATATTTATCAGCTTTGGACTTTTGAGGATAGAGGAGATGACCTGCAGCTTCCAGATACATTAGCAGAGCATCTGCGCTTGGTTCGCTGGCATCTTCATTCGTCAGACGTGGTACCGACAGAAGGTTCCAAGGCAGCCGGAGTTTCCAAGGTTGTCGAGCATCTGGGCTTCAAACCTGAAAATGTCATGGTTTTTGGCGACGGACTTAATGATCTGGAATTATTTGACTATGCAGGAATTGGCATTGCCATGGGCGTTTCCCATGAAGAACTGCGAAAAAGAGCAGATTATATTACAAAAACAGTAGAAGAAGACGGTATTTTTGCCGCTTTAGAGGAGTTAGGTATGGTAGAAAAAGAATTACATTTTCCACAAGTAGAACTTGCAGCAGCAGAAGGTCCAAAAGCGACTATCAAGACTAATCACGGTGACATGAAAGTTCAGCTGTTTCCAGAACAGGCACCAAAAACAGTAGCCAACTTTATTGCCCTTGCTAAAGATGGTTATTATGACGGTGTGATTTTCCACCGCATTATTCAGGACTTTATGATTCAGGGTGGTGATCCTACTGGTACCGGTATGGGCGGTCAGTCTATCTATGGTGAGAAATTTGAAGATGAGTTTTCACCTGAGCTTTACAATATTCGTGGGGCTCTTTCCATGGCAAATGCTGGGCCAAATACTAACGGCAGTCAATTTTTCATTGTTCAAAATAAAAATCTTCCTTATTCAGCTAAGGAATTGAGCCGCGGCGGCTGGCCTGAAGCTATCGCTGAAGTCTATGTCAGTCAGGGAGGAACACCGCATTTGGATCGGCGCCACACTGTCTTTGGTCAGCTGGCTGATGAAGCGTCCTACCAAGTTTTGGACAAGATTGCAGCTGTTGAGACGGGGGCTATGGATAAGCCGGTGGAAGATGTTGTGATTGAAACGATTGAGGTTGAAGACTGATGAAAATCGGTGATAAATTAAAAGGCAAAATCACAGGGATTCAGCCTTATGGAGCTTTTGTTGAGCTGGAAAATGGAACAATTGGTCTGATTCATATCTCAGAAATTCGTCCGGGTTATATTGAAAATATCCATGATAGTGTAAAAATCGGCCAGCAAGTCTTGGTACAGGTTGTGGACTATGATGAATTTTCTGGGAAGTCCAGTCTGTCCATGCGGACCCTAGAAGAAGAAAAGCACCGCCTCCCTAGACGCCACCGCTTTTCAAATGACCGCTGTAAAATTGGTTTTGAGCCTTTAGGCAGACAGCTGCCTATCTGGATCAAAGAGGCAAAAAAATTCTTAAAAGAAGAAAAAGTTTAAAAAATATCCTGTTCTCTTATGTACTGACCCCAAAAAGTTAGACAATTAATTATTGAAAGGATTTAGTTCTTTATTGCACAGGGCTAAGTCCTTTTAGTTTGACTTTGATTCGTTTGTTATTGTAGTAATCAACGTAGTCTACAATAGCTTGCTCAAGGTCTTCTAAAGACCTAAAATGCTTCTCATAACCGTAAAACATCTCAGATTTCAAAATACCAAATAAGGACTCCATCATGCCGTTGTCTGGGCTGTTGCCCTTGCGTGACATAGATGGCTGAATTCCCTTACTCTCTAGAAAGCGATGATAAGAATCATGTTGGTATTGCCAGCCTTGATCACTATGGAGAATCGTAT
>JABZYU010000022.1:0-24772 GCA_015264985.1 Streptococcus sanguinis | reverse complement strand
CTACTAAGGAAAAACGTAACAAGGTTATGCTCTGGTCTGCTCTAGCTGCTGTCTTCCTGACAGCCTTTGTCGGAAATCAAGTAACCAAGCTTCAGCAAAGCAAAAAAGAAAAGGTCAACCTTGCCTATGTTGAATGGGACTCCGAAGTTGCCTCAACCAATGTCGTTGCGGAAGCTCTCAAGGAAATGGGCTACGATGTTACCATCACACCGCTGGACAATGCCGTTATGTGGAAGTCCGTTGCTAATGGCGAAGCCGATGCCATGGTTTCTGCCTGGTTGCCGACTACCCATGCTGCTCTCTATGAGGAGTACAAGGATAAGCTAGTGGACTTGGGGCCAAACCTTGAGGGCGTTAAGACAGGGCTAGTCGTACCAAGTTATATGGATGCTGACTCTATCGAAGACCTGTCAGACCAAGCCAAGAAAACCATCACAGGTATCGAGCCCGGCGCTGGTATCATGACCGCGACTGAGAAGACTATGCAAGAATACAGCAATCTCAGTGGCTGGAATCTTTCTTCTTCCTCAACAGGAGCCATGACCACTGCTCTGGATCAGGCTATTAAGAATAAAGAAGATATCATCGTAACCGGCTGGTCACCACACTGGATGTTCTCCAAGTATGATCTCAAATACCTCAAGGATCCTAAGGGAACTATGGGCGGCAAGGAAGCTATCCACACTATGACTCGGAAAAATCTAGACAAGGACTTACCAGAAGTCAATAAGGTCCTAGACAACTTCAACTGGACTCAAAAGGACATGGAAGAAGTCATGCTTAAGATTAACGAAGGCAGCTCACCAGAAGCAGCAGCCAAAGAGTGGATCAAAAACCACCAGAAAGAAGTCGAAAGCTGGAAGAAATAAAAAGTATAGAAAAAACCCTGAGATACTGTTATCTCAGGGTTTTTGATTGGCTTCTTCCTTGCCTTACAAGGCTTAGGCATCTTTTAATGATTGCTTCTATTTGGAGCATCATTCTTTAATAGCATCTTCGTATCTGTCAAAAGCATAGTGGCTCTGCGCATAGAGTGGATTATCCATGGCCAATAGCAAGTATTCATTTTCTTTTTTAGCGCTATCTCCATCAGAGTCATTCCAGGTAACATCTAAAGCCAGCCACTGACCATCTACTTTTGCGAAGTTCCAAGCATGCGGGTCAAAATCATCTGTATTTCCACTCACATACATGGTTTCGAGACCAGCTTCCTGAGCGAGAGCCTGGAAGGTTACAGCATAAGCTTGACAGACTCCCTTACCCTCAAATAGCGGACCAGTAATATCAAAACTAGATTCATACTTGCGAATACCGTCTTGCATAGCTTTAAACGCTTTTGAAATAGCTTCTTCTGATTCTTTATTCTCAATAGATGTTTTGTAATTCAAAAAGCCTTGGTAAGCAGCCTTATCATAGCTAATATGCTCAATCATATACTGATTAATCGCCTCAATCTTTTCTCGGTCGCTCATCTGGTCTTTGATGATGTCTTTGACAATCTCTTTGACCTTTTTGCGGGCCTTCTTATATTTGGCAGTTTCATCAGCATCGTATTTAAAACTTACCACATGTTGCTTAGCATCAATGACAGGAACCACTCCCTGCTGAATGACTGGATTTTGCTCTAAAACATCGTGAAGCAATTCACTGACATCTCCTTCACTCAGCTCTGGAAACTCACTGTAATCAACATATTCTGCATCGGACAAAAGAGCCTTGGCAAAATATTCCTGCGCTGCACTTCTGGCTGCCACTCTTTCCTCAATATCACTAACATCATGAACGACTGTTTTACCCTTGAGATCCAAGTCAGCCTGCTCTACGCTGATATATTTCTCTGAAACACCAGACTTGCTTTCCTCTTTATTGACCTTTTCATTATGCTTATCTACAACAGGCTGCACTTCTTCTACACTGGCCTGTTCAATGAAAAAGTCCGTTTTGACAGTAGGCATGCCCTTGATAGAGACCAAACATCTGACATCCCGGCCTTCTTTTTCAATTTTTTCATAGACGATTGGAAAGTTCTGAATCTGGCCATCCATCATCTGCAGTGGTGCTTCTTCAGGAATATTTCCCTTCTGCCGCAGAGCGGAAACCTGGTCAGAAAAAGTCCGAAAATCGATTTGATTCGGCATCAGTTTCGCAAAGCTATCAGATGAGATAGGATTGCTGATAGTTCCTAAAGCTTCTTTGTCTTTAAGGGGAACAACAAGGAGTTCATAAGGCTTTTTCTCAACCGTTTTCTTACTGTAATCCTGGTCGTAAGCCTGCAGCAACCGTTGTCTGGCAAGTATCGGGTCATCACCAGAACGGCCTCCGTTGCGGCTATCATAGTGGGTAGGCAAATCTGTCCGATACACTGTCGAAGTGACCCTGTCGACCTCTTTATAGTTGTAAAGACCTGTCTTAGTATCACTGCCAGGCATGGTCACATACTCTCTTTTTATAATGGAATAAGAGTCCGCTCCCGGTACTTCCGTCCATTCTAGCTGCAAGCGACCATCTCCGAGCAGGCTGCTCTTAGTTTTCAGAGCTAGCTTGTCACGCCCTTTCTTATCTATCTTAACAATCCAAAGTTTTGGCTTTTTAAGCTTTTTACCTGTGCGCTCATCATCCCGTTGCAGCAAATAGAGCGTATCAAAAACACCCCAGCTCTCACCTTGCTTGGCTAGACCATATTCCGTATGCTCTCCATTTGCCTCCACTCTAGTCGCAGAGAAATGATAAGCTGGCTCAATCACTATCTGCCGCTTATCATTCATCTTAAAGTCACCCCCTAAAATAGCTCGTAAGTTGCTGTCTCCATAAATTTCAAAGGAAGAAATCAACTCAGTCTGTCCTTCATGTGGCAGTGTCTCAAAATCGTTAGGCTTTTGTACCTCTGTCGGAAATGTAATAGGCTCATTTTCCTTGATCTGAATGACCTTTTCTTGGACATCATAAGGAGTATTTTTGCTGTATTTTTCTCTCAGCTTACGAACACTTTCCGAAAATTGGCTGCCTTGCTCTCCCGGACCTCCACCGTTCTTTTGAAAAAGACTGCAGCCCATCAGAAAACAAATCAACAGAGTAAGCAGAGAAATGAAACGGATTTTCCTACTCATGATTTCCCCTCCTGAAGTAAATATTCTTAATATATTATACCATATTTTATTTGAGGTGTCTTTGTTTTTTTGTAAACGGATTCAAATATCTGCAATTTTGCGAATAAATTCTTATTTTTTTATAGAGACAGATTCCCTCGAAACACTGCCTTTTCTCATCTTGCTTTTAAAATCAAGAGGGATCAAGCAATTCTCAGCTTAAAATATAGAAAAAACCAAGCCAGATAGGACTTGGTTTATTTTATAAGGAGCTATTTTGTTTAAGTCATTCAATCCTGATAGAGACTGTCTCCATTCGTCGCGATGACTTCTTTGTACCAATCAAAAGATTTTTTCTTATAACGGGCTAGAGTTCCGCTACCGTCATCGTTGCGGTCAACGTAGATAAAGCCGTAACGCTTGCTGAGTTCTGCCGTGCTGGCTGAAACCAGGTCAATACAGCCCCAAGTTGTGTAACCTAGCAGTTCTACGCCATCTTCCAGCGCTTCTCCTACCTGTTGCAAATGCTGTTTAAGATAATCAATGCGGTAGTCATCTTCAACCGTTGGGCCAGTTAGACCATCCACCAAGACATCCTTGGCACCGAGACCATTTTCCACGATGAAGAGAGGGAGCTGATAGCGGTCATAAAAGCTATTTAACACCAAGCGCAGGCCGACTGGGTCAATCTGCCAACCCCATTCTGAGCTAGCCAGATGAGGATTTAGGATGCCACCTAGAAGATTGCCTCGGCCGGAAGAATAATTTTCCGGATCATGAGCCGCAACCACACTCATGTAGTAGGAGAAGGAAATAAAGTCTACAGTATTTTCAGCTAAAAGCTCTTTGTCGCCCGGCGTAAACTGAATCTCAATCCCATTCTCCTTGAAGAAACGATTGATATAGGCTGGATATTTTCCACGCGCATGGATATCAGAGAAGAGGTAGTTTTGATTTTCAAATTCCCGAGCTGCCAGAACATCTTCAGGTTTAGGTGTCATGGGATAGGCCGGCATGGCGAGAACCATACAGCCAATCTTAAAATCAGGATTGATCTCATGACCAATCTTCGTTGCTAAGGCAGACGCCACCAGCTCATGATGGACCGCTTGATAGAGGTCCTGCTTGGATAACTCTTCAGCTGGCGTGGCAATGCCGCCACTCATAAAGGGCGCATGGAGAACAGAGTTGATTTCATTAAAGGTCAGCCAATACTTGACCTTGTCCCTGTAGCGGGTAAAAACCGTGCGAACATAGCGCTCGTAGAAGCCAATCAAATCACGGTTGGCCCAGCCATTGTATTGACACGCCAAATGCAGGGGCGTTTCATAGTGAGACAGGGTAATCAGCGGCTCAATGCCATATTTAGCCAGTTCATCAAAAAGATTGTCATAGAATTGCAGACCAGCTTCATTGGGCTCCAGCTCGTCCCCATTTGGAAAAATCCGAGACCAGGCTATGGAAGTCCGGTAAACCTTGAAACCCATCTCCGCAAAGAGGGCGATGTCCTCCTTGTAACGATGATAGAAATCAATCCCTTCCAGCTTGAGATTATCTGCTGTCGGCTCCTCGGTAATCAAAGGGTTGCAATCACCTGGCTTGGCTGGCACTCCGCCTTTTGGAGTCACATCCTGAACAGACAGGCCTTTTCCATCCAGATTATAGGCGCCTTCATACTGGTTGGCTGCAGTTGCACCACCCCAGAGGAAATTCTGCGGAAATTTACCCATTTGCATTTTCTCGCTTTCGTTTTTTTTATATTTATATTATAATAGTTGTCAAACATATTTTCTAACACAATTATCTTAATAAATTGTACTATTCTATGAAAGAGTGTCCCCATGATTGATTTAGGCCAACTACATAAAAATACCGTTTTTAAAAACCAAGGAACCCCTTATTCTCTGACCCGCACCATCACTGAAAATGGTCATCCAGATATTCTTTTCCACTGGCATACCGATGTTGAAATGATTTATGTCCATGAAGGAAAAGCACAATTTCATATTGACGACGACTACTTTAACAGTGAAAAAGGTGATATTATCCTGATTCGCCCCAATGCCCTGCACTCCATCCACCCCATCAACGACGAGCGCCATTATATGGACGCTATTAATTTCCATCTGGATCTGATGGGCTACTCTGCCATGGATCAGGCCAGCATCAACTATCTGCAGCCCCTCTACAATGGTCAGCTGGACTTGACTCATGTGATCAAGCCCAATGATACAGCCTATGCGGAGATTCGCCAGTGCCTCTTAGCAGCTATGGAAACAGGCTATTTCCGCAAATCTCACTACGAGTTTCAGCTCAAAGCCCAGCTCAACCAGCTCTTCTACCTGCTCTTTGAGAATGACTATGTCATTTCCAAAGACCTGTCACCCGAAGGCTACCGCAAGGAAGAAAAGATTCGCTCTATCATTGACTACATCAATGCCCACCACCAAGAAGACCTGAATATTGACCAACTGGCTGGCATTTGCGGCTACAGCTCCACCCATTTCATGAACTTCTTCAAGAAGCATCTGGGCGTTTCCTGCATTGAGTACTTGATCCAATTCCGCTTGCGCAAGGCCGCCGAACTCCTGCAACACTCTAATCTCTCTGTACTGGAAATCTCCAGCCAAGCAGGCTTTAATAACCTATCCAACTTCAACCGCCAGTTCAAAAAATACTACCAAATGACACCAAGCCAGTATCGGAAGAAATGAAGCACTAAAATAGAAAATAAAAAAACGAATACCTGCTAAGCTAAATGAACTTTGAGGTATTCGTTTTTTGTAATGCTAATATTATAAGAAGTATTGAAACAGCACCATGTTTTGTAAGATATTATTCTATATCTCGGTCCCTGCCTTCTGAGCCATAGACTCTGTGATAGGCTTTGACATAAAAAGATATGGGTTTATCTGATTCGTTTTGGACAGTGATATCTTGATCACTGTCGCTTACACTAAAAACAAACGTTCTATTTTGGGTAAAGTTGACATCAATGCTATAGTTTTCGTTAAACTCAACACCTAAATCGGATAAAGCCTGTTCGTTTGGGATTGTTATCCCCCCATCCTTTTCATTATAGTAGTGAACAGACTTTTTTTCTGCATCATAGATATACTCATTTTCATCTATCTGCTCTCTCAAATAAGAATCATAAATTCTAATTTTCCCATCTGTTTTATCTTTAAATTTTAAAACACTGACTCCTGAACCCTTTATTAGGTCAAGATAAGGCTTTTTAATCTTTACATAAACAGCTTCGCCTGGCTTTAATTTGACTAATTGATAGGAGCCGCCATGATCTTCTTCGACAAAATAAACCAGATTCCAAATCAAGGTTCCCAAAAAGAGTAGACTAATCAATTTCCCATAAATGCTTTTGTAGAAAGGTTTCTTTATACAGATATAAACTATCCATGAAACGATAAAAACAACAAAGATAAATAAGAGTGGTAAAAAGTGAATTAAAAAGTCTATTAAAAGAAAAAGTTGTTCAAAAAAATTCATATTTCGCCTTTCTTTAATTCTCAACCAATATTTAGTTTCAACGAACAAGGATAAAGCTAGTTCCTATCATCCAATCATTTCTATACTAGCAAGTTCAGCAGGAGATTGAAGAGCCCCAGCCAAAAAATAGCTAGCAGCAAATTGCGTCCCTGCTTTTCTTTGAAGAAATTTCTCCGCAAAAACAGGCAGAAAATCATCAAAACCAGGGAGCACACTAGCAACAAAAACAAGATAAGCGTAGGTATAAAATACAAAAGCAGCCACAAACCAAGATGCATTTCATTTTCTTTCCAATCAAATAAGTCAAAATAATAGACGAACTCGAAAGCGGTCAGTTTCATTCATTAACAGTTCTATAATCCTTTTTAATTATAACAAAATCTTAAATTTCAAAACAGCAAAAACCAGATTGGTAAATCCAATCTGGCTAAAATCATATTCAAGCAATTTATTGCCCCGGCCAATTCAGTCCAACATGAGACTTCATTTCCTGATAGGCGGTATCAATCCGTGCTCTGCTTTCTTGATCCAGTTTGTCTCGATACTTGCCACCTTCGACAAAGTCGTCCAAAATCCAGGTCTGGTAAGTGTATAAAGGAAGACCGTCTGCTGAAGTAGTGCCCTTTTCAACTCGGCTGACCCAGCTCGGATGAGCCTGGGCACTTTTTATCTGTGTGCCCTTTGGTGTCTTTTCAATGGTAACATCCATCAGCACTCCGCGCTCGGTCCAATGAGCATTTTCAATTCCCTCCATGGTTTCAATACGCTGATTGGAAATGAAATTCCCCATAGAATACATGATTAGCTTCTTCTGGCCATCTTTCTCTAAAATCTCTGCCGGCTCAACCACATGCGGATGCCCTCCAAAGACGATATCTGCTCCCCAGTCAACCATTTTATGGTAGAGGGTCATCTGCTCCTCTGTCGGCTCCAGCTGGTACTCTATCCCCATCTGAGGCATGACGACTGTAATATCTGCTTCCTTTTCTGCCCGCTCAATCTCGGCTCGCATCTTTTCTTCATCCAGATCGGACAGACGGTTATCATAGTCTTCCTGACTGAGCAGCCCCTCCATGCCATTGTAAGCATAGGAGTAAGCCAGCAGTGCAATCTTAATGCCTTTGACTTCCTTTATCAAGAGCGGTGCCTGACTGCGGCTTTCATGCGGATAAACACCGATGGGAGTGATTCCCTCTTTTTCAAATGCCTGAGCTGTAGTGAAAACTCCCTCCAAGCCAGAGTCTAAAATGTGATTATGAGCCAGGTCCATCACCTGATAGCCAGCATCCTTGATTGCTGGAACTACGGCTTCTGGAGCATTAAAAAGCGGATAGCCATTCAAGGGATAGTCCGGCCGAATCGTGCCTTCAAAGTCTCCTAAGACCAAATCACCCTGCCGAAGCCATTCCTTGGCATAGTGGAAATTCTCAGAAAAATCATAAGTGCCGTCTTCTTTCTGAGCACTCAGATAAAGACCGTCATGATAAAGTAAATCCCCAGTCGCCATGATACGAACCGTCTGATCCTGAGAAGAACCTGACTGCTGCTCTTTCTTACTAGGAGACCGAAAGGTAAAATCCTGCAAATGTTCTGACAAGAGGATTAAGCTGGCTGACAGCCCTACTACGGTCAAAAGTACTCCGACAAACTGGCGATTGCTAAGCTGTTTTTTAAAGATTTTGGGACGAGGAAATGGAAGTTCCTTAAACCAGTCCCGCCAAGCATGGTAAGCATCTGCCAGCAGATTATGTTCCGCAGTAAAATCCGATATCTTTTTCCAAAGTTCCTGAAAAAAAGTCCGAATCTTCTCCCAAAGAAATTTTTTACTCATCACATCTCTCCACTTTTTCTTACTTGATAATAGTGCATCAATATTTACTATATTGTACTATTTTTACCGTCAAAAGGAAAGCGAAGCAAAAAGCAGGAGCGGGGAGAAGCGTGCTACAATCTCCAAATTGCGGCATGCTTCCACCATTCTCCTGCTTCATTTTCTATTTTTTCAATTCTAATAGCTGATTGCCGAGCTGAACTTCTCCTTTTGCAAGGACTTCAATCTGCTTATAATTAGCTGTGTTAGTAACAATGATTGGAGTTGTCACTGGATAACCAGCCTCCTTGATAGTATCGATATCAAAGCTAAGCAAAAGCTGTCCTTTCTTGACTTTAGAGCCTTGGACAACATGGGCTGTAAAGCCTTTTCCGTCAAGGGCTACTGTATCCATACCGACGTGAATCAACAGTTCTGCTCCATCATCCGTAGCTAAACCGATTGCATGGTTGGTAGGGAAGAGCAGGCGAATGACTCCATCAACAGGGGCCACTACTTCACCAACACTTGGCTCAATGGCAACTCCTTTGCCTATAGCTCCGCTGGCAAAGACTGCGTCTGGAGTATCCTCAAGAGCGATTATTTCGCCAGCTAATGGGCTTGTCACGACTTGCTCAGTAGCTCCGTCAGAGACTCTTTCGTTTTCAACATTTAAAGACGGAGTAGCATCTTTTTCAGACGGAGCACCGAAAAGGTTTGGAATCTTGACCAGCTGAGTCAGGCCAAAACCTAGCACAAAGTTTGCCACAATGGCAATGAGGAAGTGAATCAAAGTCATGCTATTGCCAGCTTCAATAAAGGATGGAATGGCAAAAAGTCCCATACCTCCCATAACCTGCATTTTGACATCAAAGAAAGCTAGATACGCACCAGTCAGCGCTCCAGAAATACAGGTCATGATAAATGGCAAGCGCATAGGGAGCGTGATCCCGTAAATAGCTGGCTCCGTCACACCAAAGAGAGATGAGATGAAAGCTGGAATCGAAAGCTGACGAACCTTATCTTCCTTGGTACGCATCATGATATTAAGCAGGGCACCTGCCTGAGCGAAACAGATCGCAATAGTGGCAACAAGGATGACCCCCGGACCTTTTTGGAGCTCCAAGATTGCTAGCGGTACCAAGCCCCAGTGAAGACCAAACATGACCAGAACCTGCCAAGCAGCCCCTAGGACGATACCGTACAGCACCGGACTAAGGTCATAGATTCCTGTAAAGAGAGCACCAACCAAATCAGAAGCCCAGCTCATAACCGGACCGATGACCAGAAAGGCCAGTGGCACTGTAATTAAAAGGGTAAAGAATGGTACGATAAAGACTTTGACAACATCGGGAATGATCTTTTTAAAGCCTTTTTCAATCTTGGCCCCAACCCAAACAGCTGTAATCACTGGAAGGACTGTTGATAGGTAGCTAGATGCAGGGAAGATAATAGGAAGACCAAAGAAAGTCGAGAAAATCGGAGACTCGATCGGTGTACCTGCAAAAAGTGTATAAAGCGGTTTTTCTGCTGTAAAACTAGCTGCGATATTTGGATAAACCAAAGCAAAACCGATAGCCAAAGCGGTAAACTGATTCATCTTGAACCGTTTAGCAGATGTAATAGCTAAAATCAAAGGAAGAAACTGGAAGATACCATCACCGGCTGCATTGAGAACAACATAAGCACCATCTGTTTTGGAAACGCCTAAGGCTGCCATAATAGCTACCACACCTTTTATCATACCAGCTGCTGACAAGGTACCAAGCATCGGCTGGAAGAGACCGGATACGAGCGCAATGAAGCGGTCAAACAGATTTCCTTCTACAGCGTCATCATCTGCATCAACACTGCCCTCACCAGAAATACCAGAAACCTTGAGCACAGTTTCATAGACATCAGGCACATGATTGCCAATAACAACTTGGTATTGACCACCAGCCTTGACAACCGTTACAACTCCGTCGCGCTTCATCAGATAGTCTGTATCTGCTTTAGATTCATCCTTTAGAGAAAAACGCAAGCGTGTCACGCAGTGTACCAGTTTTGTGATGTTGTCCTTGCCACCTACATGGGCAACAATATCCTGAGCTAATTCAGTATAGTCTTTAGCCATAATGGAACCTCCTTGTATTTTTTAGGTTAGCAGTCTGTTCCTATTCCCGGAAAATAGGGCACGAAAAAAACCTAAA
The DNA here is from genome assembly GCA_015264985.1 of Streptococcus sanguinis. Taxonomy (GTDB): domain Bacteria; phylum Bacillota; class Bacilli; order Lactobacillales; family Streptococcaceae; genus Streptococcus; species Streptococcus sanguinis_S. The sequence goes on along the minus strand of JABZYU010000022.1, from coordinate 14,177 downwards.
CACACACCAAATAGAAAGCAAGAAACTGCTTCATATCTCGTATTTGCTTAGGTTTTGCCTGCTTGACCAGTAACAATCCATAAGTCCATTATATCAGAAGCCAGAGAAATTGCAAGCGTTTTCTTAACAATTTGTCAAATTTTATAAAAACAAATGGAAGCAAGGCTTGTTCCTCACTTCCATTTTAAGCTTTTACACTTACACAAAATTTCCTACATCAACGGTCAGCACTTGGCCATTTCGGACAACCTGCTGCCCTGCAATGTAGACATCCTGAACATCGCTGCCCTTGACTGCGTATACTAGATGAGACAGCATATTTTCCAAAGGATAGAGATGAAGCCGTCCCTTAGGCTGAATGACAATGAAATCGGCTTGCTTGCCCGCTTCCAGACTACCGATTTTGTTATCCAATCCCAACGCCTTGGCTCCTTCAATAGTCAAAGCTTTCAAGGCCTGCTCAATCGTAAACTGGGTTGCATCGCCTGCCCGCATCTTCTGAAGGAGAGCAGCTGTCCGGCCTTCTTCAAACATGTCCAGATTATTATTGGAAGCGACAGAGTCTGTCGCTAAGCCAACGGTCACCCCAGCGGCTAGTAAGTCGGTCACCGGAGCTACACCGGAAGCCAGCTTGAGGTTGCTGATAGGATTGTGGGCGATGCTGACTGGTGAAGCCGCCAAATCCGCAATCTCTGACAGATTCAGTTCAACTCCGTGAGCAAAAATTGCTGGCTGCTCCAAGTAATCCAAACCCTTTAAGAAAGCCAGAGGCCGTTTGCCATAGCGCTCCAGTATGATTTTATTTTCATCCTGTGTCTCCGCCACATGGATATGAAGCTTCAAATCCAGTTCACGCGCTAGCTCAAGACTGCCCTTGAGCAACTCTTCGTCACAGGCATAAGGCGAATGAGGCGCCACCATAACCTGAAAATCTTCATCGTCATAGGAGAGGATTTTCTCAATAATGGCCTGAGTACGAGCCAGAGTCTCTTCTGCAGTTTCCGCCTCTGAGCTAAAGAGGGTTGGTGAGAAATAGCAGCGCATACCAGACTGCCGCACAGTTTGATAAATCCGGTCAATCTCTACTCCCTGAGGATTATACATGTCGTTAAAAGTTGTTGTTCCTGACAGCAGCATTTCAGCCAGAGCCAGCTGGACAGCCTGGGTCGTTAGATCCGATGTGAACTGACTTTCTGCCGGCCAGATATAGTCCTCTAGCCATTCATGCAGATTACTGTCATCACGAATCCCGCGTAGCAAGGTCATGGCCGAGTGAGTATGACAGTTGACCAGCCCTGGCATGATCCAAGTACCTTCATAATCCACTGTTTCACTACATTTCCCTAGCCAGCTTTCATCATAGGGACCACAGTAGGCAATGCGGTCGTCCTCAATCACCAATAGCCCTTCCCGGTAAACATGAAATTGGCTGTCACAGGTCACCAGATTGACATTTGTATAAGCTTTCATCCGCCATATCCTCACTTTCCCAATACTTGGCTTCAAGAGATTTTAGCTATTATAACAAGCCTAATCTAATTGCGCAAGTCTTTTTATACAATTATGGCATTAAAAAGAGCCCCATATGGAGCTCTCCAAAACCAACTTAACGTTTATCAACTTTCTTAGTAACGAAGTCACCAAGAATTTGAATAATAAATACCAATATCAAAATACAAACTGTTGATACAAAAATAACATCTTGCATATTCCGAGTAAAGCCAACTTGATAAGCAAGGTTACCAAGACCACCTGCACCAATTACCCCAGCAATAGCAGTTGACCCTACTAGAGCAATAGCAGTTACAGTAATACCAGAAACAAGTGCAGGTAAAGATTCTGGAATTAGCACTTTCCAAATGACCTGAAAAGTATTAGCTCCCATAGATTCTGCAGCCTCAATGACGCCAGACGGTATTTCATTTAGAGCAATAGAAACTAAGCGGGCATAAAATGGAGCCGCGCTGATAACCAGAGTTGGAATGGCGCCTTCCGGACCAATAATTGTTCCCATGATTGAACGAGTAAAAGGAATCAATAAGACCAAAAGGATGATAAAAGGAATGGAACGAAATACGTTAATAATCCCTGCCAGTAAAAAATTAACAAACCTGTTGGCTAGAACTTTGTTAGGACCTGTAAGATAGAGAAATAATCCCAAAATCAATCCTATAACAAAGACATAAAATGTTGATACCAGAGTCATATACAAGGTCTCTTGAATAGCAACAATTAAATTTTCCCAAACAACATTTTTAAAACTCAACATTTCGTTCAGGAGAGCCAAGAACCCTCTTTGTTCTACACTAGCGAACATTATCTAACACCTCCACACTGACACCAGCCTGACGGAAACGATCCAGAACTTCGTGTGTCTTTTCTTCATTTTCTTCGACCACAATAACCATGGAGCCCAACGGGCCTTTTTGGGTTACATTGACTTTGGCTTGCAGAATCGTAATCGTAGCATCCAAATCCCGAATAACGTTCGAAAGCATGCCTTCTGCTGTCTTATCTCCCAGATATTGGATGCGAACCAGAGTTCCAGATTTTAGCGATTTTTCTAGATGATGATAGACATGTGTCAGGTCATCTTCCGCAAATTCTTCTCCGACAAACTGTTTGGTGATTTCCTGCTGAGGATTCTTAAAGACATCAATGACTTGCCCTTCTTCGACTACACGCCCATTCTCCATAACGGCAACCTTATGGCAAATCTGACTGACCACATGCATCTCATGGGTAATCATAATAATAGTCAGTCCAAGTTTCTTATTGATATCCACTAGAAGTCTCAGTATATCATCGGTTGTTTTAGGATCTAATGCACTCGTTGCCTCATCACAAAGAAGAACTTCTGGGTTATTAGCTAATGCACGAGCGATCCCTACACGCTGTTTCTGACCACCAGATAATTGAGCTGGATATGATTTTTCTCGCCCTTTTAAACCTACTAACTCGATCAACTCATTGACACGTTTAAGACGATCATCCTTAGGAACTCCCGCAACTTCCAGCGGAAAGGCAATGTTTTGCTCCACTGTTCGAGACCAGAGCAAATTGAAATGCTGGAAAATCATCGCAATCTTTTTACGTGCTTCTAACAAGTCTTTCCGTTTCAGGCTGCTAATATTTTTATCGTTAATGGTTACAGTACCTTTGCTAACCGTTTCAAGACCATTCAGCAAGCGAACTAAAGTGCTCTTTCCTGCGCCAGAAAAGCCTATAATCCCATAAATCTCACCTGTTTGGATATCTAGTGAAACATCATCAACAGCCTTTACCAAACCTTGCTTGGTATGGTAATACTTAGATACATTCTCAATACGAATCATTATTAGTCCTTTCATTTTTTCATGATGCGCAATCATTCATTTTCTTACATAGAGTGGATAAAATAGCTTATTCTATGAAAAAAACGAACTTAGGAGGAAATCTGTGCTTGATGTAAGTCAGAGTCGCCTCCAAGCGTTCGTCTTTTATATCTCATTATTTTGCTGGAATAACTGATCCGTCCTTGTATTTATCCTTGATGAATTTTTGAATCTCATCACCTTGCAATACCTTAATCAACGCTTTGATTTTTTCGGAATCTTTGTCAGCTGGTCTAACAGCAATCAAATTTGCATATGGTGATTCACTATCCTCAAGAGCAATAGAGTCCTTGACTGGAGAAAGCTTCGCATCAATAGCAAAGTTTGAGTTGATAATAACTGCATCTCCTTCATCATTGTTATAGGTTTGTACCAACAATTCTGGAGCAATCTCTGTTTTGATCTGGATATTCTTTGGATTTTCAACAATATCTTTCAACTGAGCATCGACTGGATCTACCCCATCTTTAATCTTCATCAAACCATTTTTGACAAAAAGATCAATAAAGCGACCTACTTCAGCAGGATTGGTTGAAGCATATACTACAGCATCGTTTGGCAAATCTTTGATAGACTTGTATTTCTTAGAATATAACGCCATTGGCTCAATATGAACATTCCCCACACTTACCAAATTTTCATTATTCTCTTTGTTAAATTTATCCAAGTAGGGAGTATGCTGGAAGAAGTTTGCATCTGCGTCACCATCAAAGACTAGTTTATTAGGTGTCACATAATCATTGACAATTTTAACTTCTAAATCATAGCCCTCTTTTTTCAAAATCGGTTTAGCCGCTTCCAAAATCTCAGCATGAGGTGCTGGCGAAGCAACTACCAAGATTTTTTTATCATCACTAGCAGCATCTTTATTTTTTGCACCTCCGCCGCAAGCTGCCAAACCCAAGGCTGCAAGGCCGACTAAGCCTACTGAAAAGATTTTTTTCAAATTCATCATTTATTCTCCTTTAATGGATAAAATTCTAAATCTTCTATTTTATAAGATTACTTCTCATTTTACCATGTTAAAGGAGACTTGGCTTATATAAATAATTTATCGCCGTGATAAAAAAATTATATAACGATTTGAAGCATTTGAGTTGATTTTATGCCCTTTTACTGCATGAAGGTCAGCAGATAGCCATATCCTTCTGCTTCCATTTTTTCTTTCGGAATAAATCGCAGAGCTGCTGAGTTGATGCAGTAGCGCAAGCCGCCTGCTGCTTCTGGACCGTCAGTGAAGACATGGCCCAGATGGGCATTACCAGAACGGCTGCGCACTTCAATCCGCTCCATGCCATGACTCTTGTCTTCATAGTATTTTAGAACATCTCTGGCAATCGGCCGGCTAAAGCTAGGCCAGCCGCAGCCAGATTCAAACTTGTCTCCAGCAAAAAAGAGGGGCTCACCAGTCGTCACATCTACATAAATTCCTTCTTCAAAAGTGGCATTGTAGGCATTATGGAAAGGGCGCTCTGTCGCACTATGCTGGGTCACCTGATACTGCTCTTCCGTCAGCTGCTCTTTTAGTTCCGCATCTGTAGGTTTCTCGTATGGGCTAGGATCGACCAAGGGCTGATAGGCATCATTGACATTGATATGACAGTAGCCACCGGGATTTTTTTTGAGATAATCCTGATGATAGTCCTCAGCTAGGACATAGTGGCGCAAAGGTTCTAGCTCAACAGCAATCTTTTGTCCCAGCTGCTTTTCCTGCTCAGCAAAGACCTGCTCAATGACCGCCTTATCGGCTTGATCCGTATAGTAAACGCCCGTCCGATACTGACGCCCCACATCATTTCCCTGCTTATTGACCGACAGAGGATCAATAACTCGGAAATAATAGAGCAGGATTTCCCGCAGGCTGACTCGCTTTTCATTATAGATTAGATGAACTGTTTCTGCATGGTCCGTCTGGTGAATCAGCTGGTAGTTGGTTGTTTCTACTTGTCCATTGGCGTAGCCCACTGTCGTTTCCTCCACACCCTCAATGCGAGAAAAGTACTCTTCCAATCCCCAGAAGCATCCACCTGCTAAATAAATTTCTGCCATAAAAGCACCTCATTTCTTTGCGTCTATTTTCTCATAAAAGGAGTAAATTTTATAGTGATTCAACTCAAAAATGATTTCTGCTACTGACTATAACCACTATTATACAGGCAGAATCTCATCATATTTATTTTTTTGCTCACCGACAACTTGCTTCACTTTTTTAGCCATAGCACCCATCATACTTTCTGAAGTATCTAATTTATTATATAGATTTTCAATCGTTTCTTTTGTTGATTTAGCAGCCTTTCTTATTTCGTCTTCACCTGCTTTCTTAATCTTTTCTTTCTCTGCCTTCATCATCGGCACCCAAAAGAGCTTAATGCGATTTGTTTCAAGCTTCTTCATGAAATCCTTGGTATCGCCAAAGGCATTCAGTTCACTCAAAGGTTTTTGCATATTCTCTCCTCAATTCTTCAATATCTTCTTCATATAAGGCTCGTTTTTTATAAAAAGCTTCTCGCAAATCTTCCTCTTCTACTTCTAACTTTCCTTGTTCTATTTTATGAGCAAGTTCAGTCTCATCTAAAAATTCAGTCAGTTTATTGTAATAACCATTTAGAAATGAAGAATCTGATACTTTCATGGTTCTCACAAATTGACGAGCTTGTTCAGCTTCTTGATTAATCAAAGTCGTTCTGAAACGAAAGATTTCATCAATATCATTCCATTTATTAGCAAGCTCTCGCTTATTTCTCCGATAGAAGATTTCTAGCTCCTCTAACTCACTCTCTTTCGCTCTTAACGAACGATAAATCAAATCTTGCTCCATTGATTAAAATCTCCTGCTAATTGGGCATCCTCTTCTGTCATTTTTTTGATCGCACTTTCGATGTCTGATCGGACATTTGAAAAAGCAGTGGCAATAGCTGTTGCTTTTGTAACCTCAGCATCAAAATGACTACGTAAAGGTTCCACGATATCCGTCTTACTGACACCCTCACTAATTAAAATTGTCTCAATCTCGCCAGCACTCAAGGCAGTACAGGTTGTTTCTAAAGCTGTTTTAGATAAATCATAAAAATTTTCCATCTGCATTATAGCCTCATTCCTTGCTAGACTAATTCTTGTCAAACCTGCTTGAGCAGCACTATCCAGACCAGAAGCAATAATTGAAGATTGTTCACTATCTAAAAAAATTTTCTCATTACTAGAGTAACCATCTGAAGCAAGGGTGTTTTTATGCCTTTCAAATGCAGATAGTTGTATAGCAACAAGTTCTTTTATTGGTTGCATTTCTGTGCTTGTTTTGAGTATAATATTTCCCTTTTCATCCAATTGATAACCGTTAGTCATGTGTTGACCAACAAAGCCTACCTCTCTACTCTCTACAAAGTGAACAATTCCAACTGATCCATCACTTCCTTTCTCAATCTTTCTGCCTACCATGCTAATCATATCTTTTGGATCAGCATAGTTCTTTATCCTATCTTTAATCAAATCAACAGTTTCTCGTTGCTTATCACTTAAAATCCCATAGACATTGGGGCCATTATAGATATAAGCTTTCTGGATTCTCTTAATATTCTCAGGTGATAAATCAGCCATTGAATATTGGGCATCCATAGAGCCTAGTGAGTGGCCATAAATATTAATCTTAGCATTTGGATATTTTTCCATAATATCCTTTAAGGCTCTCGAGGAGGCTTTCAATTGTCCCGTTGAACGGTCGTTACTAAGAAAAGAAGGTTTACTTTCTTGATACCATACACGAAGAGCAAGGAGAGCATCATTTTCTATCCAATCATTCCATACATCTCCAGGATTGGTCCCTATTTTATCTGGAGCGGTTGAGCCACGAAAAAGAACGGTTACTTCCTGAACTTGCTCAGCTGGAACTTCTGGATTATCAACTACAGCATAGACTTGCTCACCAGCACCAGAAGTCGTTGTCACAACTGGATTGATGATTCTGGAGTTCCATAATAAGAAGGAAGAGCAACGTGACCAGTATTATCGTAAACTTGAGAGACTGTGCCAACACTTCTATCATACTGATCTTTTACTTCACGATTAAGAGAATTATCGTTATATTCAGTCATAGCCGTCTGAAGATTTTGTTCATTCACATATTTTTTGCTCATTTAACATTTTCCTTTAACAAAGCTGATAATTTAGGTGATACGGTATATCCATATGTTTCATACTCTCCATTGTCATTTTTTATCAATCCAAAATGAAAGTCCAACTCTTTATTGTTATTAAAATACAATCGAACCATCAGTCCCCCCATCGGATTATATTCTAATGTCTCAGTATCAATTTCATAAGATTGAATAACTCCTTCTCTGGTTAGAGCATTAGGATCATTCGCTCTCATATGTTCTTCATAAACCTTTCTTGCTTCTTTACTAGTTGCAATGCGTATCATTTCCTGTTTCTTCTGATGTTGGTACATACCAAATCCTCCTACTACTATCCCAATAACTGCTAGAATGCTAAACAAAACTATCAACCATCTTCTTGTGCTTTTCATAATTCCTCCTTCATGATATTAAATATTTAGTTTAATTTGTAACTTGCTACCTTACTTCTATTATACTATAAATAGATTACATAGAAAATATTTCCGCAACAGTTATTTACCTCTCTGTAATATTTTTCTTAAATTTTCCAAAATTTAGAGGAGCTTTTATAATGAACTGAATGATATGATTCATCTTCATTATTTATTTTACTCGTAGTGTAATACAATTTTAAAATATCTTTAAAAAGCGGAGGTTAGTAGTTCTCAGATATTACCGTTGCCTTAAAAAAGATTGAAGAAAGTCTTCAAATATGGAGCTTTCTTCAATCTTAAACAGTCGTATTTTAATTACTCCTCAATATACTTCAATTTCCCTCGGAAATCTTCCAGATTTTTATAGCCTTTTTCTTCCATAATAGCCCTGAGTTCTGAGGTGATGCGTTCGAAGGCTGCCACTCCTTCTTTATGAAGGGTTGTTCCTACCTGTACCATACTGGCTCCACAGAGGATATGCTCAAAGGCATCTCGCCCCGTCAGGACACCACCAGTACCAATGATTTGGATTTCTGGTTTCAGGCGTTGATAAAAAGCATGGACATTGGCCAGAGCGGTCGGCTTGATGTACTGACCTCCGATACCTCCAAAACCATTTTTCGGACGAATGACCACTGACTCATCTTCTATATAAAGGCCGTTTCCGATCGAGTTTACACAATTGACAAACTTAAGAGGATATTTGTTAAAAATCTCAGCGGCCTGGTCAAAATGCACGATGTCAAAATAAGGAGGCAGTTTGATACCCAGCGGTTTGGTAAAATAAGCAAAAACCTCTGACAAGATTTTTTCCGTCGTTTCAAAATCATAAGCAATCTGTGGCTTGCCAGGGACATTGGGGCAGGAGAGATTGAGCTCAGTAATGCCTTTAAAGTCACTTGCCTGCACTTTCTTAAGAATGGTGTGAGTTTCTTCTGGCGACATACCGACTAAAGAGAGGAAGAAGGTCCGGTTCGGTTCGCTTTCCTGGAGTTCCAGCAGGTAGTCAAGATAGTAGTCCAAACCATTGTTGGGCAGGCCCATGGAGTTGATAGACCCCAGCGGAACATCCTGATAGCGCGGTTCTGGGTTTCCCTGACGAAATTCCAGCGTCGCTGTCTTGGTCACAAACGTTCCCGCAGCAGAATCTTTGACTTCCGCCAGTTCCTCTTTTGTCATGCAGGCAACCCCAGCTGCATTCATCAGGCAGTTGTCAAATGCAAAACCAGCAATCTGTGTATATGTAGAAACCATAGTAAAACGCTCCTTTTTCTTCTGAAGGCGAGTGCCCTTAGCTCATTTCCTCTATTATATCACCAAACTCCACTTTTTCGTTTTTTAAACCGGCAATTCCTGACTAACGTTCGGAAAACATCCCGTTCGATCAGCTATTTTCTGGAATATTTCAGAAAACAAATTGTGGAAATTTTTAGAAAATTCAACTTTTTTCTTTACAAGATAAAAAAAGTCTGCTATAATGTTCCATGTAATAAAATATGACATCTAAAAGATGCCTGTTTTAAAAATTTAAACACATCCTCGTCACACAAGCTGCAAGCAGCTTCCGACAGGATGGTTTACTATTTTATTTAAAGGAGAATAACAGATGACAACTGCTAAAGAATATATCCAAAGCACTTTCGAGACCGTAAAAGCCCGCAACGGACACGAGGCAGAATTCCTCCAAGCTGTTGAAGAGTTTCTCAATACTCTGGAGCCCGTTTTTGAAAAACACCCAGAATACATTGAAGAAAACATCCTAGCGCGTATTACTGAGCCTGAGCGCGTTATCAGCTTCCGTGTTCCTTGGGTAGACCGCGAAGGTAACGTACAAGTCAACCGTGGTTACCGCGTACAATTTAACTCAGCAGTTGGTCCTTATAAAGGCGGACTTCGTTTCCACCCAACTGTAAACCAAGGGATCTTGAAATTCCTCGGATTTGAGCAAATCTTTAAAAACGTCTTGACTGGCCTGCCAATCGGCGGTGGTAAAGGCGGATCTGACTTTGATCCTAAAGGTAAAACTGATGCTGAAGTAATGCGCTTCTGCCAAAGCTTTATGACAGAATTGCAAAAACACATCGGTCCATCTCTTGACGTTCCAGCTGGTGATATTGGTGTCGGCGGACGTGAAATCGGCTATCTCTATGGTCAATACAAACGTCTTAACCAATTCGATGCGGGTGTCTTGACTGGTAAACCCCTTGGATTTGGCGGCAGCTTGATCCGTCCAGAAGCAACAGGCTACGGCTTGGTTTACTACACAGAAGAAATGCTCAAAGCTAACGGCCAAAGCTTTGCTGGCAAGAAGGTGGTTATTTCTGGTTCTGGTAACGTAGCCCAATACGCTCTTCAAAAAGCAACTGAGCTTGGTGCAACTGTTATCTCTGTATCTGACTCAAACGGCTATGTTATCGATGAAAACGGTATTGACTTTGATCTTTTGGTTGATGTCAAAGAAAAACGCCGCGCTCGCTTGACAGAATATGCTGCTGAAAAAGCAACTGCTACTTACCATGAAGGTTCTGTCTGGACTTACGCTGAGAAATATGACATCGCTCTGCCATGTGCGACACAGAATGAAATCAATGGTGACGCAGCTAAACGCTTGGTTGCTCAAGGCGTTATCTGTGTATCTGAAGGTGCCAACATGCCGAGCGACCTGGATGCTATCAAAGTGTACAAGGAAAATGGAATCCTTTACGGACCTGCCAAAGCTGCCAATGCTGGTGGGGTAGCTGTATCAGCTCTTGAAATGAGTCAAAACAGCCTTCGTCTGTCATGGACTCGCGAAGAAGTTGACGGCCGCCTCAAGGACATCATGACCAACATCTTCAACACTGCTAAAACAACTGCTGAAACATATGGTCTTGGTACTGACTACCTTGCAGGAGCTAATATCGCTGCCTTCGAAAACGTAGCCAATGCTATGATTGCGCAAGGTATTGTTTAACTAGTCGATACATCCTATCGGAGGACAAATCATGAACTTACGGCCAATGGAAGTGAGAGACAATCCAGCTGTAGCGCAGCTCATTCGAGCCAGCCTAGAAGAATTCGGGCTTGATAAACCAGGAACTGTCTACTTTGATTCTCATCTAGATCATTTGGCCGACTATTATCAACATCAAGAGAGGGCGGCTTACTTTATTCTGGAAGATGAAGGCCATCTCGTTGGCTGTGGTGGCTTTGCACCTGTGTCTGATAAGATTGCTGAATTACAAAAATTGTATGTCGCTAAAAACAGTCGTGGCAAAGGTTATTCCAGCAGGTTGATAAAGCGGATATTCCATGAAGCCCGCCTAGCTGGTTATGAACAGCTTTATCTAGAAACCTCTACTGAACTGGCTACGGCCGTGGCCATCTATCAACACTATGGTTTCACATCACTGCAACAACCACTTTCTAACGCCGCCGGCCACCCAGCTATGAATATCTGGATGATAAAATCCCTCTCATCAGATGAATAGATGTCAGTATACTCTAGCTGTCAAAAGTGTTATGTCAATTAAAAACATAACGACATGACACATTATAAAACAGTATATTTTTTATAACTGCTAAAACAACTGCAGAAGCTGACTGACTTGGTACTGATTACCGTTCCTGAGCCAACATCTCTACCTTCGATACCGTAGCCAATGCTATGATTGCCCAAGGTATTATTTAAGCACTATCAAACTAGAATAAATCCGACTGCTTATAAAAGCAGCCGGATTTTTATATATCTAATTTTTCAAAAAATTTGCCTGCTGCCTGCTTTTCTTTTAGCTTCTTCAGCAGTTCATTCTCTAGAAAAGGACACAGTTCGTCAAAATCTTGACAAACCTTAAAGACAATCTCTCTGTCCAACTGGTCATAAGCTAGTTCATAATAGTCCTTCTTATGATGCCAGTTCTGGTCATAGTTGATATCTGTCCGTTGATAGTAAACAATGTTTTGCTTCGGTGTCAGGTAAATCTTTTGCGTCAGAATGCTTTTCTGATCTTTGGACAGCTTGCTACGGCTGAAAATTTTAACCCCTTGAAAAATCTTGCGCTCATGGATACCTTGATTTGTGACTTTTAATTCAATTCTTTTATAATGCATACTGATACCTCCAGAAATCACCTACATTATATCAGGTTCTGGTAGATTTTCAAGCAAAAATGTGTCATTTCCAAAAGTCTTTAGTTGCCTCTAAAATCTCTGCCGTCTGTGTTACCGTAGCCTCAATAATGTTCTTGCCAGTCTTTTTCAGATAAGCTTGTATCAGATGATAACCATAAGCATAGCCTGCAGCATAAGGCATACCGACTGGTATTTGACCTTGAATCTCAGCGATTTCATCACCGTAGAGATAAGGAGCCATTTCCGCCATCCCCGTTAGTTGAAGCTGACTGGAGATGATGGGTTTAATCTCTTCTAATTGTTCTGGACTGGTTGAAGTGACCCAAGGTCCGATGAGCTCCTTTCCATAGAGTTCAGCTGCAAAAGACTCTGCCAATCCTTCACTAACTACCCAGTCTGCTAGTGTCGTCTGCTGGTTCCATTTGATAAATTGGAAGCGGACATTATGGTTGCACTCGTGGGCCAGAGCCGCCTGCACACGTGGCAAAGTATAGTCATTCGGTAGCAGACTAAGCATGAGGTAGCCTGGAATTCCTCCATCTCCACTGTAACCCTTATTAAGCTGCAACATAGGTTTTTCAGGATTTCCCAATAAAATAGTAAAATGGTAATCCTCAACCTCTAAATCATAGCCAGCTTGCTCAAAAAGACCTATACTCCTCTTGATGGTATCTTGACAATTTTGCCAGAGTTGATCAGAGCTCAGAGCATCAATAGCCGGCCTATCCTTTTCTGACAGAGTGCCGGGTAGCTGATTCATAAAGCCAAGTAGGAAAAGAGCATCAAATCCTCCGGGATACTTCGCTTTCAGAGGAATGTGTTGTGTTTGATATTTTGTTGCAAAAGGTGCTAGTATCTTAGCTCGAAAACAACCTTCTCTCTTTTCTAAAGGCAGCTCGAGCATCTCTTGATAAACTTTATCCGAACGAATCATATTGATTTTCATGGTAATCTCCTTTTCTAATTTCCACCAGTATACACCCTCCTCTAAGGTCAGAGTCAAGAAAAAGATTTGAAACTTTCGTCTCAAATCTTCTTTTATCTATACAGTTTGCTGTCTCCATTTTCAAATCTAGTGCGGAAAGTAGCAAAGGCATTAGGGTAATAGGATAATTTTCCCTATTGCTCCTTCTTTTTCTCTTGCTTTGTCTTGTTTTTCTCCTTTTGCCACTTAGCATTTTCGTAGGTCACAGTATAGGTATCCTCATCGCCGCCTTCCCCGTCAAATACTAAGTCAAAGCGGATAGACTTCCCTGGCGCCAGATTGGTGCCGATTTGTGTATCGTCAAAGGTTGAGCCATCCAAAATATAGACATTTTCCTTCTTGTCATAGAGTCCAAAGTCATAAGGACTGACCAGAATGGGCTTTTTAGAAGAGTTTTCAACCGTGATAGTCGCAACGACAGCTACTCCTGTTGACTCATCGCTCATGACTTTCTTGCTGTCTTCCACTGCTGAATGAACGGTCACCTTGAGTCCACTGGAAAATTCAACTGTTTTCTCAAAAGCATGGCTAGAATAGGTCTCTAAAGGCGAGTTATGGTAGCCTGTGAGGGACTTGAGATGGTCATTTTCCTCCATAAGGCCAATCGTGGTGATGACGAGGAGAATGCTGAGCAAGGCCAGAAGAAAGATGATAATCCCAGACACCAGAGCCGCCCAAAAGAGACCCTGCTTGTGGAGAGGACGTTTTAAACGGTAAACACGATTGTCCTCACTGACAATTTCCTGCTGAATTCGCTGATTCATATGGACCTTTCTAATCAATAGTTACTTGCCTTTTGTAAGCGGCCCAAGCGTCGGAAGTTCAATCCCCTCTCGCAAAAGCGCTTCATGGTAAAGGCGGTAGAAGATATGGTAAATGGAAACCTGCATGCCACCTTGTACGATCATGCTGATCCGGAAGTTGAACTGGCCATTTGAAGCCATCTGCGGCCCCAAGACATCCGGTTCCTTGAGAATCTCTGGATGTTCTGGCACTGCTTCTTCATTGACCTTTGAAATAATGCGGTAAATCTCATCCAAATCCGTCTGGGCATAAATGGGAATGTCAATCAGAACACGCATGTCTCCACGAGACAGATTGCTGACAACCATGATATTGCGGTTTGGAACAAAATGAAGCGTTCCGTCCGCGTCCCGCACTT
>JABZYU010000021.1:0-24798 GCA_015264985.1 Streptococcus sanguinis | reverse complement strand
CTCCCGTATTGATGGAGACGATGAAAATGGCAGCGATAGTCCGGTCGATAGAAATTCCAAAGGCCTGGGCTGTTCCGTAATAGATAACCATAGACTGAACAATCATTGGAGTTCCGCGGAAAATCTCAATATAGACATTTAAGAACCAGCCGAAGATTTTTTGCAGTGATGCTAGGAGTTTATTCTTAGAAGCTGGTGCCGTCCGATAAACGCCAATCAGCAGTCCGATGATGAGACCTGCGATGGTCCCTGTAATCGAAATGAGCAAGGTCAAACCAGCTCCGCGTAGGAATTGCGGCCAGTTTTCAGCCAGAATCTTAGCCACTTGACTGAAGAATGATTCATTCGTTGTTTCACTATCCGTATCAACAGGCTGTTTCTGAATCATCTCATCCATCAGCTTGACTTGGTTATTAGTAGAAATCTTACCGATAGCTGCATTAGCTTGCTCGATGCGATTGTCATCTTTACGCATCCCAATGGCAATGGAAGCATCTTCTTCTCCTACTTCAAAGCCTTTCTCAAATTGGATCATTTTGAAGTTTGAGTTGGCAGTCTCGGCAGTCAAGGCTTCTGGCCGCTCAGAGATATAGCCATCAATAACGCCGGATTCCAAGGCTTGACGCATCTGAGCAAAATCGCCCATAGCTGTTTCTTTTTTGGCACCAGGCAGTTGGTCAATGAGATTGTAGAGGTAAACTCCTTGCTGGGAAGTGATTTTAGCGTCTTTGAAGTCTTCTAGAGTCTTAGCGGATGCATATTTTCCATCTTTACGAACTAGGAGAACTGGTTCGCTGGTGTAGTAACTGTTGGAAAAGGCGATTTCCTTTTTCCGCTCGGCAGTTGGGCTCATACCCGCAATAATCATGTCAATTTTGCCAGAAGTCAGAGCAGGAATTAAGCCATTCCAAGAAGTCTTGACAACCAGAGGTTCCTTGCCCATCTCTTGAGCAATTTTTTTGGCAATCTGCACATCGTATCCGTTGGCATATTGGTTGGTGCCTTCGATTTTTACAGCACCGTTGGAATCGTCATCTTGAGTCCAGTTGAAGGGGGCGTAGGCTGCCTCCATACCGATTCTCAGGTAGTCATCGGCTTGGATAACTTGGGCTGTTCCTAAAGCGACCAGGAGGGCAGTAAATAAAGTGAGTAATAATTTCTTCATGGGTTTCTCCTGCTTATCTAATAATAGTTCTTCCTATTCTATCGAAAATTACCGTTCTTTTCAATCCAAGTAAGCCCTTACTTGATAAAAATGATATAATAGAACAAAATATCTGTAAAGAGAGGTTGAGTATGAAACGATATTTTTATCTCCTGTTAGTATTATTTTCCTGCCTTTGTTTTGGTCGGGTTGTCTCGGCTGTTGACTATGATATTGAATCCTATCAAGGCGATCTGGCCTTGCGTGAGGACAATACAGCTACCTACACAGAGAAAGTGACCTACAAGTTTAATGACGACTATAATGGTCAGATTGTTTCGCTGGGCTCTGCTGGAAAGATGCCTAATGGCTTTGCCATTGATGGGAATCCGACGGTCTCGGTTCTGACGAATGGTGAACCAGATATGGACATTAACCCCCAAGTCAAAGACTTGGGAGATGGCTATGAAGTCAAAATCTATAACTCCGGAAACGACGGTGACAGAGTTGTTGTCACTGTAACTTGGCAGCTGAGAAATCTCCTTTTTCTTCACAGGGATATTGCTGAGCTCAACTGGACTCCTATCAGCGACTGGGACCAGGGGATAGGAGAGGTCGTCTTGACAGTTTCTGGCTTGAGCAATCCAGATAAGAGCGAGCTCTTTGCTCATAGTGGCTACTTTGGCACCCAGCCTTTCGTGGATAAGGATGGCACTGACTATCTGGTCAAACTCAATGGAATTGGCTCGGGCGATAATGTCGAGCTCCACGGCTATTGGGATCGACAAGCGGTCTCTCTTGTGTCCCAGAATGAAGACGAGAGTAACTACTTGCCAACCTTTAAAGCTCAGGAAGAAAAGATTGCCCGCAAGACGGTCTTTTACCGGCAGCTAGGAGAGATTTATATGCCCTTGCTGCTCTTATGTGCCATCCTTGTAGCGGCTATTCTTTATTTTGTCTTTGCCCAGAAGGTCAAGCCTAAGCAGTCTTATCCCAAGAATGCCCGTCTATATGAGGCTCCTCAGGACTTGGCTCCTCTTGTCTTAGCGGAAAATATTTACGCGGTAGACATGGAGGATGTCGATCCGACTAGGGGCGGTAAGGCAGTGCTGAACTTTGAAAACATGGTTCAGGCGACTTTGTTAGACCTGCTGGATAGGGGCAATCTCCTCCTGCAGGGAGATGCTGAAAATCCTGTTCTGCAAATAGCGACCTATGATGGACTGGCGGACTTTGAGAGACGTTTTCTGGGCATGGCTTTTAACAAGCAATCCCAAGCCAGTGTGAAAGATCTATTTTCAGCCTATCAAATTTCAGAAGATATTTATAAGCACAAGTCTTCTGCAGATGAGTCCTATATCCGTAACATCGGTAGTAATATCAAGTCCTTATTTACTAACAGTTTGCGCTCCCTATCTAAAGAAGTGCGCTCGGAAGGCAAGCGTTTGGGTCTCTTTGGTCACTACCGGCCTCTTAAAGTTCAGGAAAAGAGATTGCTGATTACTGCCATTATTCTAGCTAGTGCTGTTTTGTTGTTCTCTCTTGGAGTTTTGTTTGTCTATATGGCCGCTTTTGAAAGTCTTATCTGGATATATATTCCCTTAGCATTGGTGGGACTTGTTATGATTTGCATTTTTGCTAGTAAGGCACAGCTTTATTGGCGAGACGGTGTCCTGAATGATGAAGGCGCGCATGATTACTATCTGTGGAGAAGTTTTTCCAATATGCTGCGAGATATTGCCCATCTGGACAAGACAGAAATCGAAGGCATTATCCTTTGGAACCGTCTCTTGGTCTATGCGACCCTCTTTGGCTATGCAGATCGCGTCAGCCGTGTCATGGCTCTGCGTAAGATTCACTTGGAAAATCCATCTATGGACAGCTATGTTCAGGCTAACCTGCACTATGCTTTCTATAGCAGCATGCACAGTTTCTCAAACTACGGCCATGTAGCCACCACGGCCAGCAATTTCTCTGTCTCATCTGGCGGAAGTTCAGGTGGTGGGTTCTCCGGCGGCGGAGGCGGCGGAGGCGGTGGAGCTTTCTGATAGATAAGCTCCCTCCTAGCCAGAAAAGTCTTAGTACTGGCTTTTCCTAGCCTTTAAATTGTGATATAATAAAACCTAATACTCTTTGGGAATTTAATTGCGACTTTCCTTGAGTAGACCCTTGTTTCAGGAGTATTCTATGTTTATCATTGAAATTTTCATCTCTATTATTTACGGTATCATCGAAGGTATCACTGAGTGGCTACCGATTTCATCTACAGGTCACTTGATTTTGATTCAAGACTTTATCCAGTTTAAGAATCAAAGTCCAGCCTTTATGGAAATGTTTAATGTCGTTATTCAGCTGGGAGCTATTTTGGCGGTTGTCGTTATCTATTTTGACAAGCTCAACCCTTTTAAACCGGGCAAGTCAGCACGTCAGGTTCAAAAGACCTGGCAGCTTTGGGCCAAGGTAGTCGTAGCAGCCTTGCCGGCTGCTGTTATCGGCTTATTCTTGGATGATTGGTTTGAAGCGCATTTCTACAATCTGGTCTCTGTGTCAGTGATGCTGATTGTCTATGGGGCGGCCTTTATCTATCTGGAAAGGCGCGAGCATGAGGAGCCTGCTGTGACAGATTTAGCTTCTCTTCCTTACAAAACTGCCTTGCAAATTGGTCTCTTTCAGATTCTAGCTCTCTTCCCTGGGACTAGCCGTTCTGGTGCCACCATTGTCGGCGGTCTCCTGAATGGTGTCAGTCGTTCTGTCGTGACAGAGTTCACTTTCTACCTGGGGATTCCCATTATGTTTGGCGCTAGCGGCTGGAAAATTCTCAAGTTCATCAAGAATGGGAACAGTCTGGGATTTGGGCAAATCTTCTTGCTTTTAGTTGCCATGGGAGTGGCCTTCGGTGTCAGTCTAGTCGTGATTCGTTTCCTGACAGACTACGTCAAAAAGCATGACTTTACAATTTTTGGGAAATATCGCATTGGCCTAGGCGGCGTGCTTCTGGTTTATGCAGCAATCAAAGCCTTGATGGGTTAAAAAGGTAATTTTAATGTTTCCCTGACTCTCTCATGTAGTGAAATAAGAAACTCTCGGAATTTTCTGAGAGTTTTTTCTTGCAACTTCCATTTTCAGAGCGATACTAGCTATTTTTTGAAATACGGGGGATTTTTTAGTATAATAGTAAGACTAGAAGTGTATGAGGTAGAGATATGGAAATGAAACAGATTAGTGATTCGACCATAAAAATCACGATTCAGCTGGAAGATTTGGAAGAACGTGGCATGGAAATGGCTGATTTCTTGGTCCCCCAAGAAAAGACAGAAGAGTTTTTCTATACCATCTTAGATGAGTTGGAAATGCCGGATAATTTTTTGGACAGCGGTATGCTGAGTTTCCGTGTGACGCCTAAGCCAGACAAGGTAGATGTTTTTGTTACCAAGTCTAAATTAGATAAGAATCTGAGTTTTGAGGATTTGGCAGATCTGCCAGACATGGATGAGCTGTCTCATATGTCTCCAGATGAATTCCTCAAGACATTGGAAAAGAGCATTTTTGAAAAGAGTAAGGAAGACATAGAAGCAGTCCAATCTTTGGAAACAGCCGAAGCAGAGGAAGGGGCGCAATTTTCTCAGCAGGCGGCCGATGAGCAGTTGACAGAAAATGCAGAGCGTTACATTTACTATATCCTGCGTTTTGAAGATATTAAGGCTGCTGCGGCCTTTGCCCAGACGGTGGACTATAAGATTGACTTATCAGAGCTTTATAAGCATGATTCTGCTTATTATTTGACGATTTTAGTAGATGTTGAGGGTTTTCCAGAGCGCTATCCAGCTTGGCTCTTGGCCAAGATGCGTGAGTTTGCAGATGATTCAGATATCACTCGGGCGGTGCTTCAGGAGCACGGTCATCTGCTTTTGGTGACAGATGCGGTCTCCGGCCTGCAGAAGGTTGAATGCCTATGATTACTTTTCCGTTAAAGTTTATCTTGGTATTGCTGGGAACTTTTTTTATCGGGGTGATTCTGACGCCCTTGGTTCGGCTCTTAGCCTTTAAGATTGGTGCGGTAGATTATCCCAATGCTCGCCGCATCAATAAAAAGCCCATGCCTAGCAGTGGCGGGCTGGCGATTGTAGCGGCCTTTTCTATCTCTACTCTGCTCTTGATGCCACAGATTGTTGCTGTAGATTTTTTTGGACAGACCTATTTTGATTATGTTTGGCCGGTCGTGATTGGTGGTTTGATTATTGCCTTTACAGGGCTGGTCGATGATATCAAAGAGCTGTCGCCTATGCTGAAAATGGGGGGAATTGTTCTAGCGGCCAGCCTAATCTGGTGGCTGACGGATTTCCGATTGGATGATTTTAAGCTTCCTTTTGGCGGACCTTTCCTGCATTTTGAGCCTTGGCTGTCCTATATTTTGACAGTGGTGTGGATTATTTCTATCACCAATGCGGTTAATTTGATTGACGGTCTGGATGGTCTGGTGAGTGGGGTGTCCATCATCTCCTTGGTAACGATGGGGATTGTTTCTTACTTCTTTTTGCCCCAGCACAATCTCTTTTTGACCCTGACAATTTTCGTCTTGGTCTTGTCAATTGCGGGTTTTTTCCCTTACAATTACCACCCGGCTATCATCTATCTTGGTGATACGGGGGCTCTCTTCATCGGCTTTATGATTGCCGTCTTGTCCTTGCAAGGGCTAAAAAATGCGACGGCTGTTGCGGTGGTGACGCCTATGATTATCTTAGGAGTGCCGATTACGGATACTTTTCTGGCGATTATCCGCCGTACTCTATCTGGTCAGAAATTCTACACGCCTGACAAGCATCATCTTCATCACAGACTCTTATCCTTGGGATTGACCCACCGCGGGACAGTGCTGGTTATCTACGGGATTTCGCTGGTCTTTGCCATGATTTCTCTCTTGTTGAATGTTTCCAGTCGAATTGGTGGCGTGCTCTTGATGATAGGCTTACTTCTGGGTGTTGAGCTCTTTGCTGAGCTGGTCGGAGTTTTGGGGCCTAATCGTACTCCTTTGCTCAATATTCTCCGCTTTATTGGCAACTCCTACTACCGTGAGGAAGTTCGGCGGAAATGGCGTCAAAAGAGGAATAAATAAGAATAGCTCTAAACAAAATAAAAGCCTTTTGGGCTTTTTTTTGGTATACTAAAGTATGTAAATCAGCTAAGCAAAGAAAGGAAAAAGAAATGTCTGTCTTAGAAATCAAAGATCTTCATGTTGAAATCGAAGGGAAAAAAATTCTCAAAGGGGTGAATCTCACTCTGAAAACGGGAGAGGTTGCAGCAATTATGGGCCCGAATGGAACAGGGAAGTCCACCTTGTCTGCAGCTATCATGGGCAATCCTAACTACGAAGTAACTCAAGGAGAAGTGCTTTTTGATGGAGTCAATATCTTGGAGTTGGAAGTAGACGAGCGTGCTCGCATGGGGCTCTTCCTTGCTATGCAGTACCCTAGTGAAATTCCTGGTATTACTAATGCAGAGTTTCTCCGTGCTGCTATGAATGCTGGCAAGGAAGACGAGGAAAAAATCTCCGTCCGTGACTTTATCATGAAGCTGGATGAAAAGATGGAACTGCTCAACATGAAAGAAGAAATGGCTGAGCGCTACCTTAATGAAGGTTTCTCAGGTGGTGAAAAGAAGCGTAACGAAATCCTGCAGTTGCTCATGCTAGAGCCGACTTTTGCGCTTTTAGATGAGATTGACTCAGGTCTGGATATCGATGCTCTTAAGGTTGTGTCCAAAGGGGTTAATGCTATGCGCGGTGAAGGCTTTGGTGCTATGATTATCACCCACTACCAACGCCTGCTCAACTATATCACTCCAGATGTGGTTCATGTCATGATGGATGGTAAAGTCGTTCTTTCTGGCGGTCCAGAATTGGCAGTCCGCTTGGAGAAAGAAGGCTATGCTAAATTGGCTGAAGAGTTGGGCTTCACCTATACCGAAGAAGCCTAGTCAAACATTCTTTTGACTTTGATAAAAGATAGGAGAATGACATGACTAAAGAATTGATTCAAGAATTTTCACAGCTACATGCAGAGCCAGACTGGCTCTTTCAACTGCGCCAGCAGGCCTTTGATAAAATTGACCAGTTAGAGTTACCGCGTATTGAGCGGGTTAAATTTCATCGCTGGAATCTGGGTGACGGCCGTATTTCAGAGAGCGAGCCGCTGACAAGTGTTCCAGACTTTACCGCACTTGATGACAATCTCAAACTTGTTCAGGTGGGAACTCATACTGTTCTGGAGCAATTGCCGGCTGATTTGGCAGCGCAAGGTGTGATCTTCACAGATTTCCACACAGCTTTGGAAGAGATTCCAGAGCTGGTAGAGAAGCATTTTATGTCCGCAGTTAAGTATGACGAGGATAAATTAGCGGCTTACCATACGGCTTATTTCAACAGCGGAGCGGTTCTTTATGTACCGGACAATGTTGAGATTGACCAGCCGATTGAAGGAATTTTTTATCAGGACAGCGAAAGCGATGTTCCTTTTAACAAGCATATTTTGATTATCGCGGGCAAGCATTCCAAGGTTAACTACTTGGAACGCTTGGAAACTTACGGCGAGGGCTCTGTTCCAGTAACAGCCAATATCACTGTCGAAGTTATTGCTCAGGCTGGAGCTCAGATTAAGTTTTCAGCTATTGATCGCTTGGGCGAAAATGTAACGGCTTATATCAGCCGTCGTGGCAAGCTGGATAATGATGCTATGATTGACTGGGCTATCGGTGTTATGAATGAAGGCAATGTCGTGGCTGACTTTGACAGCGACCTCTATGGCAAGGGCAGCCATGCGGATATGAAAGTGGTGGCTCTTTCCAGTGGTAAGCAGGTTCAGGGGATTGATACCCGTGTAACTAACTATGGCTGCAACTCTATCGGAAATATCCTGCAGCACGGGGTTATCCTGGAAAAAGGGACCTTGACCTTCAATGGTATCGGACATATTATCAAAGGCGCTAAGGGAGCAGATGCCCAGCAGGAAAGCCGGGTTCTCATGCTGTCTGACCAAGCGCGCTCAGATGCTAATCCCATCCTCTTGATTGATGAGAACGATGTGACAGCTGGTCACGCGGCTTCTATCGGTCAAGTGGATCCGGAGGATATGTATTATCTCATGAGTCGGGGTCTTGATAAGGCGACGGCAGAGCGTTTGGTCGTGCGCGGCTTCTTGGGCTCAGTGATTGTGGAAATCCCTGTTAAAGAAGTTCGTGATGAAATGATTGAAAATATCGATATTATTCTCGCAAAAAGATAAAAAGCTGGGCCTTGTCCCGTGTAAGTAGATAGGAGTCTTCATGTCTGGATTTAATGCAGAAGCAATCAAGAAAGATTTTCCCATTTTGGACCAAGTTGTCAATGATGAGCCTTTGGTTTACTTGGACAATGCGGCGACAACCCAGAAACCTAAGCAGGTGCTAGATGCCATTGAGGAATACTATCTTAGAGACAATGCCAACGTCCACCGCGGTGTGCATACGCTAGCCGAGCGGGCGACGGCAGCTTATGAAGCAGCCAGAGAAAGAATTTGCTCTTTTATCAATGCGGCTTCTAGCAGAGAAATTCTCTTTACACGAGGAACCACGACGAGTCTTAATTGGGTGGCTCAGTTTGCGGCTGAAAGGCTACATCCTGGTGATGAAGTGATGATTTCTATCATGGAGCACCATTCCAATGTCATTCCTTGGCAGGAAGCTTGTAGGAAGACTGGAGCCAAGTTGGTCTATGTCTATCTCAAGGACGGTGCTCTAGATATGGAAGATTTCCGTGCCAAGCTCAACGAGCGGACCAAGTTTGTCTCTCTGGCTCATGCTTCCAATGTCCTCGGTGTCATCAATCCCATCAAGGAGATTGCCCAGCTGGTTCATCAGCAAGGTTCGCTTTTGGTGGTAGATGGGGCTCAATCCATTCCTCACATGAGGATTGATGTGCAGGATTTGGATGTGGACTTCTTCGCCTTTTCGGGGCATAAAATGGCTGGCCCCACTGGTATTGGGGTTCTCTATGGCAAGGAAGAGCTGCTAGAGCAGATGTCGCCAGTCGAGTTCGGCGGCGAAATGATTGATTTTGTCTATGAGCAGGAAGCGACCTGGAAGGAGCTTCCGTGGAAGTTTGAGGCCGGAACGCCGAATATGGCCGGAGCAATCGGACTTGCAGCGGCCATTGATTACCTGGAAGACTTGGGCATGGATGCCATTGCTCAGCATGAGCAGGATCTGATTGCCTATGTATTTCCTAAGCTGCAGGCAGTAGAAGGGTTGACCATTTATGGCTCTCAGGATTTGGCCCAGCGCTCAGGTGTGATTGCCTTTAACTTGGATGGTCTCCATCCGCATGATGTCGCGACGGCTCTGGACTACGAAGGAGTAGCTGTTCGGGCGGGTCACCATTGTGCTCAGCCTTTACTCACTTATCTGCAGGTGCCAGCGACTGTGCGAGCCAGCTTTTATGTTTACAATACCTATGCGGATTGCGACAAGCTGGTAGATGCTTTAGAAAAGACAAAGGAGTTTTTTAATGGCACTTTCTAAGTTAGACAGTCTTTACAAGGCGGTTGTGACCGACCACTCGGCTCACCCCCATCATCATGGGAAGCTGGAAGATGTGGAGCAGGTAGTCCTCAATAACCCGACCTGTGGCGATGTTATCAGCCTTTCTGTGAAGTTTAATGCTGAAAATCAGATTGAGGATATTGCCTTTGTGAATTCCGGATGTACCATCTCAACGGCTTCGGCCAGCATGATGACGGATGCGGTTCTAGGTAAGACAAAAGAGCAGGCCCTGGAATTGGCAGAAGTTTTCTCACAGATGGTTCAGGGTCAAGAAGATAGTCGCCAGAAAGAATTGGGAGATGGAGCCTTTTTAGCAGGCGTTGCCAAATTCCCGCAGCGGATTAAGTGTGCGACCTTGGGTTGGAATGCCCTCAAGCGAGCAATTGAAGAAGATAAAAAGTAAGAATGTGAAAGGAAATTATGTCAGAAGAAAGAGTAGAACCAAAACCGATTGATCTTGGTGAGTACAAATTTGGTTTCCATGACGATGTTGAACCTGTTCTCTCGACAGGAAAAGGGCTGAATGAAGCGGTTATTCGTGAGCTTTCTGCAGCCAAGGATGAACCAGAGTGGATGCTGGATTTCCGCCTCAAATCCTACGAGGCTTTCAAGAAGATGCCGATGCAGACATGGGGGCCGGATTTGTCAGAAATTAATTTTGATGACTTGATTTATTATCAAAAGGCCTCTGATAAACCTGCTAGAAGCTGGGATGAAGTGCCTGAGAAGATTAAGGAAACCTTTGAGCGGATTGGGATTCCAGAAGCAGAGCGAGCTTACCTGGCTGGTGCGGCTGCCCAGTATGAGTCCGAAGTGGTCTACCACAATATGAAGGAAGAGTTCCAAAAGCTAGGAATTGTCTTTACGGATACCGACTCAGCTCTTAAGGAATACCCAGAGCTTTTCAAGCAGTATTTTGCTAAGCTGGTTCCTCCAACAGATAACAAGCTAGCAGCTCTCAACTCCGCCGTCTGGTCTGGTGGTACCTTCATCTATGTGCCAAAAGGTGTCAAGGTAGATGTTCCCTTGCAGACTTATTTCCGGATTAACAATGAAAATTCTGGTCAATTTGAGCGGACTTTGATTATTGTCGATGAGGGCGCTAGCGTCCATTATGTAGAAGGATGTACTGCTCCGACTTATTCCAGCAATAGCTTGCATGCTGCGATTGTTGAAATTTTTGCCCTTGATGGTGCCTATATGCGCTACACCACTATTCAAAACTGGTCCGACAATGTCTATAATCTCGTGACCAAGCGGGCGCGGGCCATGAAAGATGCGACAGTTGAGTGGATTGACGGGAACCTTGGTGCGAAAACAACTATGAAGTATCCGTCTGTCTATCTGGATGGGCCTGGAGCGCGAGGAACCATGTTGTCTATTGCCTTTGCCAATACCAATCAGCACCAAGATACAGGGGCTAAGATGATTCACAATGCTCCGCATACCAGTTCATCTATCGTGTCTAAGTCCATTGCTAAGGGCGGAGGTAAGGTGGATTACCGAGGTCAAGTGACCTTTGGAAAGAATTCACAGAAATCCGTCAGCCATATTGAATGTGATACGATTATCATGGATGATATTTCGGCGTCAGATACCATTCCCTTTAATGAAATTCATAACTCTCAGGTGGCTCTGGAGCATGAGGCCAAGGTTTCTAAGATTTCCGAAGAGCAGCTCTACTATCTCATGAGTCGTGGCTTGTCCGAATCTGAAGCCACCGAAATGATTGTCATGGGCTTTGTTGAGCCTTTCACCAAAGAACTGCCTATGGAATATGCTGTTGAGCTTAACCGTCTTATCAGCTATGAAATGGAAGGATCGGTTGGTTAAAAAGTGCTAATAGTGTTTGGTTAATTTTAGCAATGAAAGATAGCATTGACTTATCTGGAGGTTAGAATGGGTTTTTTAAAACGTTTATTTGGTAAGGTAGAAGAAATTAATAAGGGGGAGGCGACGATAGAGGAATTGAACCAACCCTTTGCTCCTAGTCTTGAAGAAGAGGCAGATAACTACTGGTTTCAAATGGAACAAAATATTTTGATAAATGCTGTTAAGGCAGCGGGTGGACCTGATAAGGTGGAGCGAGCTTTTGTTCTTGTTAATTTTAAACAGGGACAGGAAACATTCGAACTATATTATCAAGTTGATGGGAAACTAATATCGTGGAGAGAAATGGATTCGGATGTAGTGAAAAAGCTTGAGAATCAGCTTATTCCTCAAGCGCCAGAAGTAGCGCGTGCGGTTAATTCTGAGTATAAAGATGCAGGTGTTCCTTTAATTGATTATGCTATGCTTCAGTTTGAAACTCAAACGATGGCTTGGTTTGGTCGTAAGATTATGACTGTTTCACCAGAATCGAGTCTCACTTTTCAAGAATTAGCAGCTGGTTGGTGGGCTGTCTTGGAAGAGGCAATTCCAACACATCCGTTAGACAGTGATAGTGCTTTGCCCTACTTCGAAATTTAATTGTTTTCTTCTTAATCAAAACATACAAAACAGCCGCGAATCATTTGATTCACGGCTTTTCTTTATAATTTCTCGTTAACATAGCGGACGAAGTCATTCCACCAGACCTTAAAGAAAATGCTTTTTTCCACCTCTTGGCCGGCCACCATTGTGACAGAAGGTGCTTTGTTTTCCAGATAGCCTTGACCGATCGGTTCAGGGTCGGTATAGGTCAGGGTACCAAGTTCAGTATTTTTTTTCAGCGGAGCTTGGAAGCCTTTTTCGTTGGTAGAAAATTCCACCTTGTGCTCAGCCTGATTGGCGATGCGCTCAATGATGGTGAAATCCTTTCTGGCAACGGCTGGAACGGTCTTTTGCTTGCCGTCAATAACGGTTGACTTGCTTTTATTGTAGGCCTCCCCCTCAGCCACAATAGTCGTCTGGGTGAAGTTTTGCGAAACATAGTTCATTAAAGACGCTGTGGCTACAAAGCGTGCGTAGGGGTCGCCGTCAGTTTGCTCAACGTCCAGCACAACTGTAATCATGCGGATGCCATTTTCAGTAGTCGTCGCAACAAAGGAAGAGCCACCCTTATCCGAACTGCCGGCTTTGAGTCCGTCTACACCTGAGCGGAAGTTGGACTGGTTTTCCAACATGAAGTTATAATTTTCCAGACTCGTCCCTGCAATTTTAGCTGTGGACTTGGAAGTGATGTCTGTCACTTGAGGGAAGTCCATAATCAGATGCCGGCTGATAACAGCCAAGTCGTAGGCACTGAATTTATTTTCAGTGTCCTTGCTTTTTTTAGATGTGCTAGCTGAGGCGCTATACTCTGTTTCTTCAGTTGCGTATTCTAGAAGAAGAGTATTCAGCCCTGTGGAGTTCACAATAGTAGCATCTTTGATTCCCCATTCTTTAAGCTTAGCCTTCATCATTTCGACGAAATTTTCTTCGCTGCCTCCAACCTTCTCAGCCAAGGCAATCGTGGCACTGTTGGAGCTGGACATCAAGGAAGCGGCAATCAAGTCTTTGACTTTGTAACGTTTGGCTTCCAAAGGGACATTGCTGATATTTGGATTAGATGTTAGATTGTAGGCGTAGTCTGAGATATCAACATAGGTATCGGCAGTCAGGTCTCCTCTGTCAATGGCTTCATAGACCAGATAGACGGTCAAAAGATTGGTGATGGAGCCGACTTCGATTGGAGTATTAGCATCTTTTTCGTAGAGAATCTTTCCAGAAGTAGCGTCCACAGCCATTGCACTCTTAGCGGCAATGTTGAAATCATCTGCTGCAACCTTGCTGGCGGTCATTCCGACCAAAACTAGTAAACATAGGAATAATCGTTTCATTTCTTTCCCCTAAAACAAGATATAACCATTGTATCATAAAATTCTCTTTTCTTTTATAAATCAAGGATAATAAAAGATTACAAAATAAATGTAAAGAAAAGTAGAGCAATCTCTTTTAAAAGATTTTTTATAAAAGCATCTTTCACAAAATCTCACAAAATAGAAAAATATTTGAAAAAACACAGTTAAACGGACTGAAAAATAGAAAATTATTATTTTTTTACATAAAGCGTTTGTTTTTATAAAAAAATATTGTATAATAATACAATATAAATTGAGAAGGAGAATGCTCATGAAAAAATCAAAATGGTTGGCCATTGCTGGACTAACAGTCGTGTCAACACTAATCTTAGCTGCTTGTGGAAATTCCAACGCAAGCAATACCTATTCTTATGTCTATTCGAATGACCCTGATACTTTGGATTATGTCAATTCAAATCGAGCTACTACTTCTGATGTTATTGCAAACTTGGTGGATGGCCTTTTAGAAAATGATGAATATGGCAATCTGGTTCCATCTATTGCGGAAGACTGGACGGTTTCAAAGGACGGTCTGACCTATACCTATAAGCTTCGCAAAGATGCTAAATGGTATACATCAGACGGTGAAGAATACTCAGAGGTTAAAGCTCAAGACTTTGTCACTGGTTTGAAGCATGCGGCAGATGAAAAATCAGAAGCTCTTCCAATCGTCCAAAGCTCTATCAAAGGCTTGGATGCCTATGTCAAGGGTGAGTCAAATGACTTTTCAACCGTCGGTGTCAAGGCTGTCGATGACTATACGGTTGAGTATACTCTTAACCAGCCAGAAAGTTATTGGAACTCTAAAACTACTATGGGGATTCTGTTCCCAATCAATGAGGATTTCTTAAAGTCACAAGGCAAAGATTTTGGGACCGTAAAACCTTCCTCTATTCTTTATAATGGCCCTTATGTTCTGAAAGCATTCACTTCTAAGTCTGTCATTGAATATGCTAAAAACCAGAACTACTGGGATAAGGACAATGTCAAGATTGAAAATGTGAAGCTGACTTACTATGATGGTTCTGACCAAGAAGCTTTGATTCGTAACTTCTCAGATGGAGCCTACTCTCAAGCGCGACTTTATCCGACAAGTTCTAACTACGCTTCTGTAGAAAAGCAATACAAAGATAATATTATCTTCTCACCGCAGAATTCAACTAGTTTCTATTTTGCTTTCAATCTGAATCGTAAGACTTATAATCATTCGTCTAAGACATCAGATGCTCAAAAGGCATCAACTACAGCGGCTATTCAAAATAAAGACTTCCGTCAGGCAATCAACTTTGCCTTTGACCGGACATCTTTTGGAGCTCAGATGAATGGTAAAGATGGGGCGACTAAACTCATCCGTAGCTTACTTGTTCCTCCTAGCTTCGTGCAGGTTGATGGCAAAGACTTTTCAGATGTAGTAGAGAGCAAACTTCCTACATACGGTGATGAGTGGAGCGGTGTCAAACTGACAGATGCCCAAGACAGCATCTACAATGCTGACAAGGCCAAGGCTGAGTTTGCTAAGGCTAAGGAAGCCTTGCAAGCAGAAGGTGTTGAATTCCCGATTCATATCGATATCCCTGTGGATCAGACTGACAAAGTCTTAGTGCAGCGGACTAACTCTTTCAAACAGTCTGTTGAAGCAGCACTCGGTCAGGACAATGTCGTCATTGATGTTCAGCAAATGTCTACAGATGACTTTGATAACTCTGCCTACTTTGCAGAAACAGCAGCTCAGAAGGACTACGACCTCAACATGTCCGGCTGGTCAGCAGACTACCAAGATCCATCAACTTATCTGAATATTTTCAACCCAGAAACGGGTGACGCTACAGATAATATTGGTTTAGAAAAAGGGAAAAATGCTGATGTTGCAAATAAAGTTGGCTTGAATGAATACAAAGAGTTATTGGATGAGGCAGATAAGGAAAAACAAGATACCAACGCTCGTTATACCAAATACGCAGCAGCTCAGGCTTGGCTGACAGATAGCTCCATTGTTATTCCTGGTGTTTCTGGCGGTGGTTCACCAGTTGTTCAGAAGGTCGTGCCATTTACCAAGTCATACTCTTATGTCGGAATCAAAGGAGATGTCTATGTCTTTAAGAACATGGAGCTCCAAAATGATATTGTGACAGCCAAAGACTATGAAGCGGCTCTTAAGAAATGGGAAAAAGAAAAGGAAGCATCCAATAAAAAAGCCCAAGAAGAGCTAGAAAAACATATCAAATAAGATTCTGAACGGCAAAAGTTTGACTCTTTGTGGCTGTCCTGAATTAAGTTATTTAGTTGAGAGAACATTTTTGTTCTCTCTTTTTTTATATCGGCCTCCATTGCATTGAAGCGTTTACATCCTGTCGCAGAAGTGCTATAATGAAAGTAATCTTAATGAAAACTGGAGGAAGTTTATGAAAACATCTAAGTTAGCTGCAGCTGCTGGGCTTGTCATTCTCTCTGCAGGTGTTTTGGCTGCCTGTTCGTTTGGTGGCTCCAATTCATCTGGGAAAAACTATAGCTATGTTTATACGGCAGATCCAGATACGCTGGATTACACTGTGTCCAATAAGCGAGCAACCAATGAGATAATGGCTAATGTAGTAGATGGTTTGCTGGAAAGCGATAAGTATGGTAACTTAGTGCCTTCTCTAGCGGAAGATTGGACCGTTTCAAAAGATGGTCTGACCTATACTTATAAGCTTCGTGAGGGAGTGAAATGGTATACTTCTGATGGTGAAGAGTATGCAGATGTGACTGCTAAGGACTTTGTGACCAGTCTGAAGCATGCTGCAGACAGCAAATCTGATGGTCTCTATATCGTTCAAAAATCCATTAAAGGCTTGGACGACTATGTCAATGGTAAAATAACTGACTTCTCCCAAGTTGGTGTTAAGGCGGTGGATGATTCTACTGTTCAATACACTTTGAATCAGCCAGAAAGTTTCTGGAATTCTAAGACAACCATGGGGATTCTTTTCCCAATCAATGAAGAATTTCTGAAATCAAAAGGTGACAAATTTGCTCAGGGGACAGATCCAACTAGTGTCCTCTATAACGGTCCGTTTATCTTGAAATCTATCACTTCGAAATCTCAAATTAGCTTAGAGAAGAATCCTAACTATTGGGATAAGGAAAAGGTGAAAATTGATACTGTCAAATTCTCTTACTATGATGGTCAAGATACAGAATCGCTGGTGCGTGGCTTCTCTGACGGCAACTACACCATTGCTCGTCTTTTCCCAAACAGCTCAAACTTTGCCAGTGTGAAGAAACAGTATGGCGACAATATCGTCTACACGCCTCAAGGCTCAGGAACCTTCTTTGTTACAACTAATATTGATCGTCAGTCTTACGAGCATACTTCTAAGACAACGGATGCACAGAAATCTTCCACTAAGAAAGCACTGCTCAATAAAGATTTTCGTCAGGCTTTGCTTTTTGCCTTTGACCGGACTGCCTATTCTGCACAAACCAATGGCGAAGAAGCAGCAGACAAGCAGCTTCGTAATACCTTTGTTCCGCCAACCTTTGTTCAAGCTAATGGTAAAGAGTTCGGCAGCATTGTAGAAGAAAATCTGGCTAGCTACGGTGATGAGTGGAAGGGAGTTAAATTAGACGACGCTCAGGATGGCTTTTATAATCCAGAAAAAGCCAAGGCAGAATTTGCCAAAGCTAAAGAAGCACTGCAAGCAGAAGGAGTAGAATTCCCTATTCATCTGGATATTCCGGTTAGCTCAGCAGATACCAATGGCGTTAAGAGTGTTCAGTCACTGAAGCAGTCTATTGAAGCTAATCTTGGATCTGATAATGTGGTGATTGATATTCAGCAGATGACAGATGATGAGTTGAATAACATTACCTACTTTGCGACCTCAGCATCTCAAGAAGACTGGGACTTGAATAATAATCTTGGCTGGAGCCCAGATTATAACGATCCTTCTTCTTATCTGGAAATCACTGGCTCTAAGACTGGTGAGAATGTTGACGGCTACTTTGGATTTGATCCTGGTACAGACAATGCAGCAGCTAAAGAGGCCGGCTTTGAAGAGTATGATAAACTCTTGGAAGATGCAGCTGCGGAAAACGAGGACATTAACAAACGTTACGAAAAGTATGCAGCAGCTCAGGCTTGGCTGACAGACAGTGCCCTGTTAATGCCAGCTTGGTCATCTGGTGCAACACCAAGTGTCCGCAAGGTTGTTCCGTTCTCAGGACCATTTGCTTGGACTGGAAACAAGGGTGAATACAGCTTTAAATATGTTGAAATCCAAGACAAACCAATAACGACTAAAGAATATGAAAAAGCGCGTGAAAAATGGGCAAAAGAAAAGGAAGAGTCCAACAAAAAAGCTCAAAAAGAACTCGCAGAACATATCAAATAAAGCAAGAAAATCCCATTGTAGCAACAGTGGGGTTTTTGATGATTTTAGAGTCGGAATGGGCAAGACTAAGGTTGTCTAATCCTAGATGACAGACATGCAGGAAGCTTGATTACATAAACATCTTAGGGTGTTAGTGAGCTAACTTAATATTCTGAAAATTTATTTTACTTTTAGTACTATCTATGCTATAATCTTAATTAAATCTAAAAATCTAAAAGATGGAGAAACCCATATGAAACAAAGCAAAGTCCTTGCGCTAGCAGGAGTTACTCTTCTTGCAGCTGGCTTTCTTGCTGCTTGCTCTGGCTCTAAGCCAAACACAAAGTCAGGCAGCTCAGACTCTTCAAACACCTTTAATTATATCTACGAGACAGATCCTGAAAACTTGAACTATCTCACTTCAAGTAAAGCTGCTACAACAGACTTGACTGCCAATGTTATTGACGGTCTTTTAGAAAACGACCAATATGGAAACTTGGTTCCTTCAATGGCAGAGGAATGGACTGTATCACCAGATGGGAAAACCTATACTTATAAGCTTCGCAAAGACGCTAAGTGGTATACTTCCGAAGGTGAAGAGTACGCAGATGTTACAGCAGAAGACTTTGTTACAGGTCTTAAGTATGCGGCAGACAATAAATCTGAAACAATCTACTTGGTTCAGGATTCTGTCAAAGGGCTTAAGGACTATATTTCTGGCAAGATTGATTTCTCAGAAGTAGGGATCAAAGCAGTCGATGATCATACCGTTGAGTATACTCTTAATGAGCCAGAAAGCTTCTGGAATTCTAAGACTAC
Source organism: Streptococcus sanguinis (assembly GCA_015264985.1). Taxonomy (GTDB): domain Bacteria; phylum Bacillota; class Bacilli; order Lactobacillales; family Streptococcaceae; genus Streptococcus; species Streptococcus sanguinis_S. The sequence continues at coordinate 6,091 of JABZYU010000021.1, read as the reverse complement.
AATGGGAATTCTCTACCCAGTAAACAAAGACTTTTTAAAAAACCAAGGTGATAAGTTCGCTCAAGCAACCGATCCAACAAGCTTGCTTTATAACGGGCCTTTCTTGCTTAAATCATTGACTTCAAAATCTGAAATCCAATTTGAGAAGAATCCTAATTATTGGGACAAAGAAAATGTTCATGTAGATGCAGTGAAACTCTCTTTCTATGATGGACAAGATCAAGGGAAACTAGCTGATCAGTTCAGTCAAGGTGCTCTGACAACAGCCAGACTCTTCCCAACTAGTGCGACTTATGAAAAGGTTGAAAAAGACTTTAAAGATAATATCGTCTATACACCTCAGGATGCCTCCACTTTCTTAGTAGGTACAAACATTGATCGTCAGTCTTACAATCATACTGCTAAGACATCGGAAGCTCAAAAAACTTCAACTAAGAAAGCCTTGCTTAACAAGGACTTCCGTCAGGCTTTGACCTTTGCCTTCAATCGCGAGTCCTATGCATCTCAGATTAATGGTAAGGACGGAGCAGACAAACTTCTTCGTAACCTTTACATCCCACCTACATTTGTGCAGGCTGGTGACAAGTCCTTCGGTGACCTAGTTAAGGAAAAAGTAGTAACTTATGGTGACGAATGGAAAGATGTTGACTTCTCAGATGGTCAAGATGGTCTCTATAACGAGAACAAAGCAAAGGCTGAATTTGCTAAAGCAAAAGAAGCTTTGAAAGCCGATGGCGTAGAATTCCCAATCCATCTGGACATTCCAGTTGATCAAACAGCTACTTCTAAAGTACAACGTGTTCAATCCCTCAAGCAGTCTATTGAAAAGACCTTAGGAAAAGATAATGTTGTAATTGATGTTCACCAATTGTCTAAGGATGAAGTGACTAACATTACCTTGTTTGCTCCTTCTGCTGCTGAAGAAGACTGGGATATTTCAGATAATGTCGGTTGGTCTCCGGACTATCAAGATCCATCTACTTATCTAGATGTCATCAAACCTGGTGGTGAAAACACCAAGACCTTCTTAGGATTTGATGGCACAGATAATGCCGCAGCGAAACAAGTTGGTTTGGATGAATATACCAAGCTGGTTGACGAAGCGGGTGCAGAAAAGCAAGATTTGAACAAGCGATATGAAAAATATGCGGCTGCTCAGGCTTGGCTGACTGATAGTGCTTTGTTGATTCCGGTAACTTCTAGAACCGGCCGTCCAACCTTGACTAAGGTAGTGCCTTTCTCAGTACCGTTTGCTTGGTCTGGTGCTAAGGCGCGTGAAGCAGCAAGTTATAAGTACATGAAATTGCAGGATGAGCCTGTAACGACAAAAGATTATAATAGCGCTCAGGAAAAATGGAATAAAGAACGTGCGGAATCTAATAAAAAAGCTCAAGAAGAATTAGCAGACCACGTGAAATAAGCTTGCTAAGAGAACTTTCTCTAATAGAGGAGAAAGTTCTTTTGGAATTTAAAGGAAACGATAAATGAAAAAATATATTTTTATGCGTATCTTACGCTCAATTGTGTCGATTTTCTTGGTGACGACCCTGACTTATGCCATTATCTATACTATGGTGCCAAGAAGGTTGATTTTCAAGCAGGATCCTAACTATAATAAAATAGCGACTAATAAAGATAAAAAGACTAACTATGAAAACACCATCTTTGAGCGGATGGGTTACATTGACTATTATGATACTAAGGAACTGCAGGAGAAAGCCAGCAAGGAAGATTCTTCTGTTACCACAGAAGCTACAGAAGCAAACAAGAAGATTTATCAGAAGTATATTAATAAACTTGGCAATGGCTGGAAATTGCAGAAATTCCCACTAAGTGGTGAGTTCTATGCTGTACGTGAAGTGCCTGTTTATGAGCGTGTCTTTGAGTTCTATGCTAATTTGATTCAAATTGACCATCCAAATGTTATTCAAGATGAGGAAAATCCAAACCTAGAGCGTTATATCCGGTTTGAAAATGATCCTTCTGTTGGCTGGTCTCTTGTGGGTTCTGGTACCAAGCATAAGTATCTGCTGTACTTTAATGGTCAGTTCCCATTTGTCCACCAGAACTTTATTACCTTTAATTTAGGTAATTCTTATCCAACCTATGCCAATATCCCTGTTCTGCAGGTTATTACACAGGGACAAGGACAAACTAAGTCTTCTGAAGTTCAATTCCCAACAGGTAAAAAGACATCGTCTGTTAACATTTACTCTCGTACCTATAAGACGCCAAGCAAAGCCGATTCACAGGACATTGCTAAGTTTGGTAAGGGAGATGCCTATACAGCGACTCAAAGCAACTATCAAAATCCGTCCATGATTACCAGCTCAGCCATTATTGGTTTGATTGGTGTGGCTCTGTCTTATCTGATTGCTATTCCGCTCGGTTCCTACATGGCTCGACTTAAGAATACATGGTTTGATAGCATTTCCACAGCAGGTTTGACCTTCATGATGTCACTGCCAACCATCGCCTTGGTCTACATTGTCCGTTTGGCAGGGTCTGCCGTTGGTCTTCCAGATTCCTTCCCAATCTTGGGGGCGGGAGATTGGCGTTCTTATGTCCTGCCAGCTGTTATTCTAGGGCTTTTGAGTGCTCCTTGGACAGCTGTTTGGATTCGCCGGTATATGATTGACCTTCAGTCTCAGGATTTTGTCCGCTTTGCGCGTGCTAAGGGTCTCTCAGAAAAAGAAATTTCTAACAAGCACATCTTTAAAAACGCTATGGTGCCACTGGTATCTAGTATTCCAGCTTCAATCGTCGGAGTTATTGCTGGTGCAACCTTGACAGAAACAGTCTTTGCTTTCCCTGGTATGGGTAAGATGCTGATTGATTCCGTTAAGGCATCCAATAACTCTATGGTTGTTGGTCTTGTATTCATCTTCACATGTCTGTCTATCTTTGCCCTCTTGCTGGGTGACATTCTGATGACTGTACTGGACCCACGTATTAAGTTAACATCTAAAGGAGGTAAATAATGGCTACAATTGATAAAAGCAAATTCCAATTTGTCAAACGTGACGATTTTGCCTCTGAAACGATTGATGCTCCAGCCTATTCTTACTGGAAATCAGTCATGCGTCAATTTCTGAAAAAGAAATCAACCATTACCATGCTGGGGATTCTGATTGCCATTATTCTCATGAGCTTCATTTATCCTATGTTTTCAAACTTCGACTTTAATGACGTGAGTAAGGTAAATGACTTTAGCATGCGTTACATAAAACCAAGTGGTCAATACTGGTTTGGAACGGATAGTAATGGTAAGTCTCTCTTTGACGGTGTTTGGTTTGGTGCCCGTAACTCTATTCTCATTTCGATTATTGCGACGGTTATTAATCTGGCTATCGGAGTTATCATTGGCGGTATCTGGGGAATTTCCAAAACAGTTGACCGTGTCATGATGGAAATCTACAATATCATTTCAAATATCCCAGCCCTCTTGATTGTTATTGTCTTGACCTACTCTATCGGTGCTGGTTTCTGGAATTTGATTTTTGCCATGACGATTACTGGTTGGGTCGGTATTGCCTACACCATCCGTGTGCAGATTATGCGCTATCGGGATTTGGAGTACAACCTTGCCTCTCGTACCCTTGGTACACCAACTCTCAAGATTGTAACAAAGAACATTATGCCTCAGTTGGTATCTGTTATCGTGACTACCACTTCACAGATGCTGCCAAGCTTTATCTCTTACGAAGCCTTTCTGTCCTTCTTTGGATTAGGTCTTCCTGTAACAGTGCCAAGTTTGGGACGCTTGATTTCAGATTATTCACAAAACGTGACGACAAATGCCTACCTCTTTTGGATTCCACTCACAACTCTGATTTTGGTATCCCTTACCTTCTTCGTAGTTGGTCAAAACTTAGCTGACGCCAGCGATCCACGTACACATAGATAGGAGTAAATATGACAAAGAATGAAAATGTAATATTGACTGCTCGCGATATTGTCGTGGAATTCGATGTTCGCGATCGTGTCTTAACCGCCATTCGCGGAGTCTCTCTGGACTTGATTGAAGGCGAAGTTCTGGCTATTGTTGGTGAATCAGGCTCAGGAAAGTCTGTCTTGACAAAGACCTTTACGGGTATGTTAGAAGAAAATGGCCGTGTAGCTCAAGGAACCATTGACTACCGTGGCAAAGATTTGACAACTCTTCGTAGTAATAAAGATTGGGAACCGATTCGCGGTGCAAAAATTGCGACTATCTTCCAAGATCCGATGACGAGCTTGGATCCCATTAATACCATTGGAAGCCAGATTACAGAAGTCATTATCAAGCACCAAGGAAAATCAGCTAAAGAAGCTAAGAAAATGGCCATCGATTATATGAGCAAGGTCGGAATTCCAGATGCGGAAAAACGTTTCGAAGAATATCCTTTCCAATACTCAGGTGGTATGCGTCAGCGGATTGTTATTGCTATTGCCTTGGCTTGCCGTCCTGATATTCTTATCTGTGATGAGCCGACAACAGCCCTCGATGTAACGATTCAAGCGCAGATTATTGACTTGCTCAAATCATTGCAGCAAGAATATCATTTCACAACCATCTTTATTACGCACGACCTTGGTGTTGTGGCTAGTATTGCAGATAAGGTTGCGGTTATGTATGCCGGTGAAATTGTAGAATACGGCACAGTTGAAGAAATCTTCTATGAGCCAAAACATCCTTATACATGGAGCTTGCTATCCAGCTTGCCTCAGTTGGCAGATGCAAATGGTGCGCTTTACTCGATTCCTGGTACTCCGCCGTCACTTTATTCACCAATCAAAGGGGATGCCTTTGCATTGCGTTCTGACTATGCCATGTCAATTGACTTTGAAGAAGAAGCACCAGCTTTCAATGTGTCAGATACTCATTGGGCTAAGACTTGGCTGCTGCACGAAGATGCACCTAAGGTTGATAAACCAGAGATCATCGAAAACCTGCATGAAAAAATTCGTTCAAAAATGGGCTTCAATCAATTAGAAGCTTAGGAGGAAGGAAATGACTGAAAAATTAGTTGAAATTAAAGATTTAGAAATTTCCTTCGGTGAAGGAAGTAAGAAATTTGTGGCAGTTAAAAATGCAAATTTCTTCATCAACAAGGGGGAAACTTTCTCTCTTGTAGGGGAATCAGGCTCTGGTAAGACTACTATTGGTCGAGCTATTATCGGTCTTAATGATACCAGTGCAGGCGATATCTTCTACGAAGGCAAAAAGATTAATGGTAAAAAGTCAAAAGCAGAAGAAGCAGACTTGATTCGCAAGATTCAGATGATTTTCCAAGACCCAGCAGCTAGCCTGAATGAACGTGCAACGGTTGACTATATCATATCTGAGGGGCTCTATAATTACCATTTGTTTGATAGCGAAGAAGATCGTCAAAGAAAAGTCAAAGATATCATCAATGAAGTTGGTTTGTTGGCTGAGCATTTAACTCGCTATCCTCACGAATTCTCTGGTGGACAGCGTCAACGGATCGGGATTGCTCGTGCATTGGTCATGCAACCAGACTTCGTGATTGCTGATGAGCCAATCTCTGCTTTGGACGTATCAGTCCGAGCTCAGGTCTTGAATCTTTTGAAAAAATTTCAAAAAGAGTTGGGTTTGACCTACCTGTTTATTGCCCATGACCTTTCGGTAGTTCGTTTTATTTCTGATCGTATCGCCGTGATTTACAAAGGTGTCATTGTAGAGGTGGCAGAGACAGAGGAGCTGTTCAACCATCCTGTCCATCCTTACACACAATCCCTGCTCTCAGCTGTTCCAATTCCAGATCCAATCTTGGAGCGTAAAAAAGTGTTGAAGGTCTATGATCCTGAACAGCACGATTATTCTGTTGATAAACCAGAAATGGCAGAGATTCGTCCAGGACACTATGTCTGGGCCAATAAAGCTGAACTCGAAAAGTATAAACAAGAACAAGAATAGAAAAAATGTCCGCAAGGGCATTTTTTACGCCTTTAAAAAGATAGAATGTAGGTCAATTTACCATCCTCAAAGGTATGTAAAACTATTCACCAATTTAAAAATAATAATTTTTTAATTTTTTTCAAAAAAGGTATTGACAGGGTTAGGGTATAGGTGATATACTAATATAGT
>JABZYU010000216.1:0-500 GCA_015264985.1 Streptococcus sanguinis | reverse complement strand
CAGGTGAAAGACGTTTTAGAGCTTCAAAAATTGCTGGATTAGAGCTTGTTCCTGCGATTATTAAAGAGTTAACGGATCAAGAAATGATGCGACAAGCCATTATCGAAAATCTTCAACGAGAAGATCTCAATCCAATCGAAGAAGCTATATCCTACCAGAAACTAGTTGATCATGGCTATAAGCACGACCAAATCGCTCAATTTATGGGAAAATCTAGACCCTATATCAGCAATATGCTTCGCTTGTTACATCTAGCTCCCTCTGTTCAAGAAGCAGTCATTCAAAATGATATTTCTTCGGCTCACGCTCGTGTTCTTGTTCCTCTTGATGAAAAAGAGCAATGCTTTTGGTTGGAGCGAATCAAACAGGATCATTTAAATGTTCGAACATTAGAAAACAAGATCAGTTCAAAAAGAAAACAGAAAAATAAAAGAGTAAAAGAAAACTTCCTACTAGAAGAGGAACAACGATTGAAAAAAATATTAGGAACAGATGTGACG
>JABZYU010000215.1:0-504 GCA_015264985.1 Streptococcus sanguinis | reverse complement strand
ATAGAAATAGTTAATAAAATTTCAGATAAAACGAAGAAAATGGCTAAAAAAACTAAAACAGTTGATATAGTTGAAAAATTAGATATAAATGAAGAAGAAGTAGAAGAATTATTAAAAGAAGACTTTATACATGTTGGAGATTCAACTGATGTTGATGAGCCTATAAAAATGTATTTAAGAGAAATAGGTCAAATTCCTTTACTTACTAATGAAAGAGAGTTAGAACTTGCTAAGAGAATTAGTGAGGGAGATGAAAGAGCAAAACAAGAATTAATGGAAGCTAATTTAAGATTAGTTGTTAGTATAGCTAAGAAACATACTAATCGTGGTCTTAAATTATTAGATTTAATTCAAGAGGGAAATATAGGACTTATGAAGGCAGTAGAAAAATTTGAATCTAATAAAGGATTTAAGTTTTCAACTTATGCAACTTGGTGGATAAGACAAGCCATAACTCGTGCAATAGCAGATCAAGGTAGAACTATAAGAATACCAGTACATATG
>JABZYU010000214.1:0-528 GCA_015264985.1 Streptococcus sanguinis | reverse complement strand
TTCTCTTGAACCGTGCCCCTACATTGCATAGACTTGGTATCCAAGCCTTCGAACCAATCCTTTGGGAAGGTCGTGCTATCAAATTGCATCCATTAGTATGTACAGCCTTCAATGCCGACTTTGACGGTGACCAAATGGCGTGTCACTTACCATTGTCCGTAGAAGCACAAGCGGAAGCTCGTACATTGATGCTTTCTAGCCATAATATTTTGTCCACTAAGGATGGTAAGCCGGTAGCAGTACCTTCTCAAGATATGATCTTAGGTACATACTACCTAACAGTTGTACGCGAAGATACTCGTGATAAAGCAAAAACATTTGCTACCTATGATGAAGTTATGCTTGCCTATGAGTCTCATATCATTGGTTTGCAAGATATTCTTTATATCCGTTTACCTGATCATGGCCGTGTAGAAACAACAGCAGGTCGCTTGATCTTCAACAATGCTTTATTCCCAGAATTGTGGCAATACGAGAAACGTGAAGATGGCACTTACTCTTTAGGTAAGGTTATGGATAAGAAAACAG
>JABZYU010000213.1:0-604 GCA_015264985.1 Streptococcus sanguinis | reverse complement strand
ATACACCTATTTTGTGAATAGTCAAGTGTATTTACAGTGAAAATCTAGAAAATCCTGAAAATTTCCTCTTATACTCTTCGAAAATCAAATTCAAACTACGTCAGCGTCGCCTTACCGTATATATGTTACTGACTTCGTCAGTTCTATCTACAACCTCAAAACAGTGTTTTGAGCTGACTTCGTCAGTCTTATCCGGCAACCTCAAAGCAGTGCTTTGAGCAGCCTGCGGCTAGTTTCCTAGTTTGCTCTTTGATTTTCATTGAGTATCAGATTTAAGAAATTAACTTCCTCGTCTCCAGAAAATAGCTAAGACAACCATAGCACCTAAAACAGCTGGAACAATAGCTATCCCCGCTAGGTTTGGACCCCAAGTCCCAAAGAGCAGGTGCCCCAAAGAAGCACCAATCCAGCCGAGAAACATTTTCCCAAAGCATCCCATGCTTTCTCCGCGATTGGTTAAAGCCCCTGCCAAGAGTCCCACTAGGAGACCAACAAACATACTTCCAAGCATAGCTTCTCCTTAAATTGCCCAGTCTCCATTGCGGAAGAGTGGTACACGTGTTCCATCCTCACGGATACCATCGATATCCATTTGACTCGAACC
>JABZYU010000212.1:0-654 GCA_015264985.1 Streptococcus sanguinis | reverse complement strand
CCTTCCTTTTTACGCTCCTCAATTTTGGAGGCAATTTTTGCTTCCAATGCTTCCTCGTCATAAATATAATCAATTTTTCTATTTGAACCCGTACCCTTAATTAGACCAAATAGTGGTGGTTTTGCCAAATAAACATGTCCGCCTTTTACTACCTCTGGCATATAACGGAAAAAGAAAGTAAGAAGCAAAGTTGAAATATGGGCACCATCAACATCAGCATCAGTCATAATGACTAGCTTTTGATAGCGAGCCTTATTCACATCAAAGTCTGCGCCAAAGCCTGTTCCCATTGCAGTAAAGAGGCTACGAATTTCTTCATTTGCCAAGATTTTATCCATACTGGCTTTTTCAACATTTAAAATCTTACCACGAATTGGTAAAATAGCCTGGAATTCCCGATTCCTACCAGACTTAGCTGAACCACCTGCTGAGTCTCCTTCCACGATAAACAATTCTGTTTCATGCGGATCATTGGAAGAGCAGTCTGCTAATTTACCAGGTAAATTGGAAATTTCCAGTCCTGATTTCTTGCGGGTCACTTCACGTGCGCGCTTAGCTGCAATCCTAGCTTTAGATGCTAAAATCCCCTTCTCAATAATTTTTTTAGCAACTGCAGGATTTTCCAAAAGAAAATCTGAAAAGGCTTCACTAAAG
>JABZYU010000211.1:0-708 GCA_015264985.1 Streptococcus sanguinis | reverse complement strand
ATATCGTAAATGTTCCTGCTGATGCAGTAAAAGTTATCTTCGTAGATATGAAAAAAGACGATTATATGGAAGGCGGCATTTTGCGGTCTGAACGCTAAGGCTACGACTGACCGCCTAGTCCATAGGGACTAGGCGGGTCGTAGTTTTGTTTTATTATACGGAAAGGAAAGAAATATGAGAGACGATAAATTCGGTATGCGTGGACTAACTTTTGATGATGTATTATTAATACCAGCAGCTTCGGATATACTGCCTAATCAAGTAGAGTTAAAAACTCAATTAACTCGTGATATTACATTAAATATTCCTATGATTAGTTCTGGGATGGATACGGTTACTGAATCACGGATGGCGATTGCTATGGCTCGTGAAGGTGGTCTTGGCGTTATCCACAAAAATATGTCTATTGAAGAGCAAGCTCATGAAGTTGACAAGGTAAAACGCTCTGAACACGGTGTTATCGTTGATCCTATTTTCTTAAGCCCTCAAAATTTACTATCCGATGCAGCAGAACTCATGGAAAAATATAAAATTTCTGGTGTACCTATCACAGAACATGGTAAACTAGTAGGGATCATTACAAATCGCGATATGCGTTTTGAAACTGATTTAAGCCGACAAATTGGGGAATGTATGACAAAAGATTCCCTAGTTACTGCACCGGAAGGTACATCTCTTGAAGCGGCGAAAGCTATCTTAAGCGAACAT
>JABZYU010000020.1:0-24977 GCA_015264985.1 Streptococcus sanguinis | reverse complement strand
AACAGGAATAATCTCCAAGTCAAACTGCTTAGCAAACTCCCAGTCGCGCTCATCGTGTGCAGGTACGGCCATGATAGCCCCTGTTCCGTAGCTTGCAAGCACATAGTCGGCAATCCAGATTGGGATTTCCTTGCCATTGACAGGATTGATGGCATAAGCTCCTGTCCAGACACCAGTCTTCTCCTTAGCCAAATCAGTCCGAGCCAGGTCGGATTTGAGGCTGGCTGCATGTTTGTAGTCTGCTACTGCTTGGGCTTGTTCTGCACTTGTAATGGCATCGACGAGAGCATGCTCTGGAGCCAAAACAGCATAGGTCGCACCAAAAAGAGTGTCCGGACGAGTGGTAAAGACGGTGAAGTCCTTGTCTGTGCCCTTAATCTTGAAGGTTACATTGGCACCGGTTGACTTGCCGATCCAATTACGCTGCATATCCTTTATAGACTCTGGCCAGTCCAGTTCCTCTAAGTCATTGAGCAAACGTTCTGCATAGGCTGTGATTTTCAGCATCCACTGACGCATAGGCTTGCGGACGACTGGATAGCCACCACGCTCAGATGTTCCGTCTGGCAGAACTTCCTCATTAGCGATAGCCGTTCCCAGCTCTTCAACCCAGTTTACTGGCACTTCAGCTTCATAAGCCAGGCCTTTTTCGTAAAGCTTGGTGAAAATCCACTGGGTCCACTTGTAGTAGTTAGGGTCAGTTGTATTGACCTCCCGGTCCCAGTCATAGGAAAAGCCAAGAGCGTTGATTTGACGCTTAAAGTTGGCGATGTTTTCTGCTGTAAAGTCAGCTGGGTCATTCCCTGTATCCATGGCGTATTGCTCAGCCGGCAGACCAAAGGCATCCCAGCCCATAGGATGCAGGACATTATAGCCCTGAGCCCGCTTGTAGCGGCTGAGGATATCTGTCGCCGTGTAGCCCTCCGGATGCCCTACATGGAGCCCCGCTCCTGATGGGTAAGGAAACATGTCCAGCGCATAAAAGTTAGGCTTGTCCTTGTCCGTACCTGTCTTAAATGTATGGTGCTCTGCCCAGTATTTCTGCCACTTGGGCTCAATTTCTTTGTGATTATAATAAGCCATTCTTTTCTCCATTTTTTGTACTGTTTCTATTATACCATTTTCAAGGGATTTTGAAAGACGGAATTTCATGACTGCCAGACACATCAGACAAGGGAGCTCTCCACCAAAAAACAAGCCACATTATCAGCCCTACGGTTGAAAGGTGGCTTGTTTTATATTTTGCTTTTATTTATCCAAATCTCTGACATATTGGTCAACTGCTAGGATGGCACCTGCAATGTCAGAAGCTGAAATCTCAAATGGCATCTGATGAATAGTTTCGCCCTCAATTGTCGCTTGCTGACCAACTTTGAGCAAATCTTCATAGCTGGCATTTTCTAAATGCATTTCTTTCAGAGTGGTCGGCATACCAATCTTTTGATAGAAGCGAATATATTTTTCCAATTCTTCTTTAGGTCTGTTTTCTAAGAAGAGCTGGGTCAAGGTTCCATAGGCAACTTTTTCGCCGTGGGTCAGGTGATGAATATCGCCTGTGAGAGCTGTAAAGCCATTGTGGATGGCATGGGCTGCTGCTAAACCTCCGCTCTCAAAGCCGACGCCACTGAGAAGGGTATTGGCTTCAATGATATTTTCCAGAGCTGGAGTCACGACTTTCGCTTCGCAGGCTGCGATAGCCTGCAGTCCATCTGCAAACAGTGTTTCTTCACACTTCTTCGCAATCGCCACACCAGCCAGACTCTGTCTTTGTCCCAACATGGTAGTGCCATTTTTTTGCTGGACAGCACGCGCTTCTACCCAAGTCGCTAAACCATCTGCAATCCCAGAAGCCAGAAGCCGTTTTGGCGCTCCAGCAATCACTTTCGTATCCACCAAGACGAGTTCAGGATTTTTACTATAGAAAATGTACTTTTCAAAGGCACCGTCTTCTGTATAGATAACAGAAAGTGCTGAAGTTGGGGCATCCGTAGAGGCAATGGTTGGCGCAATGACTACGGGACGACCTAGTATGTCTGCAATCGCCTTCGCACTGTCAATCGTTTTCCCACCGCCTAGACCAATAACCAAGTCTGCTCCGTCTTTTTCAGCCAGAGCAACGACCCGATCAATTTCAGCATCTGAAGCTTCTCCGTTAAAAGCGACATGCAGCACATGAAAACCATAACGAGTAAGGTAGTCATTGAATTTTTCCCCAACAATCTGGTAAACTACATCATCACAAAGCAAGACTGGATGGCTTCCTAATTGAAGAATCTGTTTTGCATTTTCAAACAGGGCATTTTCTCCCTGAATATAACGAGACGGGCTTGCAAAAATTCTCATAGAACACCTCTTTCTTTTTTATAGATAGAGCATTATATATGTTTAAATGTATTCCTGATTGTGAATTGCTGACCAGTCAGCAGCAAAGTCATCCACTGCCTTAGAGATAGACGGCATGGCAAAGGCTGCTGCAAAGATATCTGGTCCTGCTGTAATGGCTTGGGCCCCATCAGCAAAAGCACGATTAATTTGGCTAACATTCTTAAAGGACGCTGCCAATATTTTGCTGGCGGAATGTTCCCGCTCAATCGCTTGAGCCAGCTGGCTAATTACAGCATCTGAATCAATATTGAGATTTTCCATGCGGTTATAGTAAGGAGCAAGATAGTCAGCCCCCGCTTCAATGGCTAATAGCCCTTGAAAGGTTGTATAAATGGCTGTCGCTGTAATCTTGTAGCCCTCTGCTTTGAGAGTTTTGATAGCTGCCAGCCCAGCCGGTGTGACCGGAACTTTAATGTAGACAGCATCGTCGCATTTTTTTCGAATTTCAGTAGCATCTTTCAAGATTCCCTCATAATCCTTGGCAACAACCTGCACATGGATAGATGGACCTTCTCCTATGATTTCCCGAACAGCGCGAATCCGTTCGAAGAAATCTATTTTCCCTTCTTTTTTTGCGATGGTCGGATTAGAAGTCACTCCCGCCAAGGGGAGGACTTCCGACCATTTTTTTATCTCCTCTAAATTTAAGGTATCAAGCATGAATTCCATAAATTGGACCTCTTTTACAACGTGTGCTCCGTACGTCCGATAATATCATCTTGCGTCGCCTTGGAAAGCACATTGAAGAAAGCAGAGTAGCCTGCAACGCGAACAATCAAATCGCGGTGTTTTTCAGGATGCTTCTGAGCATCAATCAAGGTTTCCCGAGAAACGACATTGTATTGGATATGATAGCCATGCAGACGGTTAAAGAATGTACGAAGCAAGGCAATAAGTTTCACTTTATCTTCTTCCTTAGACAGGGTCTGAGGATTCACTTTTTGATTGAGCAGAACGCCTCCTACGATTTCATCTGTCGGCAATTTGGAAACAGATTTTAATACAGAGGTCGGGCCGTTCTTGTCCATATTGTGGGATGGAGAGCAGCCTTCAGCGAGCGGTGTTCCGGCATTGCGGCCATCTGGTGTCGCCAAGGTACCGCGACCTTGACCTACATTGGCTGAAATAGAAGATGTTCCAGAGTAGCGGATACCGCCAATTGGACCACGGCCATAACGGGTATTTGGATATTTAGCGATTTCATCCACATAAATATCGTAAGCATCTGTCACTAGCTTATCAGCGTAATCATCATCATTACCATATTTCGGTGCATCATGAATCAGCATCTCTTGAATTTCTTTACCACGCTCACCTGCATAGTCTGTTTCAAGTGCATGCCAGAGTTCAGCCGGAGTCAGCCTGCCTTCTTCAAAGACCAGCTTTTTGATAGCCGCCAGTGAGTCTGATAGATTGGCAATACCGACTTGAAGACCGGAAATATAGTCATAGACTGCTCCGCCCTCTTTCAAATGCTTACCGCGTCCGATACAGTCATCTGTCAAAGCTGAGCAGAGAATATCCGGAACTTCTCTTTCAAGAGATAGGTCAATAGAATTTTCCACGATGACACTCATGCGGGTCAAATGGCGCAAGGTCTTGTCCCAAGCCGTTTGCAGCTCAGCAAAGCTCTTCATATCTTTAAAATGACCGAAGCTTGGTGCAAAGCGCTTGCCAGATGCTGGATCAATTCCATCGTTCATAGTAATCAGGAGTACCTTAGGGAAGTTCATGTAGCTCATGCCTGTACAACGGTAGCCCCATTTACCAGGCACAGCAGTTTCCACACAGCCGATAGCACTGTAATCGTATGCATCTTCTTCCAAAACGCCTTTGGCGATAAAGGACGGAATGATGATTTCATCATTATTGAAAGCCGGCATACCGAAACCAAGCTTCATGACTTCGATACACTCATTCATAAAGCGAGCATCTAAGCCTGCATGATAACGAACAGTCAGATTCGGCTGAGGAAGATGAGTTTGAGCTACAGATTTCAACACAAGGTAGGAAAGTGGGTTGACTGCATCTCTCTTATCTCTCGTTTGGCCACCGATTGTCACATTTTGATAAAGGGGACTGCCCGCAGATGAGAATGTGTGGGCCTGACTGCGCACTTTATTAATGGTGATCGTCTTAATCCAGAGATTGGTTAAGCGTTCTACAATGCTAGCCTCTGTCTCACGTCCAGCTTCCAAATCTGCCTTGACATAAGGATACATGTACTGATCAAAGCGTCCATAAGAGAGTGAATGTCCGTTGGACTCGATCTGAAGAATACACTGGATAAACCAAACAGACTGAACAGCTTCAGCAAAGGTTGATGCTGGCTCGTACGGCACTTTAGAACAGATTCTAGCGATTTCTAAGAGCTCTTGACGGCGCTTCGGCTCTGCTTTTTCAGCAAGCTGATTGGCCAAGGCCACAAAACGCTCCGCATAAGCTTTCACAGCATCTACTACGATGAAAATGGAATCATAGAAGTGGTATTTGTCAATACTAGCCGGATCGGTCAAATCCAAAGCTTCCTTAGCTGCGCGAGCTTTTTCTTCAAAACCTTTCAGTCCATAAGCCAAGAGTTTTTGATAGTTGACCGCCAAGTGGGCGTCCCCAGAGTTCATCTTTCCTTCCATACCAAAGAAGCCAGTTTCCATATAAACCTGAACTTCCTCTGGAAGTAAAGCTCCAGCTCTCGCACGGAGGTTATTGTTTTCCCAGAAAGGAGCGATGCTGCGGAGCTGCTCTTTGGTTTCCTCTGTAATGTAGAAGACGTCTCCGTCCCGCTTCTCAAAAAGATCTAGTTCATTGAGTACAAACTCTAAAGTATACTCTGGGAAGATAGGCGCGTCTTTATTAGATGAAGCCTGATTGCCGACGATCATCGTTTCATCTTCGATATAAAGCGTCATATTTTCCAAAATCTCTTTGAGCATGTAAGCACGTTTCAACACATTTGGTTTTTCCTTATGCTTATCATAAGCCTTGGTAGCTAGGACAGCACGCTCTGCGTCAATATAGGGTTTTTTATTTAACACATCTTCCCGATATTTATTCATCCGCTCTGTTAAGCTGCCAAAATAGTCTGTTTTTATTGTTGTTTTTTCTACTTCTTTTACTTGAATCATTTGGCCACAACCTTTCTTATGAAATTTATTTTATTTCTTTCGTAACTATTGTAACATGCAAAATCCTAGAATTCAATCATTTATAGGCGATTACTGAATTAAAGATTTTTTGCACATTTGTGCCATCTGAGCCAAGAAACTTTTGTGTTTTTATCCATCAAAATCAGATTATTCTTCATTTTTCAACTCGTTATTGTAGGCAATCTTATCCTGAAACTTCACAAATGGGAAATAGACAAAGGCGGACATGGCTAAGATGACAATTTGAATGACTGCCCCTTGCCAGCCAGCGACCATAAAGCCAGAAATGATAGCCGGTGTACTCCAAGGCAAAGTCACACCTGCGAATGGCTGCATAAAGCCAACCGCAATCGCCATGTAGACAATCAAAGCAGCCAGAACCGGAACCAAAACAAAGGGCAGGAACATGACCGGATTCATCACAATCGGAAAGCCAAAGACAACTGGCTCATTGACATTGAAGATTGCCGGGAAAGCAGCAACTTTCCCCAGAGCCTTATACTGTTTGGACTTGGCAGCAAAGAGCATGGCCACGACCACTCCGAAAGTAATACCGGATCCCGATAAGATAAGAAAACTATCCAAGAACTGTTGGGTCACAATATGAGCGCCTTGACTAACGGACAGCTTATCTGCAGCAAGCAGGGCCTTATTGGCATCTAGATTTGACAGTAGCAAAGCTGTTACGACACCATTGACAACGGACTGACCGTGGACGCCGAACCACCACAGGAAAGAAATAAAGAAAGCAATACCGATAGCTCCATACAGAGAGCCTGTCAGACCTTGCAGAGGCACCTGAATGACATCGTAAATCATCTCAATAAAGGTACCGCCACCTGTCACTATCTTGGCAATAATATAAACAAGCATTGACAGCAAGAAAATAACGAAAGCAGGAATCATGGCTTCAAACTGCTTGG
Source organism: Streptococcus sanguinis (assembly GCA_015264985.1). GTDB lineage: Bacteria > Bacillota > Bacilli > Lactobacillales > Streptococcaceae > Streptococcus > Streptococcus sanguinis_S. The sequence continues at coordinate 18,523 of JABZYU010000020.1, read as the reverse complement.
CAATCGCTTGAGGAACCTGCTCTGGCATTTTGATGACAATATGCTTTTGAATGAAAATCGTATAGATACTGCCAACTGCCAGACCAATGAGAATGGCTCCAATGATTCCTTGTCCGCCAAACCAGACCTTGGCAATCGCATCTGCAATCGCCTCACCCTTTTCTGGTATGTAGGAGGATTTCAAAAGGATAAAGAAAGAAGAAAGAGACAGCACCCCTGCCGGCAGAGGCTCTACACCGCTGTTTTTGGCATAAGAATAGCCGATTGAAAAACAAGAAATCAGCCCCATAATGGCAAAGGTTCCTGAATAAACCTGCATAAACGGTTCTGTCCAGTCAGCCCCAAACATACCAGCAATGGCTTGATTTAGACCTTCAAACGGCAATTGCCCTACAATCAAGAATAGACTTCCCACAACTGTAAGGGGCAAAATTGCCAACATACCGTCTTTTAAGGCGATAATCCCGCGCATATTGACAAACTTCATAATCGGCGCAATGATTTTTTGAGTATCCACTTTAGACATAACGAAGCTCCTTGATTTTAATGTTTATCCAACAAACTCAAAGCGAGATTTAACACTTTTTCGCCATCTAGCATACCGTAATCAGCCATCGGAATAACTGCAATCGGAGTATGGCAACTGTCGCAAATAGCTGTAGATTTGTCTAGTGTATAGGCTACCTGCGGGCCCAATAAAGCGACATCCAGATCCGCTGCATAATCAGCCAACTTAGCCTGAGAGTAGGCTTCAATCTCAGCTTCCAGCCCTTTTTCAGCTGCAGCTATTTTCATATTGTTGACCAACATTCCTGTTGAAAAACCTGCCGCGCAAAACAAACCAATCTTAACCATCTTTTCATCCTCCTGATGATTTATTTTTCCCCTTGTAATTCTCTTCTCAAGTCGATGATTTCTTTGATGAGGTTAATCTCTGTAATGCTAGTCATCAAATGATCTTGAGAATGAACAAACAGTGCTGTAATCTCTGTTTTCGTTCCTCCAGCTTCCTGAGCTAGGAACTTGGTCTGCAAGTTATGGGCCTCTAACAGCGCCTTATCTGCCAGCTCAATCTGCTCATCGCATTCTGAAAACTTACCATCTTTAGCTAGTGATAAAGCTTGATAAATATGCTGCTTGGCATCACCAGCGTCTAAGATAAGACCCATGATAATTTGATCTGCTACAATCATTTCCATATGTTACAATCGCTCCTATCTTTATGATTAACAAAAACTTGTTCTTTTGTTTGAAAGTGATTTATTTTTGTTTGTAACTAGAATGTATCACCTTTATCTCAGTCCGTCAATATATTATAGAACAAATTAGCTTATTTAAATTATTTTGCACATTTGTGCAGAATAAAAACTCCCCCCCACAAAGAACAGTTCTGTACAGCTGTATTCATCTGCGATTCAAAGGCACTCTATTAGATAAGAACGATAAGCAGATTCGGCACAAAAAAGAAGCAGCAGCTATTCGCTTCTACTTCCTCATATATGCTATTTTAAGAAACCGAAACTTATCTTTTTAAACGGCTTTCTCAATTTCCTTTGCTATTTTACTTTTCCGCAATTTCCTCTGGAAGATGTATTTCAATAAAACGGCAGGATTCAGACTGTAGGATAATTGCAATTTAAAATAATTAATCCACTCGATGACAACAAAAAACCAAATTGCTACTGAGATTATAAATGTGGGAAATCCACTGTAATTTAACATAATTATCAGGGCTCCTACAGCCAGTAAAATGACATCTAATATCTTTAGCATCCAGTATATTTTGCCTGTATATCTTTCAGCAAATCTTGGATTGGAAATCCTTTTTATCAAAATCCACCAGAAAACAGAGCCCTGTATCAGAATAAAACTCAGTACAAACAAGGAGAAAAAAATAGAAATCAAGGCTCCAGTAGTAAGAATCCATCTTTTGAGCAGGAAAAAATTCATCCAAAATACTAGCACAGCGACTAGCTCCCCTGTGGCTAAACTAGTCAATTTTTGTTTCATCGGCTTTTTCAACTCAACAATCCACCTCCATACATAGCTACTAATCCACTATTAAAAAATAGAATCCCTAAATTCCGTCTTGGAAATCTCTTGCACCTGAGATTCCACTGACATCAAGAAGTGAAGAAACTCCTATCTCCATCCAAGTCAAGCATTTTTAGAATCGTCGCTTCATCCGTAACCAAATGATTGACATAGCCAGCTCGCAACACCGCTAAGATAGCAGCAGATTTTTGACTGCCATAGGCAAAGCCCAAACTAAGCGGCACCTTTTTCAAATTTTCCAAAGAGATGGCAATCGTTCGATTTTGCAAATGCTGGTAGACCATCTCCCCTTTTTTATTAAAGAAGCGACAGCAGATTTCTCCAACAGCATCCTGACTCTCTAGAGCAAGAAAATCCTCCGAGGTCAGCATGTCCAGCCATTGGCGATTTCTCGTGTCAACCTGCCCTCCAATACCAACCACAGCCACATCCAGCTCCTGCCAGCTACTTTTCAGATCTTCAAAATATTTAGAAGCCAATATTCCATTTGTCAGTTGCTCGTTCTCCTGAATAATCGTGGAATTCATAAAACGGCAGTCCCCATGGTATTTTCCAGCCATGCTATAGATGAGGGTGTTCACATGATAGCGTGCATGGATATGACTCGGTCCACCTGCCAAAGGAAAGAAATGGACATTTGTCAAATGCTTGCTGCTGGAGTGCTCTACTAAAAGGCTTAAGCTCTTTCCCCAAGAAAATCCCACTTTATCATTGTCTTTAATCAGGCCGCGCAGCATACCCGCAGCAGCTTGAGCCAACCTCTCTTCCAAGTCTGCTGGAGATTCATCTACTAAGTTACTGACAATTTCGATTCCCTTGAGCCCATATTTTTCTTTTACATAGTTTTCCAAATGAAATAAGCGGGTATCAAAGTCTTCAATCTCAATCTTTACAATACCTTCTTTTTTAGCTTCTGCCAACATTCGGCTGATAGTGGTGCGATAAATCCCTGTCTCAGCCGCAATGTCAGACTGGCTTCTTTCTTCTAGGTAGTAGAGATAAGCAATTTTTGCCAATAGTTTTTTTCTTTCATTTTTCATCTTATCTCCTTCTCTCTGCTAGATTAGAGTCAGTTTGATATCCGCAGCTTTCAAGCGCTCAACAGCTTCTTTAGGAATCGCCTTGTCAGTCACCACTTGAGCAATCTGCTTGAAGCCGAATCTCTTAACTATTCCTTTTCTGGTAAACTTACTTGAGTCCGTCAAGACAATCATCTGGTCAGATGCCTCTGACATATACTGCACAACCTCACTCCGCATCAGATCCTTGCCTGTAAAGCCTAGATTTTCATCATAGCCATCTGTTCCGACAAAAGCATGTTCTACGTGAAAAAAGCGGATCATTTCCTTGAGAAGAGGCCCTACTGTCACTTGAGAATCTTTCTGAAATTCTCCGCCCAGTAAGATAATTTTACAAGAATCAGTTTGTTTTATATAATCCGCAATAAAATAAGAATTGGTAATAATCTTGACATTCTTTTTCGTTCGGCAGATTTCCTCAGCTAGTAAGGCACAGGTCGAGCCTGATTCGATCATAATGGTTTCATTATCCTGAACGATTTTTGCCGCTTCCTGAGCAATCCGGCGCTTGGTATCATAATGAAAGGAAAGCCTGACATTCAGATCATCGCCGCTATTTAAAACAGCATAGCCATGCTCTCTGCGCAACAGACCTTTGGTTTCCAGCTTATCCAAGTCTTTGCGAATCGTTACTTTGGATACTTTTAAGCGGTCAGACAAAGTATTGACATCGATTCGTTCAAATTCAGATACTAATTTAACAATTTCATCTAAACGTTCCATTCTATCACCTCTGCTATTATTGTAACAAAAGACGTCTTAAAAATAAAATAAAAATAACTTTCATTCGTAATTGTTTTTCTTTCTAAAATAAGTTATAATGATTGTATCCAAAGGAGGCCTGAGTATGGAAACAACAAAAGGAATTATTTTCAACATCCAACATTTCAGTATTCATGATGGACCAGGGATTCGTACAACGGTTTTCCTCAAGGGCTGTCCTCTACGCTGCCCTTGGTGCTCCAATCCAGAATCACAGCAATTCAGACCCGAGCCTATGCTGGATGCTACTACCAAAAAAAGCATCACTATGGGGGAGGAAAGAAGTGTCGAGGAGATTATCAACGAAGTCCTAAAAGACAGAGATTTTTATGAAGAATCTGGCGGTGGCCTAACCTTATCTGGCGGAGAGATTTTCGCCCAGTTTGAATTTGCCAAGGCCATTCTCAAAGCGGCTAAGGAAAAAGGGATTCATACCGCTATTGAAACAACTGCCTTTGTAGAACATGAAAAATTCGTGGATCTCATCCAGTACGTTGATTTCATCTATACCGATCTGAAACATTATAACTCTGTCAACCACCGCAAGGTGACTGGAGTAAAAAACGAATTAATTGTTCAGAATATCCACTACGCCTTTACTCATCAAAAGACGATTGTTCTGCGCATTCCAGTCATTCCAGATTTTAACGACTCCTTAGAAGATGCAGAGCGGTTTGCGACTTTGTTTAATGAACTATCCATCAATCAAGTCCAGCTGTTGCCTTTCCATCAATTTGGCGAAAATAAATACAAATTACTTGGCCGAAAGTATGCCATGGAAGATGTCAAGGCCTTGCACCCTGAAGACTTATTTGAATACCAAGATGTCTTTTTGAAGCATGACATTAATTGTTATTTTTAGTCTTTAATTTTCAAACACTAAAAAACAAGCCACGCTGTCAACCCTGCGGTTGGAAGGTGGCTTGTTTTGTTTATTCTCCAAATAGTTGGAGTTTACTTTCAATTTCCTGATAGACCAGACTGGACTGCATACCGACGGCTGCAGCGCTATCGCGACAATACTGGAGCAAGAAGGTGTAGTATTTGTAGTAGAAGCTCAGGTCATAGCCTAGCTTACCTAGAATGGCTATCTGCTCCTCAAAACCTACAATCAAGTCTCGGAACCACTGCTCATTCCAAGTCATGGAGATGCTATTTGGCCGCAAGCGATAGTAATAGAGCGGCTCATTGAGGTAGATAATCTTCTCCGACTGAAGGTAAAGCTTATAAGTCGTAAAAGCATCTTCGGCCACTCGGCCGACTGGATAGCGCACTGTATCAAAAAGCTCACGCTTATAGAGCTTGGCCCATGCACAGAGAAAGACACCGTCTAGCATGCGTCGTCTAGGGTACTCCTCGATCATCTCTTCTCGCGTATAGAGGGTTTCAAAATGCTCTGTCGAATAGTAGAGGAAGGCTGAATCCTCTGCACGAAAGCTACAGTGGTGACCAATGGCAATATCCGCATCGTACTCCTTGAGCTTTTCATAAAGGCGGGCAACATGTTGATCAGGCAGCCAGTCATCCGAATCCACAAAAATCAAATAGTCTGCACTAGAGTGCTCAATCCCTGTGTTGCGGGCACCGGACAAGCCTTGATTGTCCTGATGAATAAGACGAATCCTCGCATCCTGGTCAGCCAGCTCTTGGCAAATCTGACCAGAAGAATCTGTTGAACCATCATTGACTAGAATAATTTCCAGATTTTGATAGGTCTGACGACAGACGCTGTTCACACATTCTGCTAAATACTGCTCAACATTGTAAACAGGGATGATAACACTGATTAATTCCTGAGACATGATAACTCCTATTCTTTTCCTGTCTTTTTATTATACATGATTTTTTAGGTTTGTGAGGCGTTTTTGGAAAATAAGTTTTTAAAGGATAGTTTCAGCTTTTTTAGACACATTTTAATCTATTGTTCAATTGCTGTGTTTTTACACTTATAAAAATCTTCCGTCCTTTATTTTGTGCTATACTCGAATTAGGGATTTTAAGGGAGATTAGGAAATGTTTGGATTCTTTTTCGTTGCATTTGTGGCTGTCTTTGGCATCGTCTTTTTTATCAGTTATAAGCTACTTGAAGACAGGGAAGATACGGACTCGGATTGGTCGTCCAGCCAAAGCCCAGAGCCTGACTATTTCCAGCAAACCCAGACTGCCCCTTGGGAACTCAAATACAACAAGGGAAAACAGGGAGAGTACCAGCTTGGTCAGGTCTTGAACCAGCTCTATGGCTATAAAAAGATTTTGTACAATCTCTACATCTTCAAAGAAGATGGCACTACCACTGAGATTGATGCTTTGCTGATTCATCCATCTGGGATTTACATTTTTGAGTCAAAAAACTACAAGGGCTGGATTTTCGGATCAGAAAATCAGCAATACTGGACTCAGGTTCTTTCCGGAGGCCGTAGAAAATCTTACAAACATTCTTTTTTCAATCCCATTATTCAAAATAAAGTCCATCTCAAATGGCTCAGCTATTATCTCAACCAATACACGCCAAACCTTTATTCCTATATCGTCTTTGGCAATGACTGTCAGCTTAAGGAAATCCATCTAAACAGTGACAGGCATAAGGTTATTCAGACCTGGCAAGTGATAGGGGCAATTGACCGGCAGGCCTGCCAAAGTCAAGTCTACCTGTCGCCCGAGCAGATTGACGACCTCTATCGTATGCTCCTGCCCTTGACCAAGCGAAAGCAGGTCGTCAAAGAGCGCCATATTAACAGCATTGCTCAGAATAAACAACGTAGAGAAGCAGAAAAGATCTGTCCTCACTGCCAGCATGGATTGGTGCTCCGTACAGCATCCAAGGGTTCTAGGGCTGGTCAGCAATTTTGGGGCTGCTCCAACTTCCCAAGATGCCGCTTTACTCAAAAATACCAAGAGCCTGTCTGCAGTCCGCCCGCTGCGCAAGCACCTAACCTTGGACAGCCTGCCGTGCAAAACCTAAACCAAACACAAAGCAACAGCTAGAATCTGCTGTTGCTTTTTTGTAGATTATTTTCCCTCTAGCTTGCAAAACTAAGATTTTTTCTTCAGGCCAAGGAAGCCAGCTCCCAGTCCTAAGAGCCCGAGTCCAAGCAGATTGGTCAATAGACTGCTTTGGCTGCCGGTCTTAGGCAGTTGTTTGGAAGAAGCTTGTTGAAGAGTTGACTCTTGAGACGCTTCTTGAGGATCCGTCTGGCCGCTTGCTTTGTAGGTCAGATTTTCTGCTTGGCTACTCTTTGGATCAGGGCTTGCAGGAGTTTGCTGCTGGGCTTGATTTTGAGAGGCCTGCTCCATATCGGCCAACGGCACGACGCTCTTCATAAACTCATCTTGTGAAATGGCCCTTTCTTCAACTGCATCTTGAATACCAGTGAGGCTGACAAAATAGTAACGAGCCCAATCCTTGGTCAGTCGCTGAATACCAGCTAGACCAGCTCCTGGATACCAGAGCGGCTTACTCACTTCTTCAGCAAACTTCCAGTCACCACCAACTTGAATACCAAGCTTGGCATCAGGGTCAGATTTTTCAGAAATACGAGCTTCTACGGAAACTAAAACAGCCCGAATGTTTTGAGGATTCGGAATATCACGGGCTTGATCAGAGCCCCAGTGGGCAACCCGATCCTGCTTAGGTAATACCTCAATAGCTGTTCCACCGCCAGCCAAGGCTTCCTGCCGGGCATCTTCTACATAGCTGGACATATTGCCCTTGAATTGAGCAACCCATTGAACTCCTTGAGGGTGATCCACAATTTTCTCCCAAACATTGGAGTCCTTCCGGAGCACGAAAGCCTGCATGTTACGAATATCCGCCCAAGCATTGCTGGCCTTATTGTCCGTCATTTCCATCACAACGCCCCAAGGATCAAATTCATTCATCCATTTGCCGCGTTCCTTGTCAAAGACAGCCTGTGCTTCTTCGTCAGTCATCCCTTCGCCTTTATAAGCAAGGTAGTACCAATCAGCCGCTGGGTCATATGTCGGACGGCCGCCTAACACGACGGCTCCGCCATTAAATTGGCCAGGACCGCCATTAGGACCGCGTTTTTGACGCTCCCCATTTTCTTCAACGACATTTTCCTCCGACCAAACCCAGACATCCCCTTGATTGGCTCCCATCTGAGCAATGGCGCGCTGCTTCTGCTCATCGGACATGACCTGATTGGCTGGCAACTCGCTAGCGGCTGTAGCCGATTCGACCTGATTTGCAGGAGCTGCTTGGGGTTCAGCCACAGCTGGATTTTCAGCCTCAGGACTTGCTTGCGGTGCTGGAGAAGCCGGCGTTTCAGCCACTGCGGCAGGGGCAGGCGCAACATCTTCTGCTTCAACTCTTGATACAGCTGTCAAAGCTGCTAAGGACAAGAGGGAAACACATAGCAGCAAGCCACTTCCATACTTGGCAGCAGAAGCAGATTTTGCTAGGCCTTGCCAAGAAAACTTATTATTCATATCATTCTCCTTTCATAAGGTGCAGAGTCGAGCTTAATCAATGAAATATGCAGACCGATTCGCTGCTCTTAGGCTTCATTGATTCTGAATAACAAATAATCTCCCTGCAAAAACAAGTTTAGGGCAGAGGATTCCCCGCGCTCTTGTATATCTTATACCAGTCAGCCCGAGAGAGCTCAATATCAAAAGCAGCCACCATTGAGCGAATTCGCTGCGGATTCATGGAGCCAACAATCGGCTGCATCTGTGCCGGATGACGCAAAATCCAGGCGAGAACTAAGGCTTCAAAAGAAACTTGATAGTCTGACGCAAAGGCATGCAGAGTTTCTGTAAGCTGAGTATATTTAGGATGCTCCATAAAAAGTCCCTGGTTCAAGTCAACCTGAAATGGTGACCAAGGCTGAATCGTGATATGATGCAATCGACAATAGTCCAGCACACTACCGTCCCGAACGATTGCTAAAGGATTGAGCATATTGGCATTGAGCCCAGCATCCAGCATCGGAGTGTGAGCTGGACCAAACTGCAGTTGGTTGGCAATCAAGGGCTGCTCCACACTCTTTTGCAGCAGCTCAATTTGATAAGGATTTTGATTGCTGACTCCGAAATAGCGGACCTTCCCAGCTTGGTGCAGACGTGAGAAAGCTTCAGCCACCTCTTCCGGCTCTACAAGAGCATCTGGCCGGTGCAGGAGGAGCACATCCAGATAGTCTGTCTGCAAACGCTCCAAGCTGCCTTCAACCGAGCTGATAATATAATCCTTAGAAAAGTCAAAATGGTAGTTGGTGTGAACATCCCGCAGTCCGCACTTGGACTGGATGAGAACTCGATCCCGGGGAATCTTAGCCGAGCGAAGAGCCTGTGCAAACTTTGCTTCAGACTGGCCGCCAGCATAAACATCTGAGTGGTCAAAGAAATTAATTCCCACTTCTAATGCTGTTTCAAGAACGGAAACGACCTCTTTTGGAGCATGCTCTGCCAGACGCATGCAGCCCAAAACCAGCTGACTAGCTCCTTCCAGTTCATTTCCGACTGTCATATATTTCATCGCAACACCTCATTTCTTATAGACTGGATGGTCAAGCAAGGTCAACTCTTCAATCTTGACATTTTCAGTTTCAAAGACGATAAATTCATTCTTTTCCTTGAGCAAGCCAGACGGCACATATAGATAGTGAATCGGCCCTTCATTCCAGTAGCGGCCTAGGTTGAAGCCATTGACCGAAATACAGCCCTTCCCGTACTTAGAGCAGTCGATGAAGGTATCAGCGATATCATTCAACTTCGCTTCAAAGCGATAGAAGGTCGGTGCTTTGACTTTTTCCGGTGGATCTGAGTAGCAGTCTAACTTGGCCAGCATTTCCTGGTCAAACTTAAGCGCATAATGCTTCCAGCCCTTGCGGAACTGGTGGTTAATCATGATACCCCCCTTGACTCCCTTGGATTGACTAGGTGCGCCCAGCTTGTAACCATAGTTGACTCGCCCCATATTTTCCACCAGCACATCAATCTGAATCCGCTCGGTATCAGCTGAGAAGAGCATCTCATCACCGATTTCTTCCCGATACTGGGTAGCTAGGTGCTCCTGATTGACATAGAAATGACAGCGGTCATGAGTCTCCAAGGCCTTGAGCCTTTCCTCATGGTATTGATTTTTGATATCGGAACGGTAGAGGATATAGCCATGATTCTGCCCAATCTGCTCCATAGGCTGCGGATAATCCAGCAGAATTTCCTCTGTGATGTCCGCTGCAACATCCAGCAGGTTTGCAGTCCCAAGCAGCGGAAAACTGCCATAGGCCTTGGCCTGTCGGCTAATAGGCTCCATCTGCTCAAGCTCTGGAAAGACCTCGTGGGTCACCCGCTGAACAGCGTAGTATTTCTCGGTCGGCTGCCCCCACTCAGTAATGGGTGCGTCAAAATCATAGGAGGTAATCTGTGGCAAATCCTTGGTCTTTCGAGCTGAACAGCCACTGATAAAGCCAAAGTTTGTCCCACCTCTCAAGAGGAAGAGGTTCATGCTGCCCAGCTGCAGCATTTCTTTGACATCCTGGGCCAAATCTTCTGCCTCTCGCCGAACGATTTCCTCGCTCCAGCGGCTGAACCAGCCATCCCAAAACTCTGTACACATAAGTGGCCATTTCTTGCCATAGCGTTCCATGAAAGCTCGCAGATTGTCTGTATTTTCCTTGGGCTGAGATCCGAAATTCCCCGTCACAAAAATATCATCCTCAATCAAGGTCCCAGATTCCAAAGCCTCTATCCATGTCCCATCAGAAGTAAAGAGGGGAACCGTAACTCCACGGACCTTCATCATCTGCGCAATGCTGCGCATGTAAGCCTTGTCCTCGGCGTAAGAACCGTATTCATTTTCCACCTGCATCATGAGGATAGGTCCGCCCTGATCACTCTGATAGGGCAGAAGCTTGGGAAAGAGCCAGTCATAGAAATGACTGACCTTTTCCAGAAAAAGCGGATGATTGACCCGCAGGCGCATCGAAGGATATCTCAAGAGCCAAGCTGGCAAGCCGCCAAAGTCAAACTCTGCACAGATGTAGGGCGTCGGACGGACAATGAGATAAAGCCCCATCTCCTCAACCAACTTGAAGTATGCTTCAAAATCTAGCATGCCCTCTGCCTGAAACTGACCTTCCTGAGGTTCATGCAATGCCCAAGGAATATAGGTTTCTACCGTATTAAAGCCTAAAGCTTTAAGATTGTAAAGGGTATCTCGCCACTGGTCTGGATGAAGCCGGAAATACTGAATAGCTCCCGATAAAATCTTAAAAGGCTTGCCGTCCAGGTAAAATTCTTCTTTAATTTCAAATCTTGCCATCTATCCAAGCTCCTCCTGTTTATCTGCCATCTTGACAAAGGGCAGATATATAGCGGTCGAAATAGCGATGTTAACTAGCGAAAGAATAATTGCCCGCCAGTCGAAGGCTGTCGCAAAGAAACCGTAGAGAATCGGCGGCATTACCCAAGTAACGTTTTGAGTAACCGGCGCAACCAAGCCCATAGAGGTTGCAAAGTAGGCTACTGTTACCATGACCATTGGCGTCAGGACGTATGGAATAAACATAATTGGATTCAAAACGATTGGCAGACCGTACATGACTGGCTCACCGATGTTGAAGACCATTGGGAAAATTCCCAACTTGGCCACTTCGCGATAGTGCTTGTTCCGAGATTGCCAGAGAATGGCAATGGCAACCCCAATCGCATCAAACCAGACAAAAGCACCGAAAGAATTATCCGTCCACATGTAAGGAATCGCATGCCCAGCCTGATAAGCTTCCAGATTGGCCAGCATGGTCACACCAAAGAGACTAGCCATAACTGGCGCCAGCACATTACCGCCGTGCAGTCCGAAGAACCAGAAAATCTTATTGAGAAAGACAATGAGCAGCACAGCCCAGAAACTTTGAGACAAGCTGAGAAGCGGTGCCTGAAGAATCTTGTAAATCCAGTCAATCAACAGCTCGCCTGTCACCAGATTAAAGAGATAGGTCGCAATTCCCACGACATACATGGCAATCGCAGCCGGAATGATAGACAGGAAGGGCTTCATGATAGCCGGCGGAACGGAATCTGGAAGCTTGATAGTCCAGTTACGATTCATGACCTTACAAAAGATGATGACAGATACAAAACCAATCAAAATGGCAGTAAAGTAACCACGCGCACTGATTTGGTCACCTGGAATGACACTGTTAATCGTCACAGACAGGTTACTGCCGTCAAGTTTTAGCTCTGGAAGTTTTGAAATCGCCTTGCTCAGCCCTGGTGTTTTGCCAGCTAACTCAAAGGTTTTAGTAACTGATCCACCAATGGTAATGATATAGGAAGCAACAGCTACCAGACCAGCAGACACCTTATCAGTATTGTAAATCTTAGCGATATTGACCCCGAAGGTAAAGAGGAACAAGAGGGTAACGATAGGAATACTGCCCTTAAATACCAGCCAGTTAATATCAATCAGCCACTGGAAGGTAGAGGAAATCCAGGTCCAGCCGAACTGTCCTGGCAAGTCAGATAGAAAGGCGTTGACCATGAGGGCGAAAGAGCCCGTCATAATCACAGGCATGGTCCCTATAAAGGAATCCCGTAGGGCAACCAGAAATTTTTGGTTGCCGATTTTATTGGCAATAGGCATGAGACGCGCTTGCCATTTATCAACCAAACTACTCATCTGCATTTCTCCTATTCATCAAATTTTTTATGCAAATCAACAATCTCCTTTGCCAAATCAACAAAGGCGATACTGGTCATGAGATGATCCTGCCCATGCACCATAAATAAACTAAGTTCTGTCTTCTCTCCTTGTGCCTCCTTGCTCAGCATTTCAGCCTGAGCGTGATGGGCTTGCAGCAGGGCCTTCTGAGCCTGACTCAGTCTCTCCTGAGCTCGGTCAAAGTCCTGCTTTTTAGCTGCCGCAATGGCTTCGATAGCACAAGACTTGGCCTCTCCGCCATACATAATGAGGGTCATAGCGACCTCTAAGGAATCTTTATTTTCCATAGGAGCGCCTACTTCATGAGCGACTCTGCCAGATCCAGGACCTTATCCCCCTTCATCATTCCGTAGTCCGTCATAGGGATAACATCCACCGGAATGCCTTTTGAAGCTAGTTTTTCCTGTAAATCCTCCAGCAGATAGCGGACCTGAGGCCCCAGCAAAAGGACATCAACCTTTTTCTCACTTAGGTAGTCTTCTGCTTCTGACACTGGCACCGCAAATATCGTCGCAGCTAAGCCTCGCTCCTCTGCAGCTTTCTGCATTTTATTGACCATGAGACTGGTGCTCATCCCAGCCGCACAGACTAACATAATCTGTTTTGTTTCCATCGGCATCCTCCTTTATGAATCTGACCTAGACTGCAACGACGCTTGCTATTTGTTTTCAATATATAAACAAAAATCCAAAAACAGAATATTTTTCACTATGTTATTAATATTCTATAAACATTATAACTATTTTTCTGTACTATGTCAACGCTTACATTTGAGATTTCTAGCTTTTTTTGATAGTATAGCAGCAGAGGAAACAAGATGACACGAACTAGAAAACAAAACGAGCTAAGGGCAACTGTTCTGGATCAGCTCTATGCAAAACGACCGATTTCTCGGATTGATATTTCAAAAGAAACTCAAATTACACCAGCCACGACTGGCAGCATCATCAATGAACTGATCAAGGAAGGCTTGGTACTGGAGCTGGGCGAGCTCAATGATGAGAGCGTAGGCCGCAAGAAAACCCTGCTAGATATTGCGCCTCGTAGCCGCTACTATCTGGGCTTTGAGATTTCTGAAAAACAGCTGGCTATGGTCATATCTGATAATACCGGTGAGATTCTAGAAAGCAGCATTCGGACTTATCAGGTCGAGGTGACAGGCGGCCCATCTGACCAGGAAATTATCCGGCTGATTCAAGATTTTCTGAAAAAGAACAGCCAATACTCCATCTCAGCGATTGCCCTCGGGTTGCCGGGGCATGTGAATCTCTCTGAGAGTGATTTTATCATTTCTAAAAATCCCCACTGGGGACAGATTAACCTGCAGACTATTCAAGAAGCCTTTGACCTTCCTGTCTACTTTGCCAATAAATCCCACTGTTTGACAATGGCTGAACGCCTCTTTAGCTATCATCCTACAGACAGTAATTTTATCGTCTATCATGTCGCCAGAGGTATTCATTGCTCTTACATGTACAAGGGTAGCATTTACAGTCAGGAAAATTATCTTATCGGGGAGGTGGGGCATACCGTCATCAATCCTGAAGGCGAGCGCTGTCCTTGCGGCAAGCACGGCTGCCTGCAGGTTTATGCCAGCGAGAGTGCTCTGATTGATAAAGCAGCTATCCTGTATCGGGCTTCCCAGACCTCGCTCCTAAAGACCCTTGTAGAGGATGCTAATGACATTGATTTGACAAGTTTGATGACTGCCTATCGCTTAGGAGACTTAGGCAGCATTGAGTTGATTCATACTGCCTGTCGCTACCTGGCCATTTCCATTTCCAACCTCTGCCAGCTTATTGATAGCGAAAGGATTTATCTGGACGGCCAGCTCTTCTCTTATCCAGTTATTGCCGAGCAGGTTCTGGCTCAGTTAGAGCAGGAAGTACCTCTCTTCCCAAAACAAAAGCAAGCAGAGATTGTTATTATCCCCTACTCTAAATACAGCATTGCCCGCTCTGCAGTCAGCCTCTGTGTCTATCATGAATTTTTGGATAAAAAAGGAAACCTATAAAGGCCGAGAGCTCAATCTCGGTCTTTCTTTTATAAAAAAAATAGAGACAGGACTTCTAGGAGCTTCCCCCTAAAAGTCTGTCTCATTTTACTATCTATTAATCGAACGTGAAATCATGGAAATGGTATGGCGCTGTCCTCTGAGAGCCTTACTCATGGCAAAGATATTTTCAACCGGAGCCAGACAGCCGTAACCTGAATCCCCGATATGCTGGATATCTACACCGCAGATTTTGTTGCGGATGGCCATTTGCTTGACTATATCCTCATCAGCACTCTCCTGGCTGGTACCGATAGCACTCATAACCAGAGCCCCCTTTTGATGGGCCAGTCGGACAATCTGCTTCAAGTCCTGCTCATCAAAGCCAGGCACACTGCCGACTGCCGGTGCTAGGACAATATCAACACCTGCTTCGATAAATTGAGCAATTGCTTCTAGGTCTGCTACCGGCTCATCCACACCTGAAGCATGCATTTTGCCCGCAATCAGGAGGCCTGAAAAATTCTCCTTGACCACTCGAATGGTGTCGATAATGGCTTGATTGGTGACACCAGTCCCCGGATTACCTGTTAGACAGATAAAGTCAACGCCCAGCTCTTCTGCTCGCTGAATGGTCGCTAGACTAGCCTGACGCCCCTCATTTATGATCAGTCGTTCTCCTGCCATCTGGGCCTGACTGTCCACCGGCTCTAGATTGATACCGATAGGACGGCCCACCAAGCGATGAAGTTCCTGAACAAAATCTTCCTTGGCGTCCAGACCAGCTACAAAAGGCTGGAAGATATCAATCCCATTCAGCAAAATCAAGTCAGCACCAAAAGACCGAGCAATCTCTGCATTGGTCACATCACCGATATAAGATTCTTTGAAAGCTACGTTTTCAGATAGGATAACGCGGCCCTCACTGGCCTTGATGCTCTGTTTCAGCTCCGGCGCAGTCATACTTAAAATTTCTGAAGCATTTGAACTAATGAATCGTTTTACCATAAGAACATCTCTTTTCTTTATTATTCATTAATAAACACTTTGAAATCTATTCTATTTGGATATTTTGTTTGTTTTTTGTTATCAACTACAGTATAGCACAAGGTCATAGAAATGTAAACGCTTTATATATTCTTTGACAAAATAGCCTGCTTTCACAAACAAAAGCAGACTATTGAAATGCACTCGATTATTTTTGAACTGAGCAAGATGCGATAAGCGTCTTATCTCTGCATCACCAGATGACCACCCGCTCTTCTGGGCTCCGCCACATGCCGTCTCCCTCTTTCACATCAAAGGTTGTAAAGAAGTCATCAAAGTTTGGCAGCTGTATATTGGTCCGAAGCTTGGCCGGCGCATGGACATCGACGCTTGCCAGGAGCTTCATATATTCCTCCCGGCCCTTCATCCGCCAGATACGGGCAAAGTTGGTAAAGAATTCCTCAGCAGAGAAATCCGCTTCTTTCTTGGCTGCTTCTAGGGCTGCTGCAATACCGCCCAGATCTGCCACATTTTCTGAAACAGTCAGCTTGCCATTGACCTTAGCACCATAGGAATCCTGCCCTTCGAACTGGTCAATGACCTTTTGAGTCCGCTCGGTAAAGGCTTGGTAGTCATGCTCCGTCCACCAATTATTAAGGCTACCATTTTCATCAAAGGAAGCGCCATTGGTATCAAAAGCATGAGAAATCTCATGGGCGATGACCGCTCCGATACCACCGTAATTGGCTGATGAGGATTGGTGCAGATCATAGAAAGGCGCCTGCAGGATAGCCGCTGGAAAGACGATCAGATTCTTCTGCGGATTATAGTAGGCATTGACCATGTGGGCTGGCATTCCCCATTCCTTGTAGTCCACTGGTTGATTCCACTTGCTCCAGCTGTAAGCAATATCAATCTGGCTCAGCTTCTGAGCATTTTCAAAGAGAGTCAGCTTTTCATCTACAACCTTTCGAGAGTAACGCTCAGGAAGTTCATCAGGATAGCCAATATAAGGCTTGATGACATTGAGTTTGACAATAGCCTTGTCCCGAGTTTCTGGTGTCAGCCAGTCATTCTGGGCCAGGCGATTTTTATAAACTTCAATCATCGTCGCCACTTTCTGCTCCACATCAGCCTTGGCTTCTGGAGAGAACTTCTGACCGGCATACCAGAGACCGACAGCTTGATTAAAGGGCCCTTGGGCCAGGTAAAAGGCTGCTTTTTTCTTGTCCTGAGCCTGAGGAGTCCCTGATAGAGCACGATGATAAGCTCCTGCCAAGACACGGATGTCATCCGTTAGATAAGGTGTTGTATTACGAACTGCAGAGAGAATCAGTAGAGCATGGAGTTTATCCCAGTTAGCGGCTGTATAGATATCCTTAGCTGCCTGCCAAAAACGCTCTTCCGGCACAATGACTTGGTCGGGTTCTTGACCGATTAACTTGGTGAAAATATCCGCCAAAGGCAACTCCGGTACCAAGGCTTTGAAATCGTCCCACTGATAAGGATGATAGAGCTTAGCATACTCAGAGCTTTCTTCACTAGACAGAACATACTGAGCAAAGACAGCATCCAGCTCCAAGACCTTATCCAAAAGATCCTTGATTTTCTCTTCCGCAAAATCAAATTTGGCCAGCAAATTTTCCTGAGCCTTGCGCCATTTTGCAAGCAGGTCATCCTTCTGCGGATGGTCCTCCGCGTAGTAGGTCGTATCAGGCAAAATCGTTCCCGGTCCGTCTGCCCAGAGGACATTGATACGGGCGTCCATAAAGTCAGGCGCCACACCAAAGGGGAAATAAGTCGGCTTACCAGCCAGTTCAAAATCAGCAATCTTAGAAGCATAGTCTTCAAAAGACGCTAGGTTGCGAATTTCATCAATGTAAGCACGCGCTGGCTCAATCCCTGCCGCTTCCCGTTTATCATAATCCGCTGCCAAGCGATGGTAAGCAACAAAGTTCTTCAGAATGGCATGTTCTGGCACTCCATCGCCAGCCAGCCATTTGTCTGTCGTGGCGAGCATAAGTTCCTCAATCTCATCTGCCAGATCCATGAAGCCACCCGTCACTGGCTTATCATCAGGAATGACCGCTGTCTTGGCCCACTCACCATTAACTGCATCATAGAAATCATCTTGTAGTCGTGTCATCTTCTTCTCACTTTCATGCTTTTGATATAACCTTATCAAAATCTACTTGTTTTTTCAAACATTTCTTATATTAATTTTAAAAATTTACTAAAAATTAACTTGACTTAATTTTTGTTTTAATGTATATTAAGATCATGGAGGTGTATGAGATGATTACGATTAAAGATTTGACTGTCAGCTATCAGGATACGCTGGCTCTTGAGCCCCTTTCATTAACCATTAAGGAGCCAACCATTACCGGGATTATTGGTCCTAACGGAGCCGGAAAATCCACCCTGCTCAAGGGTATGCTAGGGATTATTGACCACCAAGGCCAGACTCTGCTGGAGCAAAAGCCACTGCAGAACTCTCTCCAACGGGTTGCCTATGTGGAGCAAAAGATCAATATTGATTATCATTTTCCTATCAAAGTCAAAGAGTGTGTCTCTTTGGGGCTTTACCCTCAGCTTAAACTTTTTCAGGGGCTAAAGAGTTCCCATTGGAACAAGGTGGCTGAGGCATTGAAAATTGTCGGTTTAGAAGACTTGGCTGAGCGCCAGATTAGCCAGCTATCCGGCGGGCAATTCCAGCGAGTCTTGATTGCTCGCTGCTTGGTTCAAGAGGCGGATTGTATCTTTTTGGATGAGCCCTTCGTCGGGATTGACTCTGTCAGTGAAGAGATTATCATGGCGACTTTGCGGAGTCTCAAAGCCGCAGGCAAGATTATCCTGATTGTCCACCATGACCTGAGTAAGGTAGTTGATTATTTCGACCAAGTTATCCTGCTCAATCGTAAGCTAATTGCCTTTGGACCTACCGAGACCAGCTTTACCAAAGAC
>JABZYU010000209.1:0-1038 GCA_015264985.1 Streptococcus sanguinis | reverse complement strand
ATGGCGAGCGACGCTAAGAGCAGGAACCTTGATCGAAGAGGACCTCTTTGTGACAGGGAACTTCGGCTCCAAAGCAGCCTACAATTTTGGCCAGATGCAAGAATTCTTTGACGAATACGGCAAGAAATGGCCCTTGATGTGTATGGAATTCTGGGATGGCTGGTTTACCCGCTGGAAGGAACCCGTGATTCAAAGGGAGCCAGAAGAGTTGGCAGAAGCTGTACATGAGGTCTTGGAGCTTGGCTCCATTAATCTCTATATGTTTCATGGCGGAACCAATTTCGGCTTTATGAATGGGTGCTCAGCTCGGGGAACGCTCGATTTGCCACAGGTCACTTCTTACGACTATGGGGCTTTGCTCAATGAGCAGGGCAATCCGACAGAGAAGTATTATGCTATTCAAAAAATGATGGCGGCCTATTATCCGGAATACCCACAGCAGGAACCGCTCATCAAAGAGTGTTTGCCAGAACAAACCTTGCAATTGGCAGCCAAGACTAGTCTTTTTGGGAATCTGGACAATCTGGCTCAGGTTGAGACCAGCCTTTATCCCGAAAAGATGGAAGAGTTGGGGCAAACCACAGGTTATCTACTATATGAGACAGACCTTGAGTTGGATGCGGAAGAAGAAAAACTGCGCATCATTGATGGTCGGGATCGGGTACAAATTTACCTAGATGATCGCCATGTAGCAACACAATACCAAACAGAGATCGGTGAAGATCTTTTTATCAAAGGAAAAAAGAAAGCGGTTACGAATTTAAAAATCTTGCTTGAGAATATGGGACGTGTCAACTACGGGCACAAGCTCTTAGCTGATAGCCAGCACAAGGGCATTCGCACAGGTGTCTGTGTGGATTTGCATTTCCACCTTCATTGGAAGCAGTACCCACTGGATTTACAAGATCTCAGTCAGCTCGATTTTTCAAAGGAATGGCAGGCAGGTGCTCCAGCTTTTTACCGATATGATTTTCAGCTGGACCAAACCCTTGACACCTATCTAGATATGACAGGATTTGGAAAGGGGGTTGCCTTTGT
>JABZYU010000208.1:0-1417 GCA_015264985.1 Streptococcus sanguinis | reverse complement strand
GAAATGCTGGCACCAGTCAGGAAGTTCCCAAACCAAGCGATTTTCAGGTTATGTTTCCAATTTACTTGTATCGTGATAAATCAACTTCTTTCTAATTTCTGCAAAGCATCGCGAATCTGCTGTCGAGTAGCCTCTAGCGAGCCATTATTATCAATCAACACGTCCGCCCTCTTTCGTTTTTCTTGGAGAGATAGCTGAGCTGCTATGCGTTTTTCTGCCTCTTTCTGGCTGAGAGAGTTTCGAGTCATAAGGCGACTGAGCTGAGTTTCCTCCGTCACATCCACCAGCCAGATTTGGTCAAACCAGTCTTCATATTGTAACTCAAACAGCAAGGGAAGATCCATAAAAAAGATATCTTCCGTCTCTGCCAGCAAATCTCGCCTGTGAGCCAGTTCCTCGCGGATTATCTGATTTTGTATTTGACTGGACTGGGCCAAGAGTTCGGGAACCCCAAAAATCATAGCTCCCAGCTTGGGGCGGTCCAAGCGCCCATCTTCCTGTAAGATAGCTGAGCCAAAAGTAGATAAAAGAACTTGATAAAGTCGTCCCCCCGGCTCCTGCAGCTCATGCACCACTTGATCTGCATCAATGACCTGATAGCCCTGCTGCCTCAAAAACTCTGTCACTGTTGACTTACCCGAGGCAATGCCGCCAGTGATACCGATAATTCTTACCATGGCAGCTACCTCGCTTTCTGGCAGTGAGGACAGAGATGTGTACCGCGTCCGCCCAGCTTAATTTTCTCAATCGGGCTGCCGCATCTAGCACAGGGTTGACCGGTCTTTCCATAGACCTGCAGAAAATCCTGCATCGTGCCATTCTCACCCAAAGCATTGCGGTAGGTCCGAATGGTCGATCCTCTCTTTTCAATCCCAAGCTGCAAAACTTCTATGATCTGCTCACGTAGCCGCTTGACTTCAGCAGATTTTAGACTAGCTGCTGGCCTTGCCGGATGAATCCGCGCCCGCCAAAGGGCCTCATCTACATAGATATTGCCCAGTCCAACGACCAAGGTTTGCTCTAGCAAATAGGGTTTGATGGGCTTCTTGGAACGACTCAAAACTGCTGCAAAAGGCGGTAAAAGAAAGTCCGCCTCTGTCGGCTCTGGACCAAGCTTTCTGGCAGTAAAATAAGCCCCCAGCTGATCCATTTTCAACAGCTCCATGGTCCCAAACTTGCGGACATCCTCATAAACAAGCGTCCCACCATCTGTCATCTCGAAAAAGACATGGGCATGCTTGCGCTCAGGCACCGCATCAGGATAAAAAAGATACTTACCTTCCATTCGCAGATGGGAAACCAGCACTCCGCCTGTCAGGTAAAAGAGCAAATACTTGCCCCGACGAGCAATCCTTTCAATGGTCTGACCTGGCAAGTCATGGACAAAGCTATCCACTCCCGTACCAATCATCTTAGC
>JABZYU010000207.1:0-1508 GCA_015264985.1 Streptococcus sanguinis | reverse complement strand
CCTGTGGATCAGTCTAGCACTATTGGAGTTCAATGGGCTAGCTCAACCAAGCAGTCTATCGAATCGGCTCTTGGAGCAGAAAATGTCGTCATTGATCTGCAAAAGATGAGCACAGACGATCTTAATAACATCACCTATTTTGCTAACTCTGCTGCTCAAAAAGACTATGATATGTCTACTGGTGGTTGGACCGGTGACTACCAAGACCCATCTACCTACTTAGATACTCTCAATATCAAGAACGGCGGAAGCTTGCAAAACTTTGGTTTTGAACCAGGTCAAGACAATGATAAGATTAAAGAGCTTGGCTTGGATACATATACTAAGATGCTGGAAGAAGCCAATGCTGAAACCAACGATGTGCAGCTGCGTTATGAAAAGTATGCAGAAGCGGAAGCTTGGTTGCTAGATAGCGGCTTGATTATTCCGACTGTTTCACAAGGAGCAACACCGTCTGTTACTAAATCAGTGCCATTTACAAAGGCCTACTCACCAGTTGGTGTCAAAGGTTCAGCTTACAACTTCAAGCTGACTCAGCTTCAGAAGGATGTTGTAACGACCAAAGAATATGAAGCTGCTAAGAAAAAATGGAAAGAAGAAGCTACTGCGGCAAATAAAAAAGCCCAGGAAGAACTTGCTGACCACGTTGAAAAATAAAAAACGGTTAACTTAGCGACATTGGGGCTGGATTTTTCCAGCCTCTTTTTGAATGACTTGACTAAGGTTTTTGTAGTAAAATAGAAAGAAATACTGGAAGGAAGTGAAAGAGATGAAAGTAAGAATTTATAGTGCATTACCTGAGAAAGAAAAGCAGGTATTATTTGAATTAGTTCAAGAGTGTAATAAGGTAGATGGAGGCTATAGACTGCCCTATCTGGATAATAATTATAATGCAGATCCTGAAATGCCAGCCTTCTTTTTGGCTGAGATGGATGGCCGAACCGTCGGCTTTTTATCTGTCTACGCGGATGAACCTGGCCAAGCAGAGGTTTCTCTCTATGTTCTGCCGGCGTATCGCCGTCAGGGTGTGGCTAATCAACTCCTAGCTGATTTTGCCAAGGTAGCTGATCAGTATGATTTGACCGAGATTGAGTATGTAGCGGAGCTGGCTTTTTTGAACGATCAACCTGACTTTGCTAGGAGATTTGATTACCAAGAGGATGAAGCGGAAATCTGGCTGGCACAGCCTGCTCAAGCTTTTCCTCTAGAAGAAAGAGAAGGGATTGAGGTTTTGCAGGGGAGTTTGGACTTGGCTGAAGAGATTGCAGCCTTTCAGTCCCAAGTCTTTGAGACACCGCTAGATGTTGCCTTGAAATACGCCAGAGAAGCCGTTAGCAGTGGTTCCAGTCTGCTTTATATCTTGAAGAAAGATGGTAGAGTTGTGGCTTCAGTATCAGTTGATACGGATTTTGGCACCAATTATTTCTTTGGCTTGGCTGTTGATCAAGATTTTCAGGGTCAGGGGCTAGGAAGCTATCTCTTGCTTGCAAGTATGCAGGATTTGAATA
>JABZYU010000206.1:0-1522 GCA_015264985.1 Streptococcus sanguinis | reverse complement strand
CCTTGCTTGAAAAGATTTCGGTTGAACGAATTTTTATCGAGTTCGACAAGCTCTTGCTGGCTCCGTTTTGGCTCAAAGGCTTAGAGGCACTCTTGACAAGCGGTGCCATAGAATTTTTGCCTGATTTGAAGGGAAGCAGAGCTAAGTTAGAAAGGCTCTTTGACTTGGCTTCAGATTTTCGCTTTTCAGCATCCGAGCAAGCTTGGGCAGCCCTTTTACTGGTCTTAGATGTGCAAAATGTCAAAGGCTTTCTAAAAAAATGGAAGACCTCTCGTGAATTTGCCAATAAAGTAGAAGATTTGGTTGAGATTGCGGCCATTCGTTCAGAACGAGACTTGACCAAGCGAGACTGCTATGACTATGATATTGACTTATTGTTACAAGCAGAGGAGCTTCGACAGGCGCAAGGTTTGCCAGTGAATTTTTCTGCCATTCGAAATCTTGATGCCAGTCTGACTATTCATAACAAGCAGGAAATGGTGGTCAATGGTGGCATGCTGATGCAGGAGTTCGGCTTTGAGCCTGGACCAAAACTGGGTCAAATTCTGAAAGAGTTGGAACACGCTATTGTAGACGGCTGCTTACCTAATGACTTAGAGGCCATTTATGCTTATATCGAGGAGAAGAAATGAGCGATTTTATCGTTGACAAGCTAACCAAATCAGTAGGAGATAAGACTGTTTTTCGGGATATTTCCTTTATCATTCATGAGCTAGACCGGATTGGTCTGATTGGTGTTAATGGAACAGGAAAGACAACGCTGCTGGATGTCTTGTCAGGCAAGTCGGGCTTTGACGGAGATGTCAGCCCTTTTTCTGCTAAGACGGGCTATAAAATTGCTTATCTGACTCAGGAGCCTGATTTTGATGAAGAGCAGACGGTGCTTGATACTGTTTTGTCCAGTGATTTACGGGAAATGCAGTTGATTCGCGAGTATGAGCTGCTCCTGACAGCTTATGATGAAAGTCAACAGTCAAGACTAGAAGCGGTTATGGCCGAGATGGACTCGCTCCATGCTTGGGAAATCGAAAGTCAGGTCAAGACGGTTCTGTCCAAGCTTGGTCTGACTAATCTGTCACTTAAGGTTGGTCAGTTATCAGGAGGTCTTCGTCGCCGAGTTCAGCTGGCTCAGGTTCTCTTAGGTGATGCCGATTTGCTCTTGCTGGACGAGCCGACCAACCACCTAGATATTGATACCATTGAATGGCTGACGCATTTCTTGAAAAATTCAAAGAAGACCGTGCTTTTCATCACCCATGATCGCTATTTCTTGGATAATATTTCGACACGGATTTTTGAGCTGGATGGCGGTCGCTTGATTGAATACCAGGGAAATTATCAAGACTATGTCCGTCTCAAGGCAGAGCAGGATGAGCGGGATGCGGCCTTGCTTCATAAGAACCAGCAGTTATACAAGCAGGAGCTTTCCTGGATGCGACGGCAGCCTCAGGCTCGGGCAACCAAGCAACAGGCTCGTATCAATCGTTTCCATGACCTCAAGAAAGATTTGGCAGGCCAGACG
>JABZYU010000205.1:0-1537 GCA_015264985.1 Streptococcus sanguinis | reverse complement strand
GCAGCATGGTGATTTTCAGGGTAATCCAGACGTTTAGCACAGTGGATACCAACATGATAGCCAGAGCCAGCCAGAAGGTCTGCATAGA
Source organism: Streptococcus sanguinis (assembly GCA_015264985.1). Lineage (GTDB taxonomy): Bacteria > Bacillota > Bacilli > Lactobacillales > Streptococcaceae > Streptococcus > Streptococcus sanguinis_S. The sequence continues at coordinate 1,449 of JABZYU010000205.1, read as the reverse complement.
AAGATTCTTCTCAATCAGTCCCATAACGACTAAGCCGATCGCTGGGATACGCAGAGCGATGATAAAGGACTTGATGACGCCCAGATAAATGGATTGATAAAATTTCCTACGGTCCTCTGCCGTACAGAAATCAAAGAATTTCTTCAGTATATTAAGCATGAGTCAACCCTCCTTCCATCTCATCACTATCCCTAGTAGCAATATGGGCCTGCCACATGGAAGCATAAAGCGGACTTGCTGTCAGCAATTCTTCATGCCGACCTCTAGCTTCAATCCGACCATCATTGACCAAGACTATCTGGTCTGCACTCATAATCGTAGACAGCCTGTGGGCAATGACAATCAAGGTCCGTCCCTCAATCAGACGAGCTAGACTGGACTGGATACGTGCTTCATTTTCCGGATCTGTATAAGCAGTCGCTTCATCCAAGATAAGAATCGGCGCATCCTTGAGCAGGGCACGGGCGATAGCAATCCGCTGACGCTCCCCACCAGATAGATGACCGCCGCCAGAGCCTACTTGAGTTTCAAAGCCGTCTTCTAAGTTCATGATAAAGTCATAACAGCCACAGCGACGAGCAATTTCGATGACCTCTTCGTCAGAAGCTGCTGGATTTCCCATCCGGATATTTTCCATAATAGTCTCATCAAAGAGATAGTTATCCTGGGTCACGTAAGCAATCTGCCGACTGTAATAGTCTAGCGGAAGCTGGCGAATGTCCAAGCCACCATAGGTAATCTGACCAGAACTGACATCCCAGAAAGAAGCTAAAAGCTTGGCAATTGTAGACTTACCCGAGCCTGATGGGCCGACTAAAGCATTGATGCTGCCAGCCTTAATATCTAGCGAAATGTCGTGCAGTACTTCCTCTTCATCTGTATAGCCAAAGCTGACATCCGTCATGACCAGATCCCTTCCTTTTGGAAGTTCTCTCAGCTCCTGAGGCCTTTTCAAATCAGGCTTTTCCAAAATATCAATGACTTGACCAAAAATAGTCCCGATTTTCCGTAAATCGTCCATGTAGCTAGCTACTAAAATCAGAGGAGTCAGAAGACTGAGCGACAGAATAATCATTAGAATGAAATTGCCGGCAGTCAAGCTACCTTGCAGATAGAAATAACAGCCAGCCGGTAGTAGAAAGAGCAAGCCTGATGGCAGAAAAGCAGTCACAATCCCCATCTCCAGATTGAACTTGCGCATCCACTCAATAAAGCAGTCTGCTCCTTCTCTAGCAGCCGTCACAAACTTATCATAAGAAAATTTTTCCTTGCCAAAAACCTTGATGACTTCAATCCCATTGATGTATTCCACCGCTGTATCATTGAGTTTCTTGGTCTTTACTAGAGTATTTTGATAGTCCGCTTCGCTATTGACAGCCATTCGCATATAGGCCAGCACCACGATGGGAATAGTTAGGAGAGACAGCAAGGTCAGCCGCCAATCGATAA
>JABZYU010000204.1:0-1687 GCA_015264985.1 Streptococcus sanguinis | reverse complement strand
GTGTCTCTATTTTTGTGCTTTTGTATTCGTTTTCGTTACAATTTGTATCTGAATTTATTGCATTTCGCTAATTTCTATGATATCCTTTTGAAGGAGGTGTATATGACAAAACAAAAAATTAATCGAATCGTAGGTTCTATTGGTGCCTTTATTGGAATTATAGTATTTATTGCCTACATACCTCAAATTATCGCTAATTTACAGGGAAATAAAGCTCAACCATTTCAACCTTTATCAGCTGCTATATCTTGCTTAATCTGGGTTATTTATGGATGGACAAAGGAACCTAAGAAGGATTGGATACTAATCATTCCAAATTCAGCTGGTGTTATTTTAGGTGGAATCACTTTTTTGACTTCACTCTAACAAATCTAATAGTATATATAAAAAGCTGGGAAAAATTTCTCAGCTTTTTTCTATATTCTCAGATATGCTAGTTACCTGTACATACTAACGACCGCTTTTCCACTCACAATCATTCTCATGGTCATCAACTAGCCCTGCAGCCTGTAGAAAAGACAAGACGGCGACTGGGCCTGTGAACTTGAAGCCTCGTTTTTTGAGATCTTTGGCTAATTTCTCAGACAAAGCGGTTTTAGCTGGGGCTTGGCGGTAATCGGGAACATCATTAACGACAGTTTTCCCCTCAACAAAGGACCAAAGATAGGCATCAAAAGAGCCGTACTTTGCCTGTAACTGTAGCAATGATTGGGCGTTAGCGCGTGTAGCAAAAATCTTGGCTCTATTTCGAATGATGGCTGGATTCTCCAGCAAGTTTTCCAATTCGGTATCAGTCATCTCTGCGACCGCTTGAATTTGATAGCCATGAAAGGCTTCTCGGAAAGCTTGACGTTTGTTGAGCACCGTTTCCCAAGACAGGCCTGCTTGATAGGTTTCCATACACAACAACTCAAACAATGCTTGGTCATCATGGAGGGGCTGGCCCCACTCCTCATCATGATAGGCGATGTAGAGCGGATTGGTCATCTTGACCCACGAACAACGTTTTGTCATGCTCTGCTCCTATTTGACCAACATTTTAAGGGCCGACTTGATATAGTTCTCAGCTGTATCCGTCGTTCCTTCAAAGAATTTCTTGATTTTCTTGAGCTCGGTTGCCTTGTAGCCCAGTGCCAACATGGCTTCCATAGCTTCTTCCAGTTCTTGGTTTTCAGCGCTGGTTTGCACTGCCACCTTGGCAGGAAGGTCATCACTAGCCACGACTACCTTGCCTTCCAAGTCCAGCACCATCTGCTGGGCTGTTTTCTTGCCAATTTTAGGGAACTTGGTCAAGTAGGTGATGTTCTTAGTCTCGATCGCCTGAACCAAACCAGCATTGTCATCGGCAGCAATAATAGCAAGAGCTGACACAGGACCAATCCCAGAAACCGAAATCAGACTAAGAAAGAGTTTTTTCTCATCTTCTGATCGAAAACCGTAGAGCAGATGCGCGTCCTCACGGACAACTTGGTGCACATAAATTTGAGTTTCTTGATTGACCTGACCTGAGTAAGCATAGGGATTGGCTACATGCAAGATATAACCGATACCATTCACCTCTAGGACAATGTATTTAGCAGTGATTTTGGTAATGATTCCTTTTAGATATTCGTACATAATTTTCACTTTCTATAATTGATTTGCAATTCCTTGTAAATGCGCTGCTCTGATGATAAGAAGCATCCCA
>JABZYU010000203.1:0-1693 GCA_015264985.1 Streptococcus sanguinis | reverse complement strand
TGCGAAGCAATTCTTGTGCGTTGCGCAATTTTTCAGTGATTTTGACAAAGATACGGAAGTCATCAAAGATAGCATCCAATTTTTTGACAACATCAAGATCTACCAAGTCTCCGCTTTGGTCAAAAGCTTGAAGAGAATGCGAAAGCAAGAACTCATCTGGAAGGACAGTTGCCTTGATTTCTGGAGCGTTCAAAATTTGACGGAGCTGCAATTGGGCACGAGAGGAGCCAAGTGTACCATAAGAAGCACCAGTGATCATGACTGGCTTGTTCAGCAGTGGATAGATACCATAAGAAAGCCAAGCCAGAGCATTCATAAGCACAGCTGGGATAGAATGGTCGTATTCAGGTGTACCGATAAGTACGCCGTCTGCTGCATCGATTTTTTCGGCAATTTCTGATACCAATTCAGGCACGTTTCTGTCTGCAGGTTTATTAAACATTGGGATATCTTTAATCTCTACCAGCTCGATTTCAGCCTTGTCAGCAAAGTGCTTAGACATATATTGAAGAAGTTGCCGGTTTGTAGAACGTTTAGAATTTGTTCCAACAATTGCAATAAGTTTTAACATAAAATTTCCTTTCTGAAATAAAGATACAATCCCTCGTAAGTGCATTTATTTTTCTTGAGGCAAGTAAAAACCTGAAGAAAGAGAGGGTGTTTTTTAATGGGCATTATTTATAAAAGCTAGAGCGATAGAGGTAGCACTTGGTGTGGCAGCAAATTTATCACTTTTGAATTAAGAAGCAGGAATTATCTGATCTAAAAGGCCTGAGCTGCAGAAGAACTGACTGTCTTGGGTGATAATCAATGCTTCAATCCCTGCTTGCTCTTCAATCTGAGACAGAATTGATGTCGGACTTTCACCAAATAGACGGGTTGTCCAGATTTCGCCATCTACCGACTTGTCTGAAACAATGGTCAGACTAGCCAATTGATTTTCGATAGGATAGCCTGTTTTGCGATCCAGAATGTGATGGTAGTTCCGCCCTTCAACTGTAAGGGTTCGCTCGTAGATTCCTGATGTGACCACTGACTGATTGGTGACCGCTAGTATAGCTGAGTGATTGCCGCGAGGCAGTTTGGGATTTTGGATGCCAATCCGCCAGGCGCGCTGGCTGACTGCATTTTGCCCAATTGTCAAAACATTGCCGCCAAGATTGATAAGAGCAGAAGTTACTCCCTGACTCAGCAAAAAGTCCCTAATCTTATCAGCGATATAGCCTTTAGCCAAGGCGCCTAAATCCAGCTTCATGCCTTTCTTAGTCAAAAAAACACTACAATCTTCTGGATTCAACTCAAGCAAGTTTGGGTCAGTCAAGCACAGAGCATGCTGAATCTCCTCCGTACTTGGGAGATGAGCGTCTGAAAATCCTATCCGCCAGGTCTGGACGAGAGGGCCAATCGTGATATTTAAGTGGCTGCCTTCTGCTAGGCTGTGATATTTTCCCAGCTCAATCAGCTCAAAAAGCTCTGGATGAACTGAGACGCTTTTAACTCCTGCCAAATGGTTGATAGTCATAAGTTCAGAGTCTTCATCATTGGCACTGAAGCGATTTTTATAGACATGAAGCAGTTGGACCGCCTCATCTAAGAGTATTTCCGCTCGCTCATGATAGAGAGAGATGCAAATCGTACTCCCCATCAAATGAAGCGAGCGAGAAGCAAAGTCCACATTATCCCAACCTTTCTA
>JABZYU010000202.1:0-1700 GCA_015264985.1 Streptococcus sanguinis | reverse complement strand
GAATGTTAAGATGCCATATTTTGTCAAGAAAATGCTGGAGAAAGCAGGAAAGCTGCCCAAGAGTTGATTGTTCATATTCGTTGATGACTTTATAAGATTATTCTAGAAGGAGAAAACCGTGAGACTTTGGCACCAAGATTTGATTGAAAGACTTCCGCGCCAGCAGCTTTTAGGCCAGCACCGAGAGTGTGCAGCCTTACGTGGACGTGGTTGGGGCAAGCCGCATGCGACGGTCAACTATGTTTTTGAGCACAGCCCTTATTGCCTCTATGCTTATCACCTGCTGATTATGGAGGAGATGCAGAAGCGGGGCTATCAGCCAGACAGCCTTTGGCTGGATAAGGACTATCGCGGCAAGACTTGTCCACCCTACCAGGAGTTGCTAGCTGAGGAGCTCGAACATCCCATTTATCCAGAGCATGACGCAGACTATCTGCAAGAATGCTTGGAAAATCTGAAAGAGAAGGGGATAGATATTGTCTGATTTCCAAGTGCCAAGACGGCATAGTATTAAGGTTATAGAACAAAAAAAGGAAGAGACGTTGCTCTTCTTTTTTGACTTTTACGAATTCAAAATAAACTTCTCAATAGCAGTAGCAACCCCATTTTCTTCACAGCTGTCTGTGACGGCATTGGCTAGGCTTTTGACATTTTCTGAAGCATTGCCCATGGCTACACCGAGGCCTGCATAGTCCAGCATTTCGATGTCGTTGTTGGCATCACCGATTGCCATGATTTCCTGAGGATTGATGTCCAATTGTTTAGCCAATCGCTCTAGGGCAAAGGCTTTGGTCACACCAGACGGCATGGCCTCGTAAATGACTGGCTGGGAGCGAACGCCGCTGAAACGCTGGCAGATTTCTTGGCCAAAGTCAGCTTCAAAAGCATCTACTTGCTCTTGGCTGCCTAAAAACATGGCTTGGAACATTCTGTGTTGACCGTTGCAAGCTTCTTCTAGACTAATCTCGGTTGGAGTAGTGAAGACCAAGCTAGCATCATTCACGACATAGGAACTAGCTTTTTCTCCGACAACGAAATAATGCTCTTCATCAAAGAGAGTCAGCTGGACAGGGCTATTTTCAGACAGGGAGTAGAGATAGCGGATATCCTGACCGCTCAGCTCCTGCCAATCTACCAGACTCCAGTCGCTGGTCTGGTGTGTAGCGCAGCCGTTGTCCACGATGACATATTCGTTTTCCTGTGCCAGACCTAGCTTGTCATAGTAAGGCTTGACGCCGACCAAGGGGCGACCTGTGCAGAGGACTAATTTAACCCCTTTATCAATGGCTTGGTGGATAGCCTCAATGTGAGCCTGAGGAATTTCTTTTTTGCTGTTGAGCAAGGTGCCGTCCATATCAAGTGCAAGAATTTTAATCATAAAGTGTCTCCAAAATTATTCTCTGACTAGTATAGCATAATTTATAGAGAAAGTCCGAGTCTATAGGAAAAATCACTGGTCTTGTGTTATAATAAATAGAATACCCGAAAAGGAAGAGAAAAATGAATGTAGATGAATTAAAAAAGCGGCAGGAGCGGATTCGGAATTTCTCCATCATTGCTCACATTGACCACGGTAAGTCAACCTTGGCAGATCGAATTTTGGAAGCGACGGATACTGTATCCAGCCGGGAAATGCAAGCTCAACTTTTAGATAGTATGGATTTGGAAAGGGAGCGGGGCATTACTATTAAGCTCAATGC
>JABZYU010000201.1:0-1726 GCA_015264985.1 Streptococcus sanguinis | reverse complement strand
TGTCCAAAACTTGGTCGTCATTGCTGATTTCTAGAGTGTTTTCAGCAATCTTATCGTGGTCGAACTTAGCGGTGGCGCTCATATATACCAGCTGGTGGTCACGAGGCGCATAGTGGGTGATTTTATCTACAAAGTGATACTGAGAATCGCTGAGCAGCTGGTCAAATTCGTCCAAAATGATGGTTTCGACATTCATCATCTTGATTTTCTTGAGCTTGACCAACTCAAAAATCCGTCCAGGCGTTCCGATGATAATTTCCGGACCTTTCTTGAGGCGCTCAATCTGTCGCTTCTGGCTGGAGCCAGACAGCAGGAGCAGGGCTGTCAGCCCTAAAGGCTCCGACCAAGTCTTGCAGACCTCAAAGATTTGTCCAGCCAACTCAGTATTAGGAGCTAAAATCAAGAGCTGTTGGGCTTTTTTAGGTGTTAGTCTAAGCAGACTTGGAAAGAGATAGGCCAGAGTTTTACCAGTACCAGTCGGACTGATTCCCAGCACCGTATCGCCTGTAGAAATAGAATCAAACATCTTCTCCTGAATAGCTGTCAAATTTTCAAAGCCTTGCTGAGCCAGCTGATTTTGCCAGCTCGGGGGAAATTGTTCCTTAATCATCATCAACCTCAAATCTAATGCCAGCGTCCTTGCGCATGGCAAATAAGCTTTCGTGAACGGCCTCTGCCGCATCCAACCATTTCTCGTAAGCCGCATCCTGTCCGCCCTTGAGCACTCGTGCGAAAGCTTGAGCTTCTTCCAGCATGGTGTGGGAAGCACGCTGGATAGGCAGCACCTCCTCTTGACCGTCCAGACTTTGGAAAATAGCAGAGCTGATAGATTCAACCCCGTCTAAAGTCAGAGTTCCCTGATCTGTGTAAATCTCTGCAGGCAGATTGCTGTTTATATTTTTACCGGCCTGAATCTGAACTTGAAAATCTGGATAGATGAGACAGCCGGCTCCATTTAAATCAATCGTATTGGCTAGCTGCTGGGCGCTGTAGCGAGCGAAGCGCGGATGGCCGAAAAGTCTGATAGCCGCATAGACAGGATAGACACCCAAATCCATCAAAGCGCCGCCAGAAAACTTAGCTGAGAAAACGTTGGGCTGCTCTCCCGCAAGCAGAGCTTGCATTTTTGAAGAATACTTGGCATAGGTGAAGTTGGCTCCCAAGACGGTCTTGTCCTTGAGAAAATCACTGATCGTATCAAAGGCCTGCTCATGATAGTTGCGGGCAGCTTCAAAGAGATAGACTTGGTGCTCGTCAGCCAGCTTGACCAATTCCCGCCATTCTTTGGGACGGGAAACCGCTGGCTTTTCGACAATGACATGTTTACGAGCCAGAATGGCTACCTTGGCATGCTTGAAATGCAGGCTGTTGGGACTGGCGATATAAACGACATCGATATCAGACGACAGAAAGTCCAGCATTTCAGTAAAAATGGCCGTATTTTCATAGTTTTGCACAAAGCGCTCAGCAGAAGCCAGAGCACGAGAGTAGACAGCTGCCAGCTGATAGTCGCCTGTTGAGCGAGCGGCCTTGATGAACTCATGAGAAATAGAACCTGTTCCGATGATTCCAAGTTTGAACATAAAAACCTCCTTTTTCTATTTTTAAGCATGTACTTTTTTTATTTTAGCGCTTTCATTATAACATGAATTGCGGTAAAATAGATAAGATAACAAGAGATGGAGCTTATAATGCAAAATAGACCTATTATTATTGGTGTTACTGG
>JABZYU010000200.1:0-1802 GCA_015264985.1 Streptococcus sanguinis | reverse complement strand
AAAAGGACTTTGGCTATCACTCGGCTCGGGAGCTGGACTTACGAGTAGCGAGTTACGAAGAAGATGCTCATCAGGTTCTGACAGCGGTTCAGCAATTGGTTGCTGATTCAGCGTATTACCAAGCGGCCAAAGCTTCGCTCAGTCCTGTCTCAGAGTCTGAGCTGGATTTGGCTCATCTATCTCGAGCCAAGCAGAAAAAGATAGAAAAAATCAGTCAAGATCTGCGGAACTTGCTCTGGTGGCGGGAGGAGTTCAAGGATATTTCCACGCGCTATTACCACCTCGTTCGCCAGATTAGCCTTAAACTTGGCCGAGCCTACGAAAAGCGAGGTTTTCTGAAAAATGAACAAGATATTTTTTTCATTAAGAAAGAAAACCTGACTTCCTTTATGGAAGGGCAAAAGACTGCTGACCAGCTTCAAGAAGAGGCTGCTGATAATCAGCATTATTGCCAGGCCTATCGGAATTTTGAACCAGTGGGTGATTTGACCGACAAAGAGATGAGCTTGGAAGAGGTGGCACATGATAGTCAGGCTCTGCTGATGGGAATGCCAGCCAGCAGTGGTCAGGTGACCGGTCGGGTTCGAGTCCTCTTGGATTTGGCTGATATTGAGACGATTGAACCGGGAGAAATTCTTGTCACCCGCTATACTGATACGGGTTGGAGTTATGTTTTCGGTATTCTAGGCGGTCTTGTGACAGAGTACGGTGGAGTTCTCTGCCATGCCTCCATCGTCGCTCGGGAATGTGGGATTCCTGCTCTGGTCTGCGCTAATAATGCAACTCAGCTGCTAGAAACTGGCATGCTGGTAACCTTAGATGGAAGAAGAGGAGAAATAAGAATTCATGAAGAAGAATGAATCTTTGTTTATCGGTGAATACGACAAATCTGTTATCCTGACCTATATGGGTGCTGCTTTTGCACTGTTGGCAGTCTATGCCATCATTCAGTCCCAGCTGCGGCTAGCCATGATGGCTTTTATCGTTAGCGGTATCTGTGACCTCTTTGACGGTGTCGTGGCGCGACGGATGAAGCGGACTGAAAGTCAGAAGCGCTTCGGTATTGAGATTGATTCGCTCTGCGACATGATTAGCTTTGCGTCTCTTCCGGCTGTTCTCCTCATGACTCAGCTGCCCTTGGGAGCGGCCAATATCATCTTGGCTGTCCTCTATGTCTTAGCTGCAGTTACGCGCTTGGCTCATTTTAATCGCTTGGCCAAACATGATGAAGGATCTGGCTCTTATTTTATCGGCTTGCCCGTGACTTACAGCGCCCTCTTTTTCCCTCTGACCTATCTGGTCTGTCAATGGATAGCGCCTGGTCTCTTTGCTTGGGTGTGGCTGGGCTTGTCTCTTTTGCTGTCCTTCTTATTTGTTTACAACTGCCGGATTCCCAAGCCCAATAAGCTGGCCTATCTGGTCTTTGCGATTTTAGCTGTTACAAGTCTGATTGGTCTGGGGGTTCTCCCGCATGGTTAAGGTCTATCAGAGAAGGACTGGCCAAGTAGTTGAACCGACAGAATACAAGGCGGGTCTGTTAGACAAGCTTTATGGGACTACTTGGGGTCGCTTCTTGTTGCCTATCTTGACCCGACCTAGCCTGTCTTATCTTCTGACTTTGAAAGACTACACTCCTTTTTCTCGCAAGAAAATAGCAGCTTTTGTTGAAAATTATCAGCTGAATCTGGCTGACTATGAAGATATCCCCTATCCTAGCTTCGCGGCTTTCTTCCGGCGAAAAATCAAGCCTGATTTGCGTCCAGTCTGCTCTGATAGTCAAGTACTGGCTGTGGCGGATGCTA
>JABZYU010000001.1:56891-87992 GCA_015264985.1 Streptococcus sanguinis | reverse complement strand
ATATGAGTTTGTCAAGTCGGGACGTTATCCGCGTAAGGGTTGGTTTCGTCGTTTGAATGAGCATGATGAAGAGCATATCAAGGCTAGTCTGGAGTCAGTTGGAATGTGGGAACATCGGGATAAGAGGATTGGTTCTCTCTCTGGTGGGCAAAAGCAGAGAGCTGTGATTGCTCGGATGTTTGCTTCGGATCCGGATATTTTTGTCCTAGATGAGCCGACAACAGGAATGGATGCAGGCAGCAAGGATGAATTTTACAAGCTCATGCACCATAGTGCTCATCAGCATGGGAAGGCTGTCCTGATGATTACACACGATCCGGAAGAAGTTCGTAAATATGCTGACCGCAATATTCATCTGGTCCGTAATCAGGACTCACCTTGGCGCTGTTTCAATGTGCATGAAAGCGACAATGGACAGGAGGTGAGTCATGCTTAATCTATTTTCCTATGATTTTATGCAGCGAGCCTTCTTGGCAGTTATTGCCATGAGCCTCTTCTCACCGATTCTGGGGACCTTCCTAATTTTACGTCGGCAGAGTCTTATGAGTGACACCCTCAGCCACGTTTCACTGGCGGGTGTGGCTTTTGGCTTGGTTCTTGGGCTATCGCCCACTCTCACAACGGTGCTTGTCGTCATTGTCGCAGCAGTATTTTTAGAGTATCTGCGAACTATCTATAAGAATTTCATGGAAATCGGGACGGCTATTCTTATGTCAACTGGCTTAGCCATTTCCCTGATTGTTATGAGTAAGGGCAAGAGTTCTAGCTCAATGAGTCTGGACCAGTATCTATTTGGCTCCATTGTGACTATCAGTAGGGAGCAGGTGATTTCTCTCTTTGTTATTGCCGCTGTAGTACTTGTCTTAACCTTCCTATTCATTCGGCCTATGTACATCTTGACCTTTGATGAGGATACGGCCTTTGTGGATGGGCTGCCTGTGCGGACCATGTCTATTCTCTTTAATATCGTGACGGGTGTTGCGATTGCCCTCATGATTCCAGCTGCGGGAGCCTTGCTAGTTTCGACCATTATGGTCTTGCCGGCCAGTATTGCTCTGCGGATTGGGAAAAATTTCAAGTCGGTTATTTTGCTGGCAAATGCCATTGGTTTCTTTGGTATGATTGCCGGACTTTATATTTCTTACTATGCAGAGACGCCAGCTAGTGCCAGCATTACGATTATCTTCGTCGGTTTGTTCTTGCTGGTCAATCTGGTCAAAAAATTTATGAAATAGGAGCAGAAAATGAAAAAAATTAGCTTACTATTAGCAGGTCTACTAAGTATTTTCTTAGTCGCTTGTTCTAATCAGAAAAAAGCAGATGGCAAGCTCAATATTGTCACGACTTTTTATCCTGTTTATGAGTTTACTAAGCAGGTGGCTGGAGATGAGGCCAATGTTGAACTTCTAATCGGGGCTGGTACAGAGCCGCATGATTATGAGCCTTCAGCTAAGGCAGTTGCGACTATTCAGGATGCAGATGCCTTTGTCTATGAAAATGAAAACATGGAGACTTGGGTTCCTGAACTGTTAAAAACTTTGAAAAATAAGGAAGAAACAGTTATCAAGGCGACAGGAGATATGCTCTTGCTGCCTGGTGGAGAAGAGGAAGAAGACCACGACCATGGTGAAGAGGGACATCATCATGCCTATGATCCCCATGTCTGGTTATCTCCGAAGCGGGCTATTAAAATGGTGGAGCACATCCGTGATAGCTTGAGCAAGTCTTATCCTGACAAGAAAGCGGCTTTTGAGAAAAATGCAGCGGCTTATATCAAGAAGCTGGAAGCCTTGGATAAAGAATATGAGGATGGGTTGGCTAATGCCAAACAAAAGAGCTTTGTTACTCAACACGCTGCCTTTAATTATCTAGCATTGGACTATGGCTTGAAGCAAGTTCCAATTTCTGGCCTTTCACCAGACAGTGAACCATCTGCTTCACGCTTGGCTGAATTGACCGAGTACATTAAGAAAAATAAAATCAAGTATATCTACTTTGAAGAGAATGCTTCTCAGGCTCTGGCTTCTACTCTGGCTAAGGAAACAGGAGTAGAGCTTGATGTCTTGAATCCGCTGGAAAGCTTGACCGAAGAACAGACCAAGGACGGAGCAGACTATGTTTCTATCATGCGGGCCAATCTAAAGGCTCTCAAGAAGACAACTGACCAAGAGGGAGCGGAGATTGCAGCCGAGAAAGAAGAAGACGATAAGACAGTTCAAAACGGCTACTTTGAAGACAGTGCCGTCAAGGATCGGACCTTGTCTGACTATGCTGGCGAGTGGCAGTCTGTTTACCCTTATCTGAAAGACGGGACCTTGGATCAAGTCTTTGACTACAAGGCTAAGCTGACTGGAAAAATGACGGCAGCTGAATACAAGGACTACTATGACAAGGGCTACAAAACAGATGTTTCCAATATCAATATCACAGACAAGACTATGGAATTTGTGGTAGATGGAAAATCCAAGAAATATACGTATAAATACGTTGGCAAGCACATTCTGACTTACTCTAAGGGAAATCGTGGAGTTCGCTTCATGTTTGAAGCGACAGACGAGGATGCTGGGGAGTACAAGTATGTTCAGTTTAGCGACCACAACATTGCACCGACCAAGGCGGCTCACTTCCATATCTTCTATGGTGGCGAAAGCCAGGAGGCACTCTTTGACGAGCTGGAAAACTGGCCAACCTACTATCCAAGTAAGTTGACTGGTCAAGAAATTGCCCAAGAGATGTTGGCGCATTAATATAGGAAAACTTGAGAAGACGGGATTATTCCGCCTTCTTTTTTGTATATCGGAAAATGACGATAAAAATACTTGACAAACTATGATTACAAATGTAAACTATTAAAGAGTTGGATTACAAATGTAAATGATAAGGGAGTGTTAAACAATGGAACAGCAAAATATTAGCCAAGCAGAATGGCAAGTGATGCGTGTGTTGTGGGCCTATCCACACAGTCGCAGTACAGAGATTATAGCTCGTTTGGAAGCTGATTTTTCCTGGAAGCCGGCGACCATCAAGACTCTTTTGAATCGTCTGAAGACAAAAGAATTTATCGCTATGGAAAAAATCGAGGGCAAGTTTTACTACGATGCTCGGATTTTAGAAGCGGACCATCTGGAAAGTACTTGGCAGGCTTTTTTTGACAATATCTGTAATACTAAACACGGAGATCTTTTGATTTCGATGATTGAGAGAAGTCAGTTCAGTCAAGGGGACTTGGAGCGGCTCAGCCAAGTCATTGATAAGAAAAGAGCCTCGGCTCCTTTGGAAATCAAATGCGACTGCCCACAAGGTCAGTGTCGTTGCGGTCACGGAAAGGAGACGCATTGATGAGCGAGAAGAAAGAATACAAGCTCTCAGGCATGACCTGCGCTGCCTGTGCTATGACGATAGAGATGGCGGTCAAGGACTTAGAAACGGTCGAGGACGTCAGTGTTAATCTGGCGACAGAACGTCTCAGTTTGCTTCCTAAGGCGGGATTTGATAGCCAGCAAGTGCTGGATGCTGTAGCCGAGGCTGGTTATCAGGCAGAAGAAAAAGGAAAAGACCGACCGTCCGATGTGAACGAAGAGGCTGCGATGAAAGCGCAGGAATTGCAACAAAAGAAACAGCAATTACTAATTCTTTTGCTTACGGCTCTGCCTTTGCTTTATATCTCTATGGGCAGTATGGTCGGTCTTCCTCTGCCTAGCTTCTTGGACCATATGGCGCACCCTTTGGTCTTCGTTATGTCACAACTACTTTTGACTCTGCCTGCTGTGTGGATTGGTCGTGGTTTCTATCAGAGGGGATTTCGCAATCTTATCAAGCAACATCCCAATATGGATAGTTTGATTGCGGTGGGGACCAGCGCAGCGTTTTTCTACAGTCTCTACTCGGTCAGTCAGGTTTTTCTAGGTCATCATCCCTTTGTTCATCAGCTCTATTTTGAGTCTGTTGCAGTGATTATTGCCTTGGTTCTTCTGGGTAAATATCTGGAAAGTTCTGCCAAGGGTCGAACGTCTCAGGCGATTCAATCTCTGCTTGAGCTAGTGCCTAGTCAGGCGACAGTGATTCGCTATGGAGAGGCTGTGACCATTGATACGGAGGATATCCGAGTTGGAGATATTATCCGTATCAAGCCAGGGGAGCGTATGCCGGTAGATGGCCTTGTAATAGAGGGGCAGACCTTTGTGGATGAGTCCATGATGACTGGTGAAAGTATCCCGATTGAAAAGAAGGTCGGCGACACCATTACCAGTGCCACAATCAATCAAAATGGTAGTATTGATTACCAAGCAACTAGGGTGGGTTCGGATACGACCTTAGCTCAGATTGTCAGATTGGTGGAGGAAGCGCAGGGGTCTAAGGCTCCGATTGCGGCTTTGGCCGATAAGATTTCGCTCTATTTTGTCCCAATCGTGCTGGGCTTGGCTACTTTGTCCGCTCTTGGCTGGTATTTTCTGGCTGGTGAGAGTCTTAGCTTTTCACTGTCAATCTTTGTCGCAGTTCTGGTCATTGCCTGCCCTTGTGCGCTAGGTTTAGCAACTCCGACAGCCATCATGGTTGGGACTGGCAAAGGGGCTGAAAATGGGATTCTGATTAAGTCTGGACAAGCTTTGGAAGCAGCTTATCAACTGGATACTATTGTTCTTGATAAGACTGGGACGATTACGGTTGGCAAGCCCAGCCTGACGGATTTGGTGCCTTTAGGTGCTTTTAATCGCTCTGACTTATTGCAGCTAATAGCCAGTGCTGAGCAGCATTCTGAGCATCCTTTGGCTCAGGCTATCTTAGAAGCTGCTCAGCAGGAGGAGCTTGATTTGCTGCCTGTCAGCTATTTTGAGGCCATTGTTGGCCGAGGTTTGTCAGCTCAGGTTGAAGGTAAGCATCTTCTGGTGGGAAATGAGTCTTTGATGAAAGAAAAGAACATTGACAGCAGTGCCTTTCAAGAACAGTTGTTAGAGCTGTCCAAGGAAGGGAAGACAGCCATGTTTGTCGCAATAGATGGACAGCTGACAGGTATTTTAGCGGTAGCAGATGAGATGAAGTCCAGCAGCCTGAAGGCGGTGCAGGAGCTCCAGTCTATGGGGCTGGAAGTTATCATGCTGACAGGAGATCGTGAAGAAACTGCGACAGCTATTGCCCAGAAAGCTGGCATCCAAAAAGTTATCGCAGGTGTATTGCCAGATGGTAAGGCCACTGCTATAAAAGACTTGCAGGAAGCTGGGAAAAAACTAGCCATGGTCGGAGACGGTATTAATGATGCTCCAGCTCTGGTTCAGGCAGATGTTGGAATTGCCATCGGATCAGGCGCTGATGTAGCTATTGAGTCGGCAGATGTAGTGCTCATGCATAGTGATTTGCAGGATGTAGTCAAAGCTATCAAGCTCAGCCAGGCGACTATCCGCAATATTAAGGAAAATCTTTTCTGGGCTTTTGCCTACAATACACTGGGCATCCCGATTGCTATGGGGCTATTGCATCTTTTCGGCGGTCCCTTGCTCAATCCTATGCTAGCTGGTCTAGCCATGAGCTTGAGCTCAGTGTCGGTTGTCGTCAATGCTCTGCGTCTAGGACGCTTTAAAATGAAGAAATATACGGAGGAATGAATCTATGAAACAAACAATTCAGTTAGAAAATTTATCTTGTCAAAATTGTGTCAAACACGTCACCCAGCACTTCCTGTCTATGGAGGGAGTGTCAGATGTGGTTGTGGACTTAGAACAGCAGACAGCCCAAGTCACGACTGATAAGCCTTACGGTGCATCTGATTATGAAGCAGCTCTGGCAAAAACAATCTACAGGGTTCTGGATGTGGCAGAAGCTGAATGAATAAAGTCAGTAGTTTTGCTCCTGCCTAGTTGCTAGAATTCTTCTTGTAAAAAGCGATAAAATAATCTATAATGTTACTAATCATATGATTTATCTTATTGTGAGAAAGAGGAGAAAAATGAAGAAAAAAGCTTTACCTTTTTTACTAGCAGGAGCTGCTTTATTTGCTATGACAGCTTGTTCAAAGGGCAGTGCTACGAATCAATCAGAGACGCCTGCTAGCAGTACTGGCTCAGTATCAAGTTCTGTGGAGCAGGTATCCAGTCAATCAACTGCAGCAGCATCTTCAGCTGCTAGCAGCGCTAGCTCAGAGAGTGCGAGCACAGAAAAAACCAAGGAAAAGAAGGAAACGATGGACATTTCAGCACTTGCAAATGGTAATTATGCTAGCGTTAAAGGAACCTGGCAGGATGCTTCTGGTAACCAGCTTGTTTTTGATGATAAGGGCTTGGTTTCAAGTGGTTATGAATTGTATGGAGCTTCTCTGACAGACTATGGCACTGCTGCTGGCGGTGTCTACGGCGGAGAAAGCGGTGGTTTTCTGATTGAGTTTCTTCCTAAGGGAGTTAAGGTCGCAGACAAGGAAAACTTTACAGACAACTCCGATGCTGGCCAAGACAGAATCTGGACAGGAGTTGGCCTGAATAGCTTTGACGAACAAGGCAGCTTCTATTATCGAGTAGATTAAACGAAGCTTGGTGCTTAATTTTATAGCTTATATGTTGACGAGAGCAGAAGACTATCTGCTCTCTTTTCTTTGGGAGAGTAAGAAATTTTACAGACAAAAAAAGCCTGCCTAAATTAGGTGGGCTTCATAATTTTGAGTTGAATTAGGATTCACTGTGAGGTGTTATAAACTGATCCATAGGGGTTGAAATCACATTCAGGAAGAGCTTGGCGAAATCCTCTGCTGGCATAGGATCTTCTTTGATAATCCAAATTTCAATGAGGGAGTTAATCCATCTAACAACAATTTCCGTAGCCATTTCTTTTGGAATTCCCAATTTTTTAGAGTCAATTTCTAAATTTTGCACGACCCACTGAGTGAAGAAGGTAGATAGATAGTCACTCCAGAAAGGATCGATAGCTGTAGTATAGAGCACCTTCATCCATTTCCTATGTTCATAAAGGGTAGGAATCATATGTTGGGCAAAGAAACAGAACGGATTTTCTCCATTTCCTTCTTCGTAGCTTTCATACAGGGGCAAAAACGGAGTCATAATTGTCTGGCGGATGTATTGGATAATGTCTTCAACATTACTAAAATGCTTTTTATAGATAGCCTGGCGCGATAGACCAGCTTGTTTTGCAATCTCTGAAAAAGTAAAATAAGACTTTTCAGGATTTTGCTCTGCCAGCTCAATTAAGGCATTAACGACTTTGTCTCGAGTATCTTGGGGCATAAGTACCTTCCTTCTTTTTTATTAAGTTCTTGCTGGTTTGTCTAAAAACAGAGCAAATTCCAACAAAATAGTTTACCGCTTGTCAACTAAAATGATAACACTTTATAGAGGAAATGTCCAATTATTTTTAAAATTTAATATAAAAATATTAAAAAACCAGTCTTCCCTTACAAGGACCGGTTCTGTCATTTCTCTGTTTTTCTTCTAGTTGGTTATGCGATAACAATTTTATTTGAAGGACCAGCTGGACTATCATAGGCAGCAAAGCTGGTTAGGGGTGAAGATACAAGGTTGAGAAATGTCTTAGAGAACTGCTTGCAAGGAACGGGGTCATCCTGAGTGATCCAATTCTCAATAAGAGAACTAATCCAGCCGGCCAGCAGTTGATTGGCCAGGTCTTCAGGAATACCTAATTTTTGGTGGTCAAGATTTAAATTCTGCTCGATCCAGTCCTTGTAACTGGCAGTAATAAAATCGCTCCACAAGGGATCGACAGAACTAGTATATAATATTTTAATGCGTTGGCGTTGCTCATAAATAGCGGGAAGAATCGTTTGAGCCAAAAAGGTGAAAGGATCTAAGCCCGCTTCAGCATTGTTGCTATTCCAGTTAGGAGCAAAGGCTTGCTTCACCATATCTTGGCGAATGTATTCGATAATTTCAGTAGTGTTATTAAAGTGTCGTTTGTAAATAGCTTGTCTTGACAAACCGGCTTCTTTAGCGATTTCTGTAAAGGTAAAACGCGGCCTGTCTGGCTGTTTATCTGCTAATTCAAAAAATGCATCCAAAATCCTATCTCGTGTATTAAGAGCCATAATTTTATCCCTCCTATACCATTTTACTTTTTCTGTCTGAAATAAGCTAGAAAATAGCCCGGAATTTTTACTAAAAAAGTTTACACATTGTTAAATGGAAAAATTTTTAGTTTAATTTCTAGACATCATGTCTGTTTAAAAACTGGACGATTTCACAAAAATGTACATAAATCAAGCCGATAATCGTTTTATCTTAACAAGTTAATATGATAAAATAATAAAAGAAAATCTTATCAGAAGTCAAATAGAAAGTGTAGTTTAAAGATTACCTAATCTGAAAGATTTATGGGAGGTTTGACTGGACTTTTTATTAAGGGTTACTGATCAGGATAATAAAATATGTTCAGAGGATAATAAAATGAAAAGAACAGAAAAAGTTTTGCGATATTCTATTCGGAAGTCAGTTTTAGGTGTTGGTTCAGTCCTTATTTGTGCTCTGTTTTTAGGTCACGGTATAGTGGCGGCAGATGAGGAGCAGCCAGTGGCAAATGCAGTAGAGACTCCGGTCGCTGCATCGCCAGTAAATCAGGATTTGACAACGGTCAGGGAGGCTGCTAATACAGAAGTAGGCACGTTTCTGGCTGAGAAAGTGACAGATCTTGGGAATAATCCAAATTTGTCAGATGAGGAGCTTGCAGCAGCTAAGGAGGAAGTCAATCAAACAGCTGCGAAGGCTCAGAATGAAATTGCTGCAGCTGAGGATAAAGAAAGGATTGATCAAGCTAAGGAAGATGGATTGGCAGACATCAACTCTATCAATCCAGTTGGCAAAGATTTGCTTCTAGATGAAATCCAAAATGGGAAAGCAGAGTTTGACAAACTTGTAGATAGTAGCGATTTACTGCCTGAGGAGCAAAAGAAAAGCTTCCAAGAGTCTGTAAGGAAGAAGGCTGCAGAAGCAGAGGATGCAATTCAGAAATTAGATGTTAATGCAGCAACAGCAGAGCAGGCGGAAGTGATTCAAGAGCAGGCAGTAACCGAGGAAGATAAGTTTTTCAAATTTATAGCAAGTTCAACCGTAGATTTCACTCTGGCTGCCAAATTAGCTGACTTGGAAGCAAATCCTAATCTTTCAGAAGCAGAAAAGAAAGCAGTTAGAGGCGAGATAGAGCAGGTGGTGGAAGCGGCCAAGAAGGCTATTGAAGGAGCAGATTCTCAGGAAGTCTATGACCGGGCAAAAGAAACAGCCATAGCCCACTTAGCTAAGATTCACCCCATTGGCAAAGAGCAGTTCTTAAAAGAAATTCAGGAAGAAAAAACAGCTACTATCGAGGCTGTTGAGAAGAGTCAAAGTCTTTCTGCTGAGGAAAAAACTGCAGCTAAAAAGAAAATTGAAGATGCAGCAGCCATAGCTCAAAAAGCAATTGCAGCTTATAATGCTTGGGTTGAAAGTCCTGATGATGCCGAAAAAATTCAAGAACAGGTAGCGGCAGAGAAGCAAGGTTTACTAAAAGTTACGACTGGACTGAAACTAGATCTTGCTCTGTCTGATAAGCTAGCAGACTTACGGAGCAACCCGAATCTGTCAGATGCAGAACGGGCTACGGCTAAAGCTGAAGCGGAAGCAACTCTAGCAGATGCGAAAACGGCGCTTGAAAAGGCTGATACCGAAGAGGAACTAGAGAGAATTGAGGAAGCTGGAATTGCTAGCTTGGACACGATTCATCCAGTTGGCAAAGATTTGGTTTTAGATGAGCTTGAAGAAGAAGTCGACAAGCAGATTGAAGCAATTGAACATCACCAAACACTTTCAGAACTAGATAAAAAGCAAGCTAAAGAAAAGATTCGAGCAGTATTAAAGACGGTGACAGATGCGATTGCACAGCTAGACGATAGTGTAGACAGTGCAGAAAAAGCAGAGAAACTGCAGGAACAGATCGCTGCTGAGCAGACAAAAGCTCTTGAAAATCTAGAAGCGATTGCAAAGAATGCTGCTAAAGCTGAGACAGCTTCTTCTATTCCAAGTGATTCACCACAAGATACCAGGAAAGAATTTAGTGGAGGCGTCAGTGATTCTGAGCCAGCAATAGCAACGGCGTCGGAATATGATTTGTCTAGCCATGAAGTTGGAACTCATCCCGATACAGCTCCGCAGTCTTCAGTACAACCAGAATTCAGTGGAAATGTTAATGATTCAGAAGCACCAACAGTAATACGTCCTGAATTTAGTGGAGGAGTCAATGATTCTGATTCGATAACAGCGACGGCGTCAGAGTATGATTTATCTAGCCATGGGGTTGGAACTCATCCTGATACAGCTCCACAGGCGTCTGCACAAGCAGAATTCAGTGGCAATGTTAGTGATTCAGAAGTTGCAACAGTAACACGGCCTGAATTTAGTGGAGGCGTCAATGATTCTGATCCAACTATGACAGAAAATAACGCCTATGATGCTGGCGTTCAGCCATCAGTCAGGAGCGCACATCCAGATAGCGCTCCTCAAATGGCGGCTCTTCCGGAATTTACTGGTGGTGTCAATGCTGCTGACGCGGCAGTAGCTGATGCTTTACCTGCTTACCAAGTAACTAGCGGTATTTTGCCAGCAGTTGATGGGGTCAAATCAGTACAAGAGCAGTCTTCATTAGCTAAGGTCACCCAGCTTGCTCAGCTTAAAAACAAGGAAAGTAGGAGTAGTGCGTCAGTCTTGCCACATACGGGTCAAGCTTCTAATGCTCTTTTAACAGTTGCAGGAGTTATCAGTGCTTTAGGCGCAGCTGGATTGTCACTCCGTAGTAGAAAAAGGAAGATTAAGTTTTAAAGAGGCCACTTGGTCTCTTTTTTGATGGAGAAAATTTTTAAAAATCATGCAAACGTTTTACTAAAAACGCTTGAAAAAGTCAAAAAAAAACGATATAATGGACAATGTGAAAGCGCTTTGCAAACGAGAGCTTGAAAGAAAATATTTTTATTCAAAAGAAGGGGCTTATTATGGTCGAATTAAATCTGAAAAATATCTATAAAAAATATCCCAACAGCGACCACTACTCAGTGGAAGACTTCAATCTTGATATTAAGGACAAGGAATTTATCGTCTTTGTCGGTCCGTCCGGTTGCGGAAAATCAACTACTCTGCGTATGATTGCAGGCCTTGAAGACATCACAGAAGGAACTGCCTCTATTGACGGTACAGTGGTCAATGATGTGGCGCCAAAAGACCGCGACATCGCCATGGTTTTCCAGAACTATGCCCTTTATCCGCACATGACTGTCTACGACAACATGGCTTTTGGTCTCAAGCTGCGCAAGTACAGCAAGGAAGATATTGAAAAACGGGTCAATGAAGCAGCAGAAATTCTGGGCTTGAAGGAATTCTTGCAGCGTAAGCCAGCTGATTTGTCTGGTGGTCAGCGTCAGCGGGTAGCAATGGGACGCGCTATCGTTCGTGATGCAAAGGTTTTCCTTATGGATGAGCCTCTGTCTAACTTGGATGCTAAGCTGCGTGTTTCTATGCGGGCGGAGATTGCCAAGATTCACCGCCGTATTGGGGCAACAACTATCTATGTCACCCATGACCAGACTGAAGCTATGACCTTGGCGGATCGTATCGTTATCATGTCAGCGACCAAGAATCCTGCTGGAACTGGAACGATTGGTCGAGTGGAGCAGATTGGTACGCCGCAGGAAGTCTATAACAACCCAGTTAATAAGTTCGTTGCTGGCTTCATCGGCAGCCCAGCTATGAACTTCATCCCAGTTAAGCTTGAAGGGAATGAGATTGTCGCAGAAGGTCTGCGTTTGACTGTGCCAGAAGGAGCTCTCAAGGTTCTGCGGGAGAAAGGTTACGAGGGCAAGGAGCTGATCTTCGGTATTCGTCCGGAAGATATCAATGCGGAAGCTGCTTTCTTGGAAACTTTCCCGAATTCAGTTGTGCATGCTAAAATTTCTGTTTCAGAATTACTGGGAGCAGAGTCTCATCTCTACTGCCAAGTGGGTTCTAGTGAGTTTGTAGCGCGTGTGGATTCACGGGATTACCTAGAAACTGGTGCAGGTATTGACCTAGGCTTTGACCTCAATAAAGCGCACTTCTTTGATCCAGAGACAGAGAAGACAGTCTATTAATCAGTTGATAAACAAAGAACGCAGACAGTCCTGTCTGCGTTTTTAAAATGGCTGTTATAACAGCGTTTTTTACTGAAAGGAGCTTAGATTTTTTATTGTTTTAGTTTTCCGATAAGAATCTCGGCTGAAATGGTGGCATGTGTAAGCTGCTCCCAATTGATTAGATTTTTTTCAACATGAAAGAGTAAAGGAGTCATCTGCAGCAGGGCAGTTTTCTCCTCAGAATGCAGAGTATGGGTTGATTCTACGGTCTTTCTAGATAGGATGGCAAAGTGCTTCTGGAAGTGCTGGATGATATCTTGATTAGAATAATCTTTCTTGTCCAGATATTGAGCAGCTTTTTGACGAATTTCCTTCAGATGATTTTCTGTTGGGATGACTTTAATGATAAGTCCCTCTTTTTTCAATACTCGTTGAAATTCATGATAGTTAGCTGGTGAGAAGATGTCCAGCAAGACATCCATGCTTTGATTCTGAACAGGCAAGTGTGCCAAATCACCTACGAACCATTTTACAGCAAGGCTCTGATCGCTTTTGGCAGCTAACTGGATAGAATCTTTGGATAGATCAAAAGCGTAAATTTCTTTGTTGGGGAATTTTTCCTGAATTTTTCGAGCATAGTAGCCCTCTCCGCAAGCGACGTCTAGAATGGTCTGTTCTTCAGGCAGGGTCTGCAGCAGATCTTGCAACTCGTCTAGGATATGCTGATAAAAGCCGGCTTCCAAGATGACTTGCCTATTTTGAAAGCTAGTTTTGTCATAGTCTCTAGCTTGTTTGGTCTGGGGAGCTAGATTGACATAACCGAATTTGGCGATGTCGTAGGAATGGCGATTAAGACACTTGAGGCTGCTTTCTTCCATAGCCAAGCTTTGCTGGCAAAGTGGGCAGGCCAGAGCCGAAGCTTGGGCAAAGCGGGCGAGTTTTGGTTTCATGAGAACTCTCTTTCTATCTGTTTTTATAAAGTTGAATGTCCTTTCCTTGGTAAGACATAGAAAAATCCGATTCAGGTAATCGGATTTTTATCTTTAGTAGGTCAGGACAAAGTATTTCTTTTTACCGCGGCGGATAACTGTCAGCTCGTCTTCCAGTTTATCTGAGGTGCTAAGGACATAGTCTAAATCTTGGATGCGCTCGCCATTGAGGTAGATAGCACCGTTTTGGACATCCTCGCGGGCTTGACGTTTTGAGTTTACCACGCCGGCTGTCACAAGCAGTTCTACAATATTGAGGTTGTCTTCTGCTTGGACCTGATAGTTAGGCACACCGAGCAAACCTTGTTTGAGTTCCTTGACGGATAGGTTTTTGATATTTCCAGCAAAGAGCTGCTCAGTGATGTTGAGGGCTTCCTGATATGCTTCTTGACCGTGAACTAGGCTGACCACTTCGCGAGCTAGGACTTTCTGCGCCAAGCGTTCGTGGGGTGCTGCTTCAAATTGTTGGCGAATCTCTTCGATCTCATCCAAGGACAGGAAGGTAAAAATTTTCAGGAAGCGGATAGCGTCTGCGTCCATGACATTCATCCAGAATTGATACATTTCATAAGGAGAAGTCTTGTCAGGATTGAGCCAGACAGCATTACCTTCTGACTTACCAAATTTTTTTCCAGTAGCGTCGGTAATGAGCGGAACGGTCATCACATGGCCAGTCTTGTCAGCCTTGCGGCGCAGGAGTTCTGTACCTGCTGTCATATTCCCCCACTGGTCAGAACCACCGATTTGCAGGGTCACGCCGTGGTTTTGATTGAGGACGTAGAAGTCATATCCTTGCATGATCTGGTAGGCGAATTCTGTATAGGAAATCCCTGTCTCAATCCGGCTCTTGACAGAATCTTTACTCATCATGTAGTTGACAGTGAAGTATTTACCAACATCGCGCAGAAAATCAATAAAGCTGATGCTGCTGAACCAGTCATAGTTATTGACCATTTCGGCCTTATTATCGTCCTTTTCAAAGTCCAGAAAGCGAGAAAGCTGATTTTGGATAGATTTCACCCAGCCTTCCACGGTTTCCTTGGTTTGGAGGCTGCGCTCTGCATCCTTAAAAGATGGATCGCCAATCAATCCAGTTGCTCCTCCGACCAGAGCGTAGGGTTTATGGCCAGCTAGTTGCAGGCGGCGGCTGGTCAGAATGGCCACCAAGTGGCCTAGGTGCAGGCTGTCAGCGGTTGGGTCGTATCCGGTATAATAAGAGACTTGTCCTTCTTCTAAGGCCTTGCGTAAAGCTGCTTCATCAGTAGTTTGGAATACCAAGCCACGTTCTTTTAGCTCATCAAAAATGTGCATCATGTCTCTCCTATTCTAAAAGCCAAGAAATTGGCTTATCTATATTTTAAATTTATGTTACTCTATTGTATCATAAAGCTTTTAAATAGCAATGTTTCCTTGAAATAAATCATAGATATTTGGTATAATGGGAGGATAACAAGGAGAATCGAACTTGGAACAATTAATAGAGAAATTAAAAGAGTTCTGGGGAAAAGCCCAGCAGTTTATCAAAAAAATACATCTTCCAGAATGGAGCAAGAAGATCGGCAGTGGCAACAATGGCTGGTCTATTGGTGATGTTTTTGCTGTTTTCTTGCGGACTTTTAAACTTCTGATAAATATGGCTTTTGTGTTTATCTTCTTCGGTGGCGTAATCGGTGCTGGGATTGGGATAGGATATGCAGCTAGTCTTTTCAGTAAGGTTGAAGTGCCCAAGCAGGAAGAGCTGGTCAAGCAGGTGAATAATATCTCTGGTATTTCTAAGCTTACCTATGCCGATGGCAGCTTGATTGCAGAAGTGGACAATGATTTGCTCCGCATCCCAGTTAAGAGTGACGCCATCTCTGAAAATGTAAAAAAAGCCGTTATCGCTACAGAGGATGAGAACTTTGAAACGCATAACGGAGTGGTGCCCAAGGCTGTGCTTCGGGCTACGCTCGGGTCAGTTGTTGGAGTTGGCTCGTCCAGCGGGGGGTCAACCATTACCCAGCAGTTGATCAAGCAGCAGGTAGTGGGCGATGCGCCGACCTTCAAGCGGAAAGCAGCGGAGATTGTTGATGCGCTGGCTTTGGAACGCTACATGTCCAAGGATGATATTTTGACGACCTACTTGAACGTTTCGCCTTTTGGGCGCAACAATAAGGGGCAGAATATCGCCGGTGTGGAAGAAGCTGCTCAAGGGATTTTTGGTGTTTCTGCCAAGGATTTGACAGTGCCCCAGTCTGCTTTTATTGCCGGCTTACCACAGAGTCCAATTGTTTATTCGCCTTATGCAGCCGATGGCAGTCTCAAGAATGCAGGAGATATGGCTCTGGGCTTGGAACGTGCCAAGGATGTGCTCTATAATATGTATCGGACGGGCAAGCTAAGCGAGAAAGAGTACAAGGAGTACAAGGACTACGACTTGACCAAGGATTTCAAGCCCTCTGAAAGTTCAGAAAAATCTTCGCATGGCTACCTTTACTACACAGCAGTCGAAGAAGCCCAGCAGACCATGTACGAGTACTTGATTCAGCGGGACAATGTTTCTCAGCAAGAGCTGAAAAACAATGACACTGTCAAAGCCTACAAAGAATTGGCTGCTAAAGAACTGAGTGATGGCGGCTATACTGTCACCACCACGATTAACAAGAACATCCACACCGCTATGCAAAATGCAGTAGCCAACTATGGCGGCATCTTGGATGACGGAACTGGTGCAGTTGAAGTAGGAAATGTCCTCTTGGATAACAAAACCGGTGCTGTGATTGGCTTTGTCGGAGGCAGAGACTATGCTTCCAATCAGAACAATCACGCCTTTGATACAGAGCGCTCGCCGGGTTCGACTATTAAGCCGATTCTGGCTTATGGGATTGCTATTGACCAAGGTCTGATGGGCAGCGCCAGCGTTCTTTCTAACTATCCGACTAACTTTTCAAGCGGTGACCCGATTATGCACGTGGACAGCCGTGGTACAGCCATGATGGACCTGCAAGAAGCGCTCAATACTTCTTGGAATATCCCGGCTTATTGGACTTACCGCGGATTACGCGAAAAAGGTGTCAATGTCCGTGGCTATATGGAAAAAATGGGCTATTACATTGATGACTACAGCATTGAGAGTCTGCCTATGGGCGGGGGAATTGAAGTATCTGTAGCTCAGCATACCAATGGTTTCCAAACCTTGGCTAATAATGGAACCTACCAGAAAAAATATATGGTTGAAAAAATCACAGACCGAGATGGCAAGGTGATTTACCAGCATAAGGCCAATCCTGTTCAGATTTACAGTCCAGCAGCGGCTACGATTATGCAGGAGCTCATGCGGGGAGTTATCAATTCTGGGGCTACTACGACCTATAAATCCAGAATCAGTCAGGTCAATGGAACCTTGGCTGGAGCCGACTGGATTGGTAAGACTGGCACGACCAACACCAACGGTGATATGTGGCTGATGCTTTCTACTCCAAAGATGACTTTGGGAGGCTGGATCGGTCATGATGATAATAGCTCTATGGCGGCGTTGACTGGTTATAACAATAACGCTTCCTACATGGCTTATATGGCAGATGCTATCTATCAGGCAGATCCGAATGCCTGGGGTGTTGGTGATAAGTTCACTCTTGATCCGAGTGTGATTAAGTCTGATGTACTCAAGTCCACAGGAGAAAAGCCGGGTACAGTAACGGTAAACGGCCGCTCTGTTAATCTCAGTGGTCCGACAGTGCCTAGCTATTGGGCTAAAAACGGTGCTCCGACCACGACCTACCGCTTTGGTATCGGGGCATCAGATGCGGATTATCAGAAGGCTTGGTCAGCTATTCTGGGCGGTTCTACCTCTAATTCCAGCTCTAATTCTAACAATAACCGGCAAGGGAACTAGCGCATCAAGAACAGTTTTAACTTTTCAGAAAGCGGATGAAATCCTTGCAATTTCTAGCTAAATAAGGTATAATGATAACAATAATTTGTCGTGTGCTTTATTTGAAATATTGTCCAAATAGAAGCTTACAGCAGTTAAATCAAACTTGAATAAGTCAGATTTAGCTGCTCTTTTTGTGCCTATTTTTAGGAAAAACGGATTATGTAACCATAATTTAATTTTTCTGAAAATTATACAAAAGGGACTGATTGTGGCTGTTTTGCAGCATTGTAAATGACAGAGGATTTTCCTCTGAAAACATTTCACAGAACTCGCTCTAAAAAGCGTGAGGGAAAGATAGGTTTCTTCTCGCTTTACCAAGGGCTTAGTATCTTATCATAAAGGAGTAAAAACTTGGCAGGACATGAAGTTCGATACGGTAAACACCGTACCCGTCGTAGTTTTTCAAGAATTAAGGAAGTTCTTGATTTACCAAATTTGATTGAAATCCAAACGGATTCGTTCCAAGATTTCTTGGATCATGGTCTGAAGGAAGTATTTGAAGATGTACTTCCTATTTCAAACTTTACCGACACCATGGAATTGGAATTTGTTGGCTATGAAATCCGTGAGCCTAAATATACGCTGGAAGAAGCACGTATCCACGATGCTAGCTACTCAGCGCCAATCTTTGTGACTTTCCGTCTGATTAACAAGGAAACTGGTGAAATCAAGACTCAGGAAGTCTTCTTTGGTGATTTCCCAATCATGACTGAAATGGGAACCTTCATCATCAATGGTGGTGAGCGGATTATCGTATCCCAGTTGGTGCGTTCTCCAGGGGTTTACTTTAACGATAAAGTTGACAAAAATGGAAAAGTTGGCTACGGTTCAACGGTTATTCCTAACCGCGGAGCTTGGTTAGAGTTGGAAACAGACTCAAAAGACATTGCCTACACTCGTATTGACCGGACACGGAAGATTCCATTTACCACTTTGGTGCGTGCGCTTGGTTTCTCAGGTGATGATGAGATCTTGGACATCTTTGGTGACAGCGACTTGGTGCGCAATACCATTGAAAAAGATATCCACAAGAACCCAATGGACTCCCG
The DNA here is from genome assembly GCA_015264985.1 of Streptococcus sanguinis. Classification (GTDB taxonomy): domain Bacteria; phylum Bacillota; class Bacilli; order Lactobacillales; family Streptococcaceae; genus Streptococcus; species Streptococcus sanguinis_S. The sequence continues at coordinate 69,956 of JABZYU010000001.1, read as the reverse complement.
TACAGATGAAGCTCTGAAAGAAATCTATGAGCGTCTTCGTCCAGGCGAGCCTAAGACGGCTGAAAGTTCTCGTTCCCTTCTTGAAGCGCGTTTCTTTGATCCGCATCGTTATGACTTGGCAGCAGTTGGTCGTTACAAGATTAATAAGAAACTCAGCGTCAAGACACGCTTGCTGAACCAAACCATTGCAGAGCCATTGGTAGATGCTGAAACTGGAGAAATCTTGGTTGAAGCTGGTACAGTTATGACCCGCAGTGTGATTGACAGCATTGCAGAGCAGCTGGACAATGGTTTGAACAAAATCACTTATATTCCAAACGACTCAGCTGTTTTGACAGCTCCTGTAGAATTGCAGAAGTTCAAGGTAGTGGCTCCGACTGATCCAGACCGCGTTGTGACCATCATTGGTAATGCAAATCCGTCTGACAAGGTACGGATTGTGACACCAGCTGACATCTTGGCTGAGATGAGCTACTTCCTCAACTTGGCTGAAGGCATTGGTCGCGTGGACGATATTGACCACTTGGGGAACCGTCGTATTCGTGCTGTTGGTGAGCTTTTGGCCAACCAAGTCCGTCTTGGACTTTCTCGGATGGAGCGTAATGTTCGTGAACGGATGTCTGTTCAGGACAATGAAGTACTAACTCCACAGCAAATCATCAACATCCGTCCAGTGACTGCAGCCATTAAAGAATTCTTTGGCTCTTCACAATTGTCTCAGTTCATGGACCAACACAATCCGCTGTCTGAGCTTTCTCACAAGCGCCGTCTTTCTGCCTTGGGACCTGGTGGTTTGACACGTGACCGTGCTGGTTATGAAGTGCGGGACGTGCACTATACTCACTATGGCCGTATGTGTCCAATCGAAACGCCTGAAGGACCAAACATCGGTTTGATTAATAACTTGTCTTCTTATGGACACCTTAACAAATACGGATTTATTCAAACGCCTTACCGTAAAGTAGACCGTGAAGCTGGCGTAGTAACCAACGAAATCGTTTGGCTGACAGCTGATGAGGAAGATGAATTTATCGTAGCGCAGGCCAACTCTAAGCTGAATGAAAAAGGTGGCTTTGCAGAGCCTATCGTTATGGGACGCCACCAAGGTAATAACCAAGAATTCCCATCAGACCAAGTAGACTACATGGATGTATCGCCTAAGCAGGTAGTTGCCGTAGCGACAGCATGTATTCCTTTCTTAGAAAATGACGACTCCAACCGTGCTCTCATGGGTGCCAACATGCAGCGTCAGGCTGTGCCTTTGATTGATCCAAAAGCACCTTACGTCGGTACTGGTATGGAATACCAAGCTGCCCACGACTCTGGTGCAGCGGTTATTGCTCAGCATGATGGTAAGGTTACCTATGCGGATGCAGACAAGGTTGAAGTCCGCCGTGAAGATGGTTCTCTTGATGTTTACCAAATTCAAAAATTCCGCCGTTCTAACTCGGGAACTGCTTACAACCAACGTACCTTGGTGAAAGTTGGCGATGTCGTTGAAAAAGGCGACTTTATCGCTGACGGACCTTCTATGGAAAATGGAGAAATGGCCCTGGGACAAAACCCAATCGTTGCTTACATGACATGGGAAGGTTACAACTTCGAGGATGCGGTTATCATGAGTGAGCGTCTAGTGAAAGACGATGTCTACACCTCTGTTCACTTGGAAGAATACGAATCAGAAACTCGCGACACCAAGCTTGGCCCTGAAGAAATTACCCGCGAAATTCCAAACGTAGGGGAAGATGCCCTGCGCAATCTGGATGAAATGGGTATTATCCGCATCGGTGCGGAAGTTAAAGAAGGCGATATTCTTGTAGGTAAAGTGACCCCTAAGGGTGAAAAAGACCTTTCTGCTGAGGAACGTCTGCTCCATGCCATCTTTGGTGACAAGTCTCGTGAAGTTCGTGATACCTCTCTGCGTGTGCCACACGGTGCCGATGGAGTGGTTCGTGACGTGAAAATCTTTACCCGTGCTAATGGTGATGAACTGCAATCTGGCGTTAATATGCTGGTTCGCGTCTACATCGCTCAAAAACGTAAGATCAAGGTCGGAGATAAGATGGCCGGTCGTCACGGAAACAAAGGGGTTGTATCCCGTATCGTTCCTGTGGAAGACATGCCTTACTTGCCAGATGGAACACCAGTTGATATCATGCTGAACCCACTCGGGGTACCATCTCGTATGAACATTGGTCAGGTTATGGAGCTTCACCTTGGTATGGCAGCACGTAACTTGGGCATCCATATTGCGACACCAGTCTTTGATGGAGCAAGCTCAGAAGACCTCTGGGATACAGTGCGCGAAGCTGGTATGGATAGTGATGCTAAAACCATTCTCTACGATGGACGTACCGGTGAGCCGTTTGATAACCGTGTATCTGTCGGTGTCATGTACATGATCAAGCTCCACCACATGGTTGATGATAAACTCCATGCCCGCTCAGTAGGTCCTTACTCAATGGTTACCCAACAGCCGCTTGGAGGTAAAGCTCAGTTTGGTGGACAACGTTTTGGTGAGATGGAAGTTTGGGCTTTGGAAGCTTACGGTGCTTCTAACGTTCTGCAAGAAATCCTGACTTACAAGTCAGATGATGTCAACGGACGTTTGAAAGCTTATGAAGCTATTACCAAAGGAAAACCAATTCCAAAACCAGGTGTGCCAGAATCCTTCCGCGTTCTCGTCAAAGAATTGCAATCTCTTGGTCTGGATATGCGCGTTCTTGATGAAGATGACAATGAAGTAGAACTGCGTGACCTAGACGAAGGTGAAGATGATGACGTGATTCACGTTGATGATCTTGAAAAAGCGCGTGAAAAAGCAGCTCAAGAAGCGAAAGCAGCTTTTGAGGCTGAAGGAAAAGAATAAGAATACACACTGATTAGAAAATGAAGAAAGGTAAGAAATAGTGGTTGATGTAAATCGTTTTAAAAGTATGCAAATCACCCTAGCTTCTCCAAATAAGGTTCGTTCATGGTCTTATGGGGAAGTGAAGAAACCTGAAACAATCAATTACCGAACCCTGAAACCAGAACGCGAAGGCCTTTTTGACGAAGTGATCTTCGGTCCAACCAAGGACTGGGAATGTGCCTGTGGTAAGTACAAACGGATTCGTTACAAAGGAATCGTCTGTGACCGCTGTGGTGTTGAAGTAACCCGCGCCAAGGTTCGCCGTGAGCGCATGGGTCATATCGAATTGAAGGCACCTGTTTCACATATTTGGTACTTTAAAGGAATTCCAAGCCGCATGGGGCTCACTTTGGATATGAGCCCACGTGCCCTGGAAGAAGTCATTTATTTTGCGGCTTATGTGGTGATTGATCCTAAGGATACACCGCTAGAGCACAAGTCCATCATGACGGAGCGTGAGTACCGCGAGCGTTTACGCGAGTACGGTGCAGGCTCATTTGTAGCAAAAATGGGAGCAGAAGCTATTCAAGACCTCTTAAAACAAGTGGACTTGGAAGCTGAGATTGCTGTCCTCAAAGAAGAATTGAAAACTGCTTCAGGTCAAAAACGGATCAAGGCTGTCCGTCGTTTGGATGTTTTGGATGCCTTCTACAAGTCTGGCAATAAGCCAGAATGGATGGTTCTCAATATCCTGCCGGTTATTCCGCCAGATTTGCGTCCAATGGTTCAGTTGGATGGTGGTCGTTTTGCGGCATCTGACCTCAATGATCTCTATCGCCGTGTTATCAACCGGAACAACCGTTTGGCTCGTTTGCTGGAACTCAACGCCCCTGGTATCATCGTTCAAAATGAGAAGCGGATGCTTCAAGAAGCGGTTGACGCTTTGATTGATAATGGTCGCCGTGGCCGTCCAATTACTGGACCAGGTAGCCGTCCACTTAAATCATTGAGCCATATGCTCAAAGGTAAACAAGGTCGCTTCCGTCAAAACTTGCTGGGTAAACGGGTTGACTTCTCAGGACGTTCCGTTATCGCTGTTGGTCCTACATTGAAAATGTATCAATGTGGCGTGCCTCGTGAAATGGCGATTGAGCTCTTTAAACCATTTGTGATGCGTGAGATTGTTGCGCGTGATATCGTGCAAAACGTAAAAGCTGCAAAACGCTTGGTAGAGCGTGGAGATGAGCGTATCTGGGATATTCTAGAAGAAGTCATTAAAGAACACCCAGTGCTTCTTAACCGTGCACCGACCCTTCACCGTTTGGGAATTCAGGCTTTTGAGCCAGTTCTGATTGACGGTAAAGCTTTGCGTTTGCATCCGCTGGTCTGTGAAGCCTACAATGCCGACTTTGACGGTGACCAAATGGCCATCCACGTGCCATTGTCAGAGGAAGCCCAAGCTGAAGCTCGTATCCTCATGCTGGCTGCTGAGCACATCTTGAATCCGAAAGACGGTAAACCAGTTGTAACACCATCTCAGGATATGGTCTTGGGGAACTACTACCTGACCATGGAAGAGGCTGGCCGCGAAGGCGAAGGCATGATTTTCAAGGATATGGATGAGGCGGTGATGGCCCTCCGTAATGGCTATGTTCACTTGCATACTCGTGTTGGTATCGCAACAGACAGTCTTAATAAGCCTTGGACAGAAGACCAGAAGCATAAGATTTTGATTACAACTGTTGGTAAAATTCTCTTTAACGCGATTATGCCAGAGGAATTGCCTTACCTGCAAGAGCCAACCAATGCTAACTTGACAGAAGGTGTGCCAGCTAAGTACTTCTTGGAGTCAGGACAAGACATCAAGGAAGTCATTGAACAGCTTGAGATCAATGTTCCGTTTAAGAAGAAAAATCTTGGTAATATCATTGCGGAAATCTTCAAACGATTCCGTACAACAGAAACATCTGCTCTTCTTGACCGCTTGAAGAACTTGGGTTATCACCATTCTACTTTGGCTGGTCTGACAGTGGGTATCGCTGATATCCCAGTTGTTGAAGACAAGGCTGAGATTATTGAAGAATCCCACAAGCGTGTTGAACAAATTACTAAACAATTCCGTCGCGGTATGATTACTGATGATGAACGCTACAATGCAGTGACTGCTGAGTGGCGGGCAGCTCGTGAGAAATTGGAAAAACGTTTGGTTGCTAACCAGGATCCGAAGAACCCTATCGTTATGATGATGGACTCTGGAGCCCGGGGTAACATCTCTAACTTCTCCCAGTTGGCCGGTATGCGTGGTCTGATGGCTGCACCAAACGGACGTATCATGGAATTGCCAATCTTGTCTAACTTCCGTGAAGGGCTGTCCGTTCTGGAAATGTTCTTCTCAACCCACGGTGCTCGTAAGGGTATGACCGATACGGCCCTTAAGACTGCCGACTCAGGTTACCTGACTCGTCGTCTGGTTGACGTTGCCCAAGATGTGATTATCCGTGAAGACGACTGTGGTACAGATCGTGGACTTCTTATCACTTCTATCACAGAAGGCAAGGAAATGATCGAGTCTCTGGAAGAGCGTCTCAATGGTCGTTACACCAAGAAAACAGTTAAACATCCAGAAACTGGTGCTGTCATTATTGGTCCAAATGAATTGATTACAGAAGATAAGGCACGTGAAATCGTTAATGCTGGTGTTGAAGAAGTGACCATCCGCTCCGTCTTTACATGTAACACCCGTCACGGTGTCTGCCGTCACTGTTACGGTATCAACTTGGCAACAGGTGATGCGGTTGAAGGTGGTGAAGCAGTTGGAACCATCGCTGCCCAGTCTATCGGGGAGCCTGGTACACAGCTGACCATGCGTACCTTCCACACGGGTGGTGTTGCCTCTAATACCGATATCACGCAAGGTCTTCCTCGTGTCCAAGAAATCTTTGAAGCCCGTAATCCGAAAGGGGAAGCGGTCATCACTGAAGTCAAGGGTGAGGTTACTGCTATCGAAGAAGATGCATCTACTCGTACCAAGAAGGTCTTTGTTAAAGGCCAAACTGGCGAAGGTGAATATGTGGTACCATTTACAGCCCGCATGAAGGTAGAAGTGGGCGACCAAGTTTCTCGTGGTGCTGCCTTGACTGAAGGTTCTATCCAACCTAAGCACTTGCTAGCTGTCCGTGATGTCTTGTCTGTTGAAACTTACCTGCTTGCTGAAGTACAAAAAGTTTACCGTAGCCAAGGGGTAGAAATCGGTGACAAACACATCGAGGTAATGGTTCGCCAGATGATTCGCAAGGTGCGCGTCATGGATCCAGGTGACACAGATCTCCTCATGGGAACTCTCATGGATATCACAGACTTTACAGATGCTAACCGTGATGTGGTTATCTCAGGTGGTGTGCCTGCGACAGCTCGTCCAGTCCTCATGGGAATCACCAAGGCTTCCCTTGAGACAAACAGCTTCCTGTCTGCAGCTTCCTTCCAGGAAACAACTCGTGTCCTGACAGATGCTGCTATTCGTGGTAAGAAAGACCATCTGCTCGGACTCAAGGAAAATGTTATCATCGGTAAGATTATCCCAGCTGGTACTGGTATGGCTCGCTACCGCAACTTGGAGCCTCAGGCTGTCAATGAAGTTGAAATTATCGACGAAGTGACAGAACTGCCAGGTGGATTTGAAACTGAAGAAAATATTGTTCTTAAATAAGGAACTTTCCCTCCCGAAAATCGGGAGGGATTTTTTGTTGTAGCCGATAGTTTCTTGCTCCCTACTAAATATTATCCTATAATATACTTAGAAAGTTGTTGTTAAGTTCTCCTTTATGGATAAACAACTATAGAAGAAATACTCGAGATTTCCTGTTTCAGTTTTTCTATGATGCGAGACGCCATATTTATTTTTAATCAGGGAGGTAGCTGGTTTTTTGTAGTATGATAGCGCTAGGTTATACTATTTTAAAAATCCTAAAATAGTAGGAGGGGGAGGTTCGAAATTTTAAAAAAGAGGAGGTTGATTTTAATGGTAGTGGTCGAAGATTATAGAGAACGGTAGATGGCATTTATCTAGCTAGCTCATTCATGAAGGGAGGATTTTGAAATATTATAAAGAATAGAAAACAATTAGATTACAAATAGAATAATATTTTATTACAATGAATAAAGATTAAAAAATATAGGTAAAAAACACAAAATTCTGCATAAAATAGGACTTTAAGCCTATAAGTTCTTTCCTTTTTATTTATTTTTTTGAGAAAACCGAAAAATTTCAGCAATTTTAAGTTACAGTTAAGTTAAGAAAATTAAAATAATCTTAAATAAGTTACCAACATGTAAATTACTATTAAGAAAGTATAAAATAATAGTTCATGCTTTGATTATTGAAACGCTTGATGGTAAAATAACTAAGGTTACTTAAAACAAACATTTTTTAGTAAAAAGTTAATATAACAATGTTGATTTTTGGTGAGGAAAAATGAAGAAAATTAAGGTAATGGTTGTTTTTGGAACTCGTCCAGAAGCAATTAAGATGGCTCCACTGGTTATTGAACTGAAGAAGCAGGCAGACTTGTTTGAGACAACAACAGTTGTGACTGCTCAGCATCGTCAGATGCTGGATCAGGTACTTGAAACTTTTAAGATTAAGCCTGATTATGATTTGGATATTATGGGGAAGAATCAAACCCTGACAGATATTACTGTCAAGATCCTGCATAAGCTAGATGATATCTTAAAGGAAAACAAGCCAGATATTATGCTGGTGCACGGTGATACGACAACGACCTTTGCAGCTAGTCTTGCAGCGTTTTATAATCAAGTTCGTATCGGCCACGTGGAAGCTGGTTTGCGGACTTGGAATAAATACTCTCCATTCCCAGAAGAGATGAATCGTCAGATGACCGACTCTTTGACAGACTTGTATTTTGCCCCAACGGATCAGAGTAAGGCTAACTTGCTCAAGGAAAACCATCCAGCAGAAACAGTTTTTGTGACAGGGAATACAGCTATCGACGCTCTCAAGCTGACCGTCCAGGCTGATTATCAGCACGAGGTTCTTGACCGTATTAATCCAGCTCGCAAGATGATTTTAGTGACCATGCATCGCCGGGAAAATCAAGGTGAGCCGATGAGAAGGGTCTTTCGAACTCTACGACAGATTGTAGATGCCCATGATGATGTGGAAATTGTCTATCCCGTTCACCTGAGTCCAGCGGTTCAGGAAGCGGCTAGAGAAATTCTGAGTGACAATGAGAAAATTCATCTGATTGAGCCTTTAGATGTGTTGGATTTCCATAATATCGCAGCTAAAAGCTACTTCATTATGTCAGACTCAGGCGGAGTACAGGAAGAAGCACCTTCCTTAGGTAAGCCTGTACTGGTACTTCGTGATACAACAGAGAGACCAGAAGGAGTTGAAGCCGGCACCTTGAAGCTGGTCGGTACAGAAACTCAAGCAGTAGCAGAGGCGATGGAAGCCTTGCTGACAGATGAGTCACTCTATCAGAAAATGGCCCAAGCCAGCAATCCGTATGGTGACGGTAAGGCTTCTGAGCGGATTGCTCAAGCTATTGCCCACTATTTTAAGCAAACGGCTAGACCAGAAGAATTTAAGACAGGAGTAAAAAATGTTTAGGAAAAAAGGACTAGAAAAATCATTAGCAGTCTTTGTACTGACAATTGGACTAATTCTTTTCTACAGTTGGAATTTTGCAGCTAACATATTTTATATCGGAATCGCGCTGATTTTATTAGGTATTTTTAGTGTTTTTGTCCTATCTGATCTCTTGGTGACATGGGCTATGATTCTGGGTGTGGTTATCGCAACTCTGATCTTGCTCTTTGATGTAACCTACCTACCGGACAATCAGGTTCTCTTCTTGCTTTATGTCTTCCCTGTCAGTGCTTGGCTGACCAGCCGAGTGAATTTCTATCTTCATCAGCGCTTGGGATTAGTGCAGGATGACAGTGAAGATGCTGCTGAGGCCTATGAAGAAATGGTTCAGAAAGTAAATCAGAAACAAGCTCCAGCCTTTCAGGCCTTGTTGGTCCATTGGGCGCACAATCATCATTTTTATCAAATTCACTCTCGGGAGTACAAGCGGATGCTCAAGAGAATTTTACGACTGCTTAACTGGGACTTCCAGAATGTAGAAACAGTTTACTATGTATCCAATGGTAACTTTCTCGTTCTGGTAGAAGATCTGGATCAGGAAGTCAAGGAATATTTCCAAGAGAAAGTGCGTGACGATTTAACGATGATGCACTTTGAGAATAAGAAAACTGATCAAAAAATTCAGTTTCAGTCCGGCAGTTTAAAACTGAACGCTCAAAACATTGACAAATTCCATAATTTTGATGACGCTTTGAGCAATCTGGAGCGTCAGCTTGAAACCGACATTATCGTAGAATACTAGGAGGTAAACACATGTCTTTAACAGAAGTATTTTTTATCATCTCTATGGTGCTAAGTATCTTTTTTGCTATTAGCTTTTTGGTCCTCTTCATTTATTATCTGGTTATTTACAATCGGGTCAATAAAAATTTTAGGGCGGTGACTCGTCATGATTAGTCAACTTATTATGATTGTCACTCTGTTCTCCATCTGGATGTCTCTGGCTTGGGCTTTGGTAATTCTATGCTCTTCCGTGCATTTCTGGATGAAACGCAGTGACTTCAACGTGGATACCAGCCCATTGGAACATTATCCTATGGTTACAGTCGTTGTCCCAGCCCACAATGAAGATGTGGTTATCGCTCAGACGACCAAGGCCATTCTGGATTTGGATTATCCTCATGACCGAGTGGAAGTTCTGCTCTTTGCGGACAACTGCTCAGATGACACTTATCAAGAAATGCTGAAAGTTCAGGCTATGCCTGAGTACGCTGGACGCAATATTACAATTACAGACCGTACTGGTACGGGAGGTAAGGCAGGGGTGCTGAATGACGCCCTGAAGATGGCCAAGGGTGAATATATCTGTGTCTATGATGCGGATGCTATGCCAGAAAAGAATGCTCTTTACTTCCTAGTCAAAAAAGTTTTGGAAGATCCAGAACGCCACGTTGCTTCTTTCGGACGCAACAAGACTCGGAATGCCAACCAGAACTTCCTGACACGTTGTATCAACCAAGAAATCGTTGTAACTCAGCGTGTTTACCACGTAGGTATGTGGCACCTCTTTAAGATTGGGCGGATTCCAGGTACGAACTTCTTGATTAACACGGAGTTTGTTAAGAGTATTGGTGGTTGGAAAAATGGTGCCTTGACAGAGGATACGGAAATTTCCTTTAAGATTATGCAGAGCGGCAAGCTGATTGCTTTGGCTTATAATTCAGAGGCCTTCCAACAAGAGCCAGAAACCCTCAAGTCCTACTACATGCAGCGTAAGCGCTGGGCTAAGGGAAATTACGAGGTAGTTCTTGCCAACTTCAAGCATCTTTTTAGCGGCGGTAACTGGCGCGTGAAACTGGAAGTGTTCAATTATTCTTGTATCTTCTTCTGGTTCAATCTGGCGATTGTCTTATCTGACTTGGTTTTCTTTGCCAATGTAGCGGCAATGATTACCCAGCTCTTTATCCCGGATGTGCGGATTCCTTTCGCTTTTGATGCTCAGAATATCTATATCGTCCAGCTGATGCTCTTTAACTGGCTTCTGATGATTTTGCTTTATCTTTTGCAGATCAATATCGCCCTGGCTTCTCAGTTTGGACAGGCGACCACCAAACAGATTTGGCTGGCCCTTGTGTCCTATTTGACTTACTCTCAGCTCTTTATCGTTGTTTCTTTAGATGCAGTAGGATCTGTTATCTTGGACAAGATTTTGAAGCGGAAAGAAACCAAGTGGGTTAAAACAAAACGATTTGCAGGTTAGGAGAAAGTGTGAAAAGAACAAGATTAAGATTTATTTGGTTTGTGACAATTCTGGCTGTTTTGGCTGCTATCCTGTTGTACACCCGCATGGGCAGTACTCCTAATATCAAAAAGAAGATATACAGCCAATGGTCTAAAGAATATGTCGTAACCAAGGACAAATTGTCTTATATCAGGACGACAAACAGTAAGACTGAAGATGTTGTGCTGTCTGAGGCACAGGGTTATGGCATGGTGATTGCTGTGGCTGCAGCTAAGCAAGGCGATGCCAGTTCGGCTGATTTTGAAAAGCTCTACCAATATTATCTAGCTCATCGTCTGAAAGATACCCAGCTCATGTCTTGGAAACAGACGATTAAGGACGGAAAGAGCAATCATGAAGACGAAAACAATGCTACAGACGGCGATCTCTACATTGCCTATGCTTTGATTCAGGCTGCTAAGCAGTGGCCGGACAAGGCTAAAGAATACCAAGATCAGGCTAAGGCCATTCTGAAAGATGTCTTGGCATATAACTATAATGAAAGTAACGGCGTTTTGACGGTTGGGAACTGGGCAAATGCAGAATCGAAATTTTATAATCTCATGCGGACTTCTGATACCTTACCGCAGCAGTTCCAAGCTTTCTATGAGTTGACCAAAGATAAGCAGTGGCTGACAATCCGAGATAATATGCTCAGCAAACTTGAAGCAATCAGCGCTGATAATAAGACTGGTTTGATACCAGACTTTATCTGGGTTGAAGGCGACAAAGTTCGGGCAGCTGATGCTGATACGGTTGAATCTGCAAATGATGGCTATTATTCTTATAATGCCTGCCGACTTCCTTACAACTTGGCTCAAAGCAAGGATGAAAAAAGTCAAAAAATGCTGAAGAAGATGTTGAACTTCTTCCTCAGTCAAGAAAAGATCTATGCGGGCTACACTTTGAAAGGGAAAGCTCTAAATAGTAATCAGGCTGGCAGCTTTACTGCTCCAGTATTCTATGCGGCTAACAACAACATTGAATTCCGCAAATTGGTGCAGCAGAATAAATATCTCTTCATGCAAGGCTTGCCGTCAGATAATTACTATGACGCAGCTGTGACTACAATGATTGCTTTAGAAACTTTATAATGCAGAAACGAGTAAGATGAACATTTTGCTTAAGCTCATGCAGACAATAAGGTGGGACAAAATGATATTTGTCTCACTTTTTTTGAACAAAAAGATTAAGATTTATTTGACAAACCGTTAAAATAGAAAGCCTTTATAAGAACGCAACATTTGTTTCTAAGATTATTAAGATTACTATCCGTGAGGTTAATCTTCATATCATGAAGAGTGATGTGCTTGTCTCCGTTCCAATAAAGTTCTTGTTTTCTGATTTTGAGCAAAATAGTTTTGTTCGTCAAAGAATTCATATATAATATACGGTACAAAGAGAGGACGAGTATGTATTGTGTAATTGAGATGTACGGGGACTATGAACCGTGGTGGTTTCTGGATGGCTGGGAAGAGGATATCGTTGCAAAGAAGCAGTTCGATGATTATTATGAAGCCCTTAAGTATTATAAAAGCCGCTGGCTGCAAATGGAAGAGCAGTCACCTTTGTATAAGAGCCGCAGTGATTTAATGACAATTTTTTGGGATCCGGAGGATCAGCGCTGGTGCGAGGAGTGCGATGAGAATGTTCAGCAGTACCACTCGCTGTTTTTGCTGGAGAATGATTGCCAGATTCCTAAGAGCAAGTACCGGCCAGGCTATACTAAGCAGAACGGTCTTGAAAAGCACCAAGCTTGTTCAGTTAAACTAAAAAACGCTAAGCCTCTTTAAATCGAAAGAATATATTTTGCAAATCTGATAATATAGCAGCAGAAGAGACCTAACTTGTTAGAAGTTAAGTTTCTTCCGCTGTTTTTTCTTTTTCTGGATTTTTTGCGAATAGTAAGGTGAGGAGGATGTATGGTTCAAGAAATTGCAAAAGAAATGATTAGGCAGGCTCGGCAAGAGGGGGCGCAGGATATTTACCTCATTCCTAAGACTACTTGCTATGAGCTTTATATGAGAATCGGTGATGAACGTCGCTTTATAAAAACTTATGATTTTGAGATTCTGTCAGCTGTTATCAGCCACTTTAAGTTTGTCGCAGGTATGAATGTTGGAGAGAAGCGCCGCAGTCAGCTTGGGTCATGCGATTATGACTGTGAGGAAGCAAAGGTTTCAATCCGGCTTTCGTCAGTTGGGGATTACCGTGGTTTTGAAAGTCTGGTTATCCGGCTCCTGCATGATGAAGACAGGGAGCTGCGCTTTTGGTTTGAGCAATTGCCGGAGCTGCGCAAGAAAATTCAAGCTCGCGGCCTCTATC
>JABZYU010000001.1:0-56881 GCA_015264985.1 Streptococcus sanguinis | reverse complement strand
ATTCTCAGGCCCAGTCGGCAGCGGCAAGACGACCTTGATGTACCATTTGGCTCAGCTTAAATTTTCTGGTCAGCAGGTTATGTCGATTGAAGATCCGGTTGAGATTAAGCAAGAGGCTATGCTGCAGCTGCAGCTTAATGAAACCATTGGCATGACTTATGATAGTCTGATTAAGCTGTCTCTGCGACATCGGCCGGATCTATTGATTATCGGGGAAATCCGTGATCGAGAGACAGCTAGAGCAGTGGTTCGGGCAAGTTTGACCGGAGCTACGGTCTTTTCAACGATTCATGCCAAGAGTGTTCGCGGTGTCTATGAGCGGCTTTTGGAATTGGGTGTTAGCGAGGATGAGCTAAGAATGGTACTTCAAGGTGTTTGTTACCAGCGTTTAATTGGGGGAGGAGGTGTCGTTGATTTTGTCAGTCAAAATTATCAAGAGCACGAAGCCGCAGTCTGGAATCAGCAGATTGATCAGCTTTTTGCAGAAGGACATATCAGTGCTGAGCAAAGGCAGACCGAAAAAATTATCTACGCCTAAGCAGAAAAAGATTATCGAGCTCTTTCATAATCTCTTCAGCAGCGGTTTTCACTTGGCAGAGATTGTAGACTTTCTGAGACGAAGTGCCTTGCTGGAGGAAGTGTATGTCGCAGAAATGCGGTCTGGCTTGTCAGCTGGTCAGTCCTTTTCAGAGATTGTCAGTCGACTGGGATTTTCCGACAACGTTGTAACCCAGCTGTCCTTATCTGAGCTGCATGGCAATCTGACTCTAAGTCTGGGCAAAATTGAGGCCTATCTGGAAAATCTATCCAAGGTTAAGAAAAAATTGATAGAGGTAGGAACCTATCCTCTCATGCTGCTGGGCTTTTTGGTCCTTATCATGCTGGGATTGCGCAACTATCTTCTGCCTCAATTGGACAGCCAGAATCTAGCTACTCAGCTTATTAATCACCTGCCTCAAATCTTTTTGTGGAGCAGTCTTGCTTTAACTGCCTTGGTTTCAGTGGCTCTCTTTTACTATCGAAAGTCATCAAAGATTCGTTTTTTTAGCAAACTAGCAGCTCTGCCTTTTATTGGTCGTTTGGTACAGGCTTACTTGACAGCTTATTATGCTCGTGAATGGGGAAATATGATTGGCCAGGGCTTGGAGTTGAGTCAGATTTTTGCGATTATGCAGGATCAACCGTCCCAACTCTTTCAGGAAATCGGAGCAGACATGGCTGCTGCTTTGCAAGCTGGTCAAGGCTATGCGGACAAGGTGGCGAGCTATCCTTTCTTTAAAAAGGAATTGTCCCTGATGATTGAGTACGGCGAGGTCAAGTCCAAGCTGGGGAGTGAACTGGAAGTCTATGCTGAAAAGACTTGGGAGGAATTTTTTCTACGTATCAACCGGGCCATGAATTTCATTCAGCCCCTAGTATTTATTTTTGTTGCCTTAGTGATTGTTTTACTTTATGCGGCAATGCTCTTGCCCATTTATCAGAATATGGAGGTTCATTTGTAATGAAAAAACTTAATACCTTAAAAGTTCAAGCATTCACCCTTGTGGAAATGCTGATTGTCTTGCTGGTTATCAGCGTACTCTTGCTGCTCTTTGTGCCTAATCTGACCAAGCAAAAAGATGCTGTTTCAGATACAGGAACTGCAGCGGTGGTCAAGGTAGTAGAAAGCCAGGCGGAGCTGTATGAACTGAAGAATACCAATGAAAAGGCTAGTCTGAGCAAGCTAGTCAGCGCAGGAAATATCAGTCAGAAGCAGGCAGATTCATATAAGGCTTACTATGGAAAACACAGTGGCGAAACTCAAGCGGTTGCCAATTAAGGCTTTTACACTGCTGGAAAGTCTCCTCGTTCTTTTTGTTGTTAGTTTTCTCTTACTGGGCTTGTCAGGCTCGGTAAGGGCTGGCTTCAATCAGGTTCAAGAACAGCTCTTCTTTTTAGAGTTTGAGAGGCTCTATCAGGAGACGCAGAGGCTGAGCTTAGCCGGTCATGAAAAGCTGTCTCTGAAGATTTCAGGACGGCAGATTTCCAATGGCTATCAAGAGCTGGATTTTTCCCAAACTCTGCAGAATCATGAGCAGCAGGTCATCCAGTTTGACCGGGCCGGCGGGAACTCATCACTCAGCAAAATTACTTTTCAGACGGAGGACAGGACAGTTGTTTACCAGCTTTATATGGGCAATGGCAAGTTTAAAAAGACGACAGCTTCAAGCTAGCATTCTGCTGGAAGCTCTAGTGGCCATGGCAGTTTTTGCGGCTATTGCTAGTTTGCTTTTGGGACAGATTAGCCGGTCTCGTAAGGAGCAGCGGGTCCTTCTGCAGCAGGAAGAGGTGCTTCGGGTAGCTCACATGGCTCTGCAGACAGGACAAGAAGAGCTTCATATTAATGGAATTACTGTTCGTCAGCTTAAGACAGATAAGCAGCTGCTGGTCTATCACGAAGGGGAGGTAATCATCCGTGTCCAAAAACCTTAAAGTCAAGGCCTTTACTCTCTTAGAGACCTTAGTAGCCTTGCTGGTCCTTAGTGGTGGAATATTAGTCTTTCAGGCCATGACCCAGCTCATATCTTCAGAACTGCATCAGCAGGAGAACAATCAACAGCAAGAGTGGCTTTTGTTTGCCGACCAACTGGAGACGGAGCTTTCGCGAAGTCAATTTGATAAGGTTGAAGACAACAAAATCTACATCAGACAGGATGGCAGGGACTTGGCCTTGGGGAAATCCAAGGGAGATGATTTCCGTAAAACAGATAAGAGCGGTCGCGGCTACCAGCCCATGATTTATGGTTTGGAAGCAGCTGATGTGCGTCAGGAAGGTAAGCTTGTCCATCTTCATTTTCGCTTTGAAAAAGGTTTAGAGAGGGAGTTCATCTATCGTGTGGAAGAAGAAAGTTGATGCTGGTATTTTACTGTATGCGCTGCTGATGGCCGCTGTCTTTAGCTTGCTCCTGCAGTTTTATCTCAACCGTCAAGTCAGCAGTCAGCGTTTGCAGCTTTTCAACAGGGAAAGAACGGAAGCCTATGCAATGGCAGTTCTGACAAAAGCTACAGCCAAGGATGATAGCGGTGAGATGGAGTTTGAGCAGGGCAAGGCTGTCTACCGCAGGCAAGGGAAGAATCTTGAAATCAGCAGTCAGATCAGCAGCGGTCATTCCTATTCCTTTACTTTTACCATTTCTAAGAAAGATGAGGATAAAGCAAAGGAAGACAAGAAAGCAACTGATAAAAAAGAGAAAGCGATTTCGGACGAAGCTGGTAAGTCGGACTAATATAACTGTAAAATCTTTGTAATTTTATATATCTTGGAAAGGTTCCTTATTTTTGGTATGATAGGATGAACGGAGGATTCCATGAATTTTGAAAAGATAGAACAAGCTTATACTCTGATTCTCGAAAACGTCCAGAATATCCAAAACGCTCTGGCGACCAATTTTTACGATGCTCTGATTGAGCAGAATGGCATTTACCTAGATGGAGATACTGATTTACAAGAGGTTCTGACCAACGATGAAAAAATCCGCGCTCTGCATTTGACCAAGGAAGAGTGGCGGAGAGCCTATCAGTTTATCCTAATGAAGGCTGCCCAGACGGAGCCCATGCAGGTCAATCATCAATTCACACCTGACACAATTGGTTTTCTGATTACTTTCTTATTGGATCAGCTGGCTCACGGAGAGGAAGCTGATGTATTAGAAATCGGCAGTGGGACTGGAAATTTGACGGAGACTGTTCTCAATCATACCCAAAAGAAGATTGACTACTTAGGTCTGGAGCTAGATGATTTATTAATTGACCTTTCTGCCAGCATTGCAGAGGTTATGAACTCTAAGGCTCACTTTGCTCAGGGGGATGCAGTTCGACCTCAGGTTCTGAAAGAGAGTGATATCATTATCAGTGATTTACCGGTTGGTTATTATCCAGACGACAGTATCGCCTCCCGCTATGAAGTGGCTAGTCCAGATGAGCACACTTATGCCCATCATCTCCTGATGGAGCAATCACTCAAATATCTGAAGCCAGGTGGTTATGCTATATTTCTGGCGCCAAATGACCTCTTGACCAGCGCTCAAGCTCCGTTGCTAAAAAAATGGCTCCTAGCCAAGGCTCAGTTTATCGCGATGATAACCTTGCCAGAGTCTATTTTCTCAAGCAGCAAGCATGCCAAAACTCTTTTTGTCTTGAGGAAACAGGAAGCTAATAACATTCAGCCTTTTATCTATCCTCTGCGGGATTTGCAGGATCATGAAGAAATGTTTAAATTCCGTCAAAGTTTTCAAAACTGGTACAAAGATAGTGAAATTCAAACAAAATTTTGATATAATGATTTTGAAAACGCTTAAAGAGGTGAAGAAATGTCGAAAACAATTTCTATTAATGCAGGAAGCTCAAGCTTAAAATGGCAACTCTACTTGATGCCGGAAGAAAAGGTCTTGGCTAAGGGCTTGCTGGAACGGATTGGTCTCAAGGATTCTATTTCAACAGTGAAATTTGATGGTCGTTCAGAAAAGCAGGTTCTTGATATTGCAGATCACACGCAGGCCGTAAAAATTTTGCTGGATGATTTGAAACGCTTTAATATCATCGAATCTTATGATGAAATTACCGGTGTGGGCCATCGTGTTGTGGCTGGCGGTGAACACTTTAAGGATTCAGCCCTCGTTGATGAAGAAGTGATTCAAAAGGTAGAGGAGCTGTCTCTTCTAGCTCCATTGCATAATCCAGCCAATGCTGCAGGCATCCGTGCTTTTAGAGAAATTCTGCCAGACATTACCAGCGTGGTAGTCTTTGACACCTCTTTTCATACAACTATGCCGGAAAAAGCTTATCGCTATCCGATTCCGACTAAATATTACACTGAAAACAAGGTCCGCAAGTACGGAGCTCACGGTACCAGCCATGAGTATGTAGCCAAGGAAGCTGCTAAAATTTTGGGACGTCCAATTGAAGAACTCAAACTTATTACTTGCCATATCGGTAACGGAGCTTCTATCACAGCAGTTGACAAGGGCGTTTCTGTAGATACATCTATGGGATTCACACCACTTGGCGGTGTCATGATGGGAACGCGGACTGGGGATATCGACCCAGCCATCATTCCTTACCTGATGCAATACACAGATGACTTTAATACTCCGGAAGATATTAGCCGCGTTTTGAATCGTGAATCTGGCTTGCTTGGAGTTTCTGAGAAGTCAAGTGATATGCGTGATATTCATGAAGCAATGCGGGCAGGTGATGCCAAGGCTCAATTAGCTAATGACATTTTTGTGGACCGGATTCAAAAATACATTGGTCAGTATCTTGCTGTCTTGAATGGAGCTGATGCTATCATCTTTACCGCAGGAATTGGTGAAAATTCTGTGACCATTCGTGAACTGGTTATTAATGGTATTTCTTGGTTTGGCTGTAACGTAGACCCAGAAAAGAATGTGCGTGGTGCAGAAGGCGTGATTTCCAGTTCTGATGCCAAGGTCAAAGTCTTGGTTATCCCGACTGACGAAGAATTGGTCATCGCGCGTGATGTTGAACGATTTAAAAATCAATAAATTAAGAAAATTCAAAAGCTCAGTTTGACTGGGCTTTTTGTAGGTTTTAAGAGAGGATTTTCTTGATTGCTGGCCTTGGAAAAACTGTGCGATTCTATCTCATAGTCACTATCAGCACTAGTTTTCAATAAGTGATATACAAAATAAGAAAATTGAGCTATACTAGGAAGGAAAAGGAGAAAGATATGAAAGCAATTCTAAAAAAATTAGAGTACATCCTACTGACTCTGTTTGTCTTATTTCTCAGCCAGATACCATTTATATTTATCCGGCAGATGACTGCTTCTGAGAAGAGTTTTTCAGCTGGACAGACTATCTTTGTGCTGGTTGTATATCTTTTGATTATCTTTTTTGTTCTGAGAATGGCTAAGCAAGAAGAACTACTGAGCCTTGACTTTAGCTTTTTTAAATGGTCTTCGTTTGGCTGGTTAGCTGTTTCTAATGTTGTCATGATTGGCGTCAACATGTTAGGAGCAATTATCATGCTGCTGGAAGGTCAGGCTATTTCCACTGCCAATCAGGATGCCTTGAATGCATTATTTCAGCATGTACCCAAGATTTTATTAGTAGTAGGAGCTGTGATTCAGGCTCCTATCTTGGAGGAAGTAGTCTTTCGCGGCTTGATTCCTCAGAAAATTTTTACCAAGCATTATGTTTGGGGCTTGGTTGTAGGAGTCATTCTTTTCGGTCTTTTTCATGGTCCGACCAATATCGGCAGTTTTGTTATATATGCAGGTATGGGTGCTGTTTTAGCTGCGGTTGCTTACATATTTAAGCGTTTGGAAATGTCTATTTTGGCACACATGCTGAGAAATGGAGTTGCAGTTCTCATTATGATACTAACAGGTTTGGTGAACAAGTAAGAAAGCAGAGAATATCTGCTTTTTTGTCATTTGAGGCACAAATTAGGACATTTGAGGGGATTTTTCCCAGCTTGCTCTTGCTTCTTCTATAATGATAAGAGAAGAATGGAGAGAATATGCTGAAATTAGAAAAAATCATCCAATTGTTATTGCTGGCTATGTTGACTCAGACGGGACTACTGCTCATGCTTCATCCAATGCCTCACCGCTTGGTCTTTAGTCAGGCTAATCTGCTTTTTATGGTGGGCTTGCTGGGGTTGCTTTTTTGTTGCGCCTTTTATTTTTCCAGAGAACTTCAGGAAATCAAAGGTTCTCTGCGTCAGTCAAGAAACTATCGAGACTTGCTTTTCTTGTATTTTTTGATGATTTTGGTCAATGCTGCGGGGGTTCTTCTGCTGTGTGGCAAGGAGGCGCAGTCAGGACAGGCGGTGGAGCAGATGCTGACGGAGAGTTTTCTGTCATCTTCTCTTTTGCTTTTGGGGATTGACATCGCCGTTTTATCCCCCGCAGCACCGAAATTTGTTGACAGTGACTTCTCTCTTCGCTATCGGAAGAGCTGGGGGATTGCACTAGGTTTGCTCTGCTTTTCCCTTGCGAAAAATCCTCAGGAAACTCTGTGTTTTCTCTCCTATCTAGTTTTGGGACTGGTCTTTGCCCATCTCCTCAGGCCTTATTTTCAGCGTTTGGAGCTGTCTATGCTGGCCCATATTCTCCGAAATATGATTATTCTCAGTCTTTTACCCTTTTGCTTTTAGAAAGTGTTTTGTCAAATAGAAGAATTATGGTAAAATGGTAAATGAAACAAGGGACTAGATAAGGTCTTCTTGTGAAGTCGAGTGCAGTTCATAGGACTGGATGCTGCATCTGCTGAGAGCTTTGCGGTACACTAGATGAGTGTGCCTTTTTTGTTGAAGAGCAGGGCAGCCAATAGAAATGAGATGAAAGTCAAATGGTGAATCTAAAAGCAATTGCTCCAGATGGCCGAACGGGCCTCTGTGGTATTATCAATGCGACGCCAGATTCCTTTTCGGACGGTGGGCGCTACAACACGGTTGAGACGGCATTGGCTCAGGCTCGAAAGCTGATTGCTGAGGGAGCTCACATGCTGGATATTGGTGGCGAGTCTACTCGGCCAGGCAGTCATTTTGTGGCTATTCAAGAAGAGATAGAGCGGGTGGTGCCAGTTATTGAAGCTATTCGTCGGGAAAGTGATATTGTGATTTCTGTAGACACTTGGAAGTCAGAAGTGGCTGCAGCGGCATTGGCTGCGGGTGCAGATATCATCAACGATATTACGGGTCTCTTGGGCGATGAAAAGATGGCAGAGACAGCTGCGGAATATGGCGCGTCAGTCATTGTCATGTTTAATCCAGTGATGGCTCGTCCTCAACATGCCAGCTCAAAAATTTTCCCAGAATTTGGCTTTGGTCCAGCCTTCACAAAGGAAGAGTTGTCTCTTTTTGCAGAGCTGCCGATTACAGAACTGATGTGGAAGTGTTTTGAGAAATCTTTGAAGGTGGCCGAAAATGCTGGCCTTTCGCGTGATAATATCATGCTGGATCCAGGGATTGGTTTCGGTTTGACCAAGCGGGAGAATCTTCTCCTTTTGCAGGAGCTGGATAGTCTCCATCAGGCTGGTTTCCCTATTTTTCTTGGGGTTTCTCGTAAGCGGTTTCTCGTTAGTATCTTAGAAGAAAACGACTTTGAGGTCAATCCTGAGACTCAGGAAGGCTTCGAAAACCGTGATACAGCTTCAGCCCATCTGACTACCCTTGCGGCTAGCAGAGGCGTTGAAGTTGTCAGAGTGCACGAAGTGGCTAAGCACCGGATGGCTGCTGCCGTTGGCGATGCGATTCGTCTAGCGCAGCAGACAGAAGATCTCAATCTAGGTCAGTATAAGTAAGATGAAAAAACAAGAATTACCTGATTTAAGTTGGCTGGAAGCCTATCGGACAGCCAGTCCCCATTTTGGCTTGGAGCGGATGGAGCTTTTGCTGGAGTTGCGGGGCAATCCGCATTTGCAGCTGCCAGTCATTCATATCGCCGGGACGAATGGCAAGGGTTCAACCATTGCCCATCTGCGCCAACTTTTGGAGGTGCGAGACCTGCGTGTTGGCACCTTTACCTCTCCTTATCTGGTCAGCTACAATGAGCAGATTGCCATTAATGGCAATGAGATCTCCGACCAAGACCTTCAGAGATTACTTTCTATTTACCAAGAGCTTTTGGCCCAGCATGCGGCTGACTCTAGTTTACAGGGAGTGACTGAGTTTGAAATTGTAACTGCCCTAGCTTATGATTACTTTGTCCAGCAGCAGGTGGATGTGGCTATTATCGAGGTCGGCATGGGTGGGCTTTTGGACAGTACCAATGTCTGTCAGTCCTTACTGACTGCTATCACGACAGTTGGTCTGGATCATGTGGCCTTGCTGGGTGACACTCTAGAGGCCATTGCGGAGCAGAAAGCTGGTATTATCAAGCTTGGAGTTCCCATTGTGACCGGTAGGCTGGAGCCAGAGGCTCTAGCTGTAGTCGAGCAGAAGGCTGCTGAAAAAGATGCTCCGCTCTCTTCTTGGTCTCAAGCTTATCAAGTGGAACATCAAGAGTCAGAGAAGGGGGAGTGCTTTTCCTTTTCGAATGCCTATCGGGCCAAAGACTCGTATCAAACAGCTCTGATGGGACTGCATCAGGCGGACAATGCTGGACTAGCTCTGCACTTGTGTGACCTATATTGTCAGCTACAGTCGCTGCCCTTATTGACAAAAGAAGAGGTTGAGAGGGCCTTGCTTGCTGCTGTATGGCCAGGGCGTTTGGAAAGGATATCGGATCAGCCGCTCATCCTTCTGGATGGAGCTCATAATCCTCATGCCTTGCGGTCGCTAGCAGCAACACTGGACCAGCATTATCCGACTTATAAGAAGCACATTTTATTTGCTTGTATCCAAACTAAGGCCTTGGATGATATGGTGAAGTTACTGCAAAAGATTCCCAAAGCAGCTATAAGCTTGACAGCCTTTGCTGATCCGCGGAGTTTTTCTAAAGAAAGCATGCAAGCCTTGGCTGAGCAGCAAGGTCTGTCTTACAAAGAATGGCCGGATTATTTATCAGATTATTTAGCAGTAGAGCATGAGCCGGATGAGCTTTTGCTGATTACGGGTTCTCTTTATTTTCTGGCTCAGGTTAGAAAATCAATCCTTGAGAATCGCAAGTTAGACTTTGCTGAGCGTCCTTCTCAGTCAAGTCAATTATCAAAAAATAAAAATGAACATAGGAGCATATATGGACACGAAGAAAATTGAAGCAGCTGTAGCCCAGATTATTGAGGCGGTTGGAGAAGACGGAAGCCGCGAAGGTTTGCAGGAGACGCCACAGCGCATTGCTAAAATGTACCAGGAAATCTTTGCTGGGCTGGGTGAGACGGCTGAGGAGCATCTGGCCAAGTCTTTTGAAATCATTGACAATAATATGGTAGTGGAGAAGGATATTTTCTTTCATTCCATGTGTGAGCATCACTTCCTGCCATTTTACGGAAAAGTTCATATCGCCTATGTGCCTAATGGTCGGGTAGCAGGCCTGTCCAAGCTGGCCCGAACAGTAGAGGTCTATGCCAAGAAACCGCAGATTCAAGAGCGATTGACCGTAGAGATTGCTGAAGCCTTGATGGACTATCTGGGTGCTCAAGGAGCCTTGGTCTGGGTGGAAGCTGAGCATATGTGTATGAATATGCGCGGAGTCAGAAAGCCTGGCACTGCAACAGTTACTACAGCGGCGCGTGGCGTTTTAGCGACGGATAAGGACCTAAAAAATGAAGCTTACAAATTGATGGGGCATTGATCTTATCAGTGGTGGAGCATGTCAGGAAAGGTTAGATTATTTTATCAAGGATAAAATGCAGAAACTTGAATCAGAAAGGATAAGAGAATGGATCAGCTGCGCATTAAGGATTTGGAAGTGTATGCCTATCACGGTCTGTTTGGAGCAGAGAAGGAATTGGGCCAGCGTTTTGTGCTGGATCTGATTTTGGACTATGATATGACTCGGGCTGCTAAAACAGGCGACCTGACAGCTTCTATCCACTATGGAGAATTGGCTCATGATTTGACCCACTGGTGTCAGGAAAGCAAGGAAGACTTGATTGAGACGCTGGCTTATAAGCTGATTGATCGGATTTTTCTGACTCATCCTTTGGTACAGAAAGTCAGCTTGGAGGTCAAGAAGCCTTGGGCGCCGGTGCCGCTGCCTTTAGAGACCTGCTCAGTCAAGCTAGTGCGTCAAAAGCGGAAAGCCTTTATCGCTCTGGGGAGCAATCAAGGCAACCCAGCTGCCAATCTGGATGCGGCTTTGGAAAAAATGGCAGAGCAAAATATAAGAATTTTGCAGGCATCAAGTCGTATCGAGACGGAGCCTTGGGGTGGGGTTGAGCAGGATCCGTTTCTCAATCAAGTTGTTGAAGTTGAGACTTGGCTCAATCCTGAGGAATTAATGCAGACGCTCTTAGCTATTGAAGAAGATTTAGGGCGTGTGCGGGAGGTCAAATGGGGACCGCGTGTGATTGACCTGGATATTCTTTACATAGGACAAGAAGAGTTATACAGTCCAAACTTGATTGTTCCTCATCCTTATGTGGCTGAGCGAGCTTTTGTCTTGCAATCTCTGGTGGAAATCGCCCCACACTTTGTCGATCCGGTGCAGAAAAAAAGCATCCGCCAACTCTGGGATGAGGTTGAAAAATGAGGAAAGAAGCTTGTCGCAAGGCAAGTTTTTTTATTGTCTGAACTTTCTCTGAACTTTCTCTTGTATACTAAAGAAAAATCAAAAGGAGTTCAGTATGGAACATACAGTGAAAATAGAAGGAGTCTGCAAAAAGCATGGCAGCAAGCAGATTTTAGAAGATATTTCTTTTACTGCTAGAAGCGGTCGGATTACAGCCTTTCTGGGCCCAAATGGTGCAGGGAAAAGCTCGACCTTGAGGATTCTCTTGGGGTTAGATCGGGCGACAGCAGGGACGGCGACTTTTGATGGGCAAACCTATCAGTCAATGACCTATCCGCTCAGAACGGTAGGTGCAGCCTTTGACGGCATTGGCGGTCTGCCAAATCGAAAGGTTTATGACCACCTGAGAATTATTGCGGCGAGTAATGCCATTTCCAAGTCTCGGATCGATGAGGTTTTGGAGATGACTGGAATCGCTCATAAGAGGAAAGACCTCTTGTCAAGCCTGTCTCTGGGGGAAGGTCAACGGTTGGGTTTAGCAGCAGCTTTGCTGGGTGATCCTCAGTTTCTTATATTAGATGAGCCGACTAATGGACTAGATCCAAGTGGGATTAAGTGGTTTAGAAAGTTCATCCGTCGGCAGGCTGATTTAGGGAAAACAGTACTTCTATCTTCCCATATCCTGTCAGAGGTGCAAATGGTGACAGATGATGTAGTCTTAATTCATCATGGGCGAATTATTGAGCAGGGACGATTGGAAGAGGTGCTGCAAGATGCAGACAGTCTAGAAGATCTCTTCTTTGATTTGACAGAGGAGGTTTAAGATGAAAGAAACGATGTCCTTATTGCATTCAGAATGGTTGAAAATTCGCTCAACCAAGGCTTTCAAAGTGAGTATGGCCTTCATGCTGCTATTGGTGCCTGCCGTATCCTGGATGGAGGGTCGACAGTATTTATCTGTCGGCTTGGATGCCACGCCTGAGACGGTTCCCGGCCTGGCAGAAGCCATTGACCCGCTGGAATATCTAGGTCTCAATGGTGCCTCTATGGCAGGCATGGTTTTGGTCATCTTAGCTGGAATTTTGGGAGCTATGGAATTTCAGTCTCATAGCTTGAGAACTAGTCTCTTGACCTGTAATAACCGCCTGAAGTTGCTTGTGGGGAAACTCATGACCTTTGCTTGGTTTTCTCTTGCCAGTAGCTTTTTATCAATCTACTGTAGCTATATGGTCATGCATCTTGCTTTAGGAAAGGAAGGGCTTGATCCAATTCTGCTCAATCAGGCAGCTTGGAGTTTGATTTTGTGGAAAACCTTATCTCTAACCTTATTAGGAATCCTTTCATTTTTGTTAGGTTTATTGGCTCGGACCATGCTAGTTCCTCTGCTTTTTCTCGTACCCCAAATCTATAATTTAGGAAACTACCTAGCTGCTCACACGAGTTGGGGAGCTTATCTGCCACAGCCAGCAGGAGAGTTGTTTGCTGCAACGCCAACTTCCCAATATGCCAACAATCCCTTGCAAGGGCTGTTGATACTTGGTGCATGGTTACTAGTCATCGGCGGTATGACCTCTCTGCGCTTTTTGAAGACGGATTTAGGAGGGCGATACTGATGATAAAAGCTCTACTTAGAAGCGAATGGATTAAGTTCCGTTCTTACTATCTCGCTCTTGGTGCAGCCTTGGTGGCTCTGGGAGCTGTTCCATTTTTTCTAATGAATCTTGACTACAGTCAGACAGCAGTTGGCCAGACGAAGGCTCTGAGCGAGGTTTTGCATGCCCTCTATCTGGCGCAGCCTGTCATCGTCATCTTTACTTCCCTCTATTTTGCCCAGGAGTTTGTCAAATCAGGAATGCGAACGAATTTTCTAACCGTATCAAATAGAAAGGCTTGGTTGGCTGGGAAATTCCTTTTTCTGGCCTTGCTGCTCTTGGTCCTCTACAGTGTCATGATAGGCAGCTGTTTCCTTGTTATGCTGGCTCGTTTTGACCTAGACTTTAGCTGGTCCTTACTGGGGAAATTCCTTTATTACAGCTCTTTTGGTCTTCTCAGCAATCTTTTTCTGGCTTTTTTAACTGCCGGCCTCGCTTTGCTATTTCAATCTTGGGTTGTGCCGGTGTCAGTGCTCTTTCCTCTCTTGATTGGTCTCAGCCGTTTATTGGCGACTTTCATCAAAGAAGCAAAATACCTACCCGATCTGGCTACGCTAAATCTTTTTGAGTATGAAAGGCTTCAGCATTCAATAGATCTATCAGGGCTGGGAATACAGCTTTTATGGTTAGCTTTGGTTTGGAGCTCTGCTATATTCTTAACCTTGAAACGAGATGTTCGCTAGAGGTATGCTATAATGGAAATCATGAGACAGTATCGTATTTTGGTGGTTGATGACGACCGGAGCATTTTGAAGCTAGTGAAAAACGTCCTAGAGCTCGATGCTTATGATGTGACGACGCTTGACCGGATAGAAGAGCTGGAGCTGACGCATTTTGTCGGATATGACTTGATTCTGCTGGATGTGATGATGGAGCCTGTTAATGGTTTTGAGCTGTGTTCCTACATTCGTCCTCATCTTTCGTGTCCAATCATCTTTCTGACGGCCAAGGAGTTGGAGGCGGACAAGGTGGAAGGGCTCTTTCGCGGAGCAGATGACTATATTGTCAAACCTTTTGGGACCAAAGAATTGCTGGCGCGTGTCAGAGCTCATCTTCGGCGGGAGGAAAGACGTGAGGAGCGCTATTCTGAGATTGCTTCTTGTCAATTTTATCCTGAGCGCTATGAAGTTGCCTGTTTTGGTAAAGTCTTGAAATTTTCAGAGCGAGAGTTTAAGTTGCTGCATTTACTAGCTAGCAATCCCAAGCAGACCTTTTCAGCTGAACGCCTGCATACCTTGCTTTATCCAGAAAGTTCAGAAACACAGCTTCGCTCCATCTCAGAATACGTGTATCAGATTCGTCAAAAATGCAAACAAGAAGGGCTGCAAGCAATCGCAACTGTGAGAGGAGTAGGCTATAGATGGCAATTAGAACCCGAAATTTCAAAAGCCTAGTCTGGACAACCAGTTTAAAAATCGTCTTTTTTCATGTTTTGATTTTTGTGCTTATAGGCTATGAATTTACGCAAGGAAGTAATCACGTTCTTTTCACCTTGTTCTTTTGGGCAGGGAGCTTGCTGCTGATTACTTTTTATCATATTTTGAAATTGCTCCGAAAAATCGACAGGGAAATAAAAATGCTAAAGAGCGAGAAGCTTTTAGAAGAAAATCAAAGCCAGCTTTTTCGGATTGAGGAAATGCTAGAAGTCTACAGCGATTTACGGAGCAGCCACCAAGAAAATACTCGTCTTCTAGAAAGAGAGCAGCAGCATAATCAGGAGTTGATTTTACAGCTATCAGCGACATCGCACGATTTGAAGACGCCCCTAACTGTGATTAAGGGGAATGCTGAGCTCTTGGAATTGGCGCAGTTGGGCCAGCCACAGGCAGACTATGCTACTGAGATTTTGCAGGCTAGTCACAAGATGGAAGAGTATTGTGGCTCTTTGATTGATTACGCTAAGACCTTTCAGATTGATTCTAATCAGTTCAGTCAGCTTTCCTTAGGGGACTTTTTGGCTTATCTCCAGGACGATTGGGCACTGTTCAGCAAACAGGAAAGCTATCGTTTCTACCTCCAAGAAGATTGTGAGCTTAGTCTGATTTTGTCGATTCATTTGGACTATCTCAAGCGAGCTTTGCTCAATATTTTACTGAATGCGCTTGAACATGCAGACCAGAATCAAAAGGAAGTCAAGCTAACGGTATCAGTGCAGCAGGACCAGTTAGTTTTTGCTATCTGGAACAATGGCCCTGCATTTTCAGAGGAGATGCTGCTGGGAGCGGAACAGCTCTTTTATCAGAGTGACCAAAGCCGCAATTCAGCTAATCCCCATCATGGTATCGGCTTAGCCTTTTCTAAGCAGGTAGCTCTCTTGCACGGTGGTCGTCTGACCCTGCTCAATCCAGACCAAGGAGGAGCCTGTGTCGAGTTGACTGTAGCTTTAAAAGGCAAATAACAAAGGAAATCAATAAAGATGCTAAAAGGACTGAAATGTTCAAAGTTTCAGTTCTTTTTTGCCGCTTTATTCTTGACAAAATATGTAAAGGAAACTATACTATATTTGAAAAGTAAAGTTTATTTTACATCGTGGAAAGGAGGCAGCCTTGGAAAATCGAATTCAAGAATTGCGAAAAAGAAAAAAGCTCAGCCAGGAGGAGCTGGCTGAGAAGCTAGAAGTTACGAGACAAACGATTATTTCTTTGGAAAAAGGCCGCTACAATGCTTCGCTGCTTTTGGCTCATAGAATTGCATCCTTTTTCAATTTAAGGATTGAAGAAGTGTTTCTCTTTGAGGAGGATGAATCATGAAATGGACTTATTTGTGTAAATGGATATTGGCTATTTTGGTCGTTGTTGGCTTGTCTTATCTCCATTTGCAAGCCAATTTTATCCCTAAGGAAATCCTGCCTTTTGTGGGAATTATCTTGATTGTGGTGATGTTGAAAATTTTTCAAGCGTATGAAAAATAGGAGGCTGACATGGAAACATTAACTAAACAAGAATTTCGAAAAAAACTTCAAAGGAAAGTTATCGTGGGGCGTATCTTAACCTTGATCATCTTGGCAGGACTGGCCTGGAGCCACTTTCACTCTCTGGATGATCAGCAGGAAGGAGTCATGGTCGGCATCCTGCTGGGGCTTTCTTTGATGACCATTCGGTATAATCTTGCCCTAAGACGGGAAGAAAATTTTGATAAGCTCTACATTCAGGTGACTGATGAGCGCAATCGCATGATTGACGAAAAGACTCGCACTCTACTTTTTAATATTCTTTTGCTGCTGGCAGCATGCTTAAGCGTTTTGTCTATGGTTTTCCCAATCATCTTAAGTCTCAATCAGTTTCTGACCTTGACCATTATTCTGGTTTTGGGACTTTACTATCTTTTGCGCTTTCTCTTGTCTAAGCGTTATTAACAAAAAAAGCTGGCAGAGCCAGCTTCTTCCTTTTAACAGAGCTTGTTTTTATTTTCTATAAAGTCGATCATACTGGTAAACGGGGTCCATTGTAACATGGATGCCTAGTTTGCGCAGGACGTTTTTGTCTTCATCAGTCAGAGTGACGGTGGAGTGGGCCTCGCTGCCCTTGAGATTGCCGAGTTGCTGCATGGCATTTGCCGCATCTTGATTTTCCATGGCTGTGATTGCCAGAGCCATCAAGATTTCGTTTGAGTGGAGGCGCGGATTGCGGCTGCCCAGATGTTTGATTTTCAGATCTTGGATTGGCTTGACATACTCAGGCTCGATCAGCTTGGTTTCTTTGGCAATATTGGCTAATTTCTTAATGGCATTAATCAATACAGCTGCCGTAGGACCAAAGAGCTCAGAGGTCTTACCGGTTACGATTTCACCGTTTGGCAATTCCAAGGCCAGAGCTGGCTCGCCAGTGCTTTCGGCCTTATCGCGCGCAACAACTGTTACTTTACGGTCCAGGGGTGTGATGCCCAGGTCGTTCATCAAGAGTTCGATTTTCTTGACAGCAGATTCAGAAACGCGCTCTGCCTTGAAGTCCAGAATCGTCTGGTAGTAGCGACGGATGATTTCCTGTTGGGATGCCTCGATAGCTGCATCATTGTCTACAATGGCAAAGCCGACCATGTTGACGCCCATATCCGTTGGAGAAGCATAGGGTGATTTTCCAAGGATGCGCTCTAGCATACGTTTGAGGACTGGGAAAATTTCAATATCACGATTGTAGTTGACTGTGGTTTTTCCGTAGGTTTGCAGGTGGAAAGGATCAATCATGTTGACATCGTCCAAGTCTGCTGTTGCTGCCTCATAAGCTAAATTGACCGGATGGTGCAGGGGCAGATTCCAAACTGGGAAAGTTTCAAACTTGGCGTAGCCTGATTTGATGCCATTGATTTGGTCGTGGTACATGTTGGACAAGCAAGTAGCCAATTTACCAGAACCAGGACCGGGTGCGGTTACTACGACTAGATTACGGCTGGTTTTGATGTAGTCGTTTTTTCCCATACCTTCAGGCGAGATGATATGGTCCATGTCGGTCGGGTAGCCCTTGATTGGGTAGTGGATGTAGGAGGCGATGCCATTCTTTTCCAGCTGGCTGCGGAAGAGGTCAGCCGCCGGCTGACCGGAATACTGGGTGATGACCACTGATCCTACATAAATATCCAGCTCGTTAAAGGTATCGATTAGTCGCAGCACTTCCTGATCGTAGGAAATGCCCAAATCACCACGCGCCTTAGAGTGCTCAATGTTATTGGCATTGATGGCAATGACAATCTCTACTTGGTCCTTGAGCTCTTTGAGCAGTCTGATTTTATTGTCCGGCTCATAGCCTGGCAGGACACGGGCAGCATGGAAGTCTTCCAGCATTTTACCACCGAATTCCATGTACAATTTGCCCTCAAATTGATTAATGCGCTCCAAGATATGGTCGCGCTGCAGGTTTAAGTATTTGTCAGAATCAAAAGCAATTTTTTTCATGTATATTTTCACCTCTGCTAAGCATTATAACAAAATTTTCTTCAAATTGGAAAGTTGAAAGGGAAAGTATTAGACAAAAGAGATAGCAGCCCGAATGAAGAACGGGCTGCCTTTTGAAATTAATAGTTGGTAATCGTGTCCACCGTTGAGCGATCCAGTTTTTTGACCAGAGCTTGCAGGAAAGCTTGGGCTTGCAGGAAATCGTCCATGGCATAGAGAGTTTGGTGAGAATGGATGTAGCGGGCGCAGACACCAATGGTAGTAGATGGTACGCCGCCGCTTTGGAGATGGGCAGCACCAGCATCCGTTCCGCCCTTGCCGCAGTAGTATTGATACTTGATACCTGCTTCCTCAGCAGTTGTCAAGAGGAAGTCCTTCATAGCTGGTAGCATGAGATGACCAGGGTCAAAGAAGCGAATCAAGGTTCCATCGCCGATGGCCCCTTGACCGCCGTAGATGTCACCCGCTGGGGAGCAATCCACAGCCAGAAAGACCTCAGGAGCAAATTTTGTCGTTGAAGCATGGGCACCACGCAGGCCAACTTCTTCTTGAACATTGGCGCCGACATAGAGTTGGCTGCCTAGTTGTTGACCAGACAAGGCTTGTGCCAATTCGCTGACCATAAGGACGCCGTAGCGGTTATCCCAGGCTTTGGAGATGATATTTTTACCGTTAGCTGTGAGAATAGCAGAGCTGTCTGGCACGATCGTGTCTCCTGGACGGATGCCGTAGCTTTCGGCTTCTGCCTTATCTGCAAAGCCACCGTCAAAGACAATATCTGCAATCTGTGGCATAACTGGTCCGCCAGATCCGCGTGTCAGATGAGGAGGGACAGAGCCTGAGATAAGGGGAATTTCCCGACCTTCACGGGTAAAAAGTTTGAAGCGTTGGCTGCTAACGACCAGCGGATTCCAGCCGCCGATTTCCACTACGCGGAAGGTCCCGTCAGCTTTAATTTCGCTGACCATAAAGCCAACCTCGTCCATGTGGGCCGCTACCAATACACGGGGAGCATTTTCAGCTTCTGCATGGCGTACCCCAAAGATACCGCCCAGGCCGTCGGTGACAACCTCATCGACATGGGGAGTGAGTTTTTCCCGCAGGTAACTGCGAACAGGTGCCTCGTGACCCGAAATAGCAGAAAGCTCTGTTACTTCCTTGATTTTTGAAAATAATGTTGTCATAAACTTACCTTCTTTCTGTCCCCTATTTTATCACTTTTTATGGTAAATGAGTAGGAAAATCTTATAGCTTGCCTGAATCAAGAGGACTGCCCGCCCAAGAATCCAGCTTCTCCCAGGAAAATCTGGAATATTGTTTGTCGCCTCTGCTCTTTTGTGTTAAAATATTCTACATGAAAGCTAAAAAAATCATTTTA
The DNA here is from genome assembly GCA_015264985.1 of Streptococcus sanguinis. Taxonomy (GTDB): domain Bacteria; phylum Bacillota; class Bacilli; order Lactobacillales; family Streptococcaceae; genus Streptococcus; species Streptococcus sanguinis_S. The sequence goes on along the minus strand of JABZYU010000001.1, from coordinate 37,844 downwards.
ACCACAACCGCCCTTTTGGGGGCTGGAGCTCTGGCTTTTGGGGCAGCCAAAGTCGTACAGGAGCAAAAAAGATTGCGTAATCGGGAGGAAATCGTCGAGCTTGTGCGAGATTTCTTTTCCAGTCAGGGTAGTATTTCCTGTCTCTATGTCAAGCTCTACGAGTCCACAGATGACCGCTTGGTTGGCGGTCTGGTCTTAGAGGATGACCGTCATTTTGCTTTTGTCTATGAAAATGGTCAGCTAAGCTACGAGGAAGAAGCATGATTATCCCTACAAATTTAGAGGGATTGGCTTCTTATGTCAATGATGGGGAGAAGACTGTCTTCTTTTTCACGGCTGACTGGTGCGGAGATTGCCGATTTATCAGACCTTTTCTGCCAGAGATAGAAGCTGAAAATCTTGACTATCGCTTTATCCAAGTGGACCGTGATGCCTATCTGGATCTGGCCGAAGAGTGGGACATTTACGGGATTCCTAGCTTAGTAGTGCTGGAAAAGGGACAGGAGATTGGCCGTCTGGTCAATCGTGAACGCAAGACCAAGGGTCAAATCAATGAATTTTTAGCGAGTATAAGAGAAAAAGGGAGCGTAAAATGATTTTTACCTATAATAAAGAATATGTCGGCGATGTGCTGATGATTATTGCTGCGGACAATCAAGGAGCTAAACTGGCAGCTGAACGCAAAGGACGGGTAGCGCGTGTTTACCGTGAAGATAATGGCCAGACAGTAGCTTGGAATATTTTTGAGCAGTCAGACCTTTTTGAAATTGCAGAGCGCGGACAGGTCTTTTTGACAGATGAGCAAGTGGCTATTCTCAATCAGGAGCTGAGCAAGGAAGGCTTCCCAGCGAACTTGGTCAATGACAGCCAGCCAAAATTTGTGGTTGGTCAAATCGTTGATATGGTAGCTCATCCAGATAGTGACCACCTGAATATCTGCCAAGTACAGGTAGCTGCTGATAAGACTGTTCAAATCGTGGCCGGTGCTCCTAATGCCAAAGTCGGCCTCAAAACGATTGTAGCGCTGCCGGGTGCCATGATGCCTAAAGGGAATTTGATTTTCCCAGGAGAACTTCGAGGCGAAGAGAGTTTTGGTATGATGTGCAGCCCACGGGAACTTCAGCTGCCTAATGCGCCTCAAAAACGTGGCATCATTGAATTATCCGATAGCGAACTAGTTGGAACCGCCTTTGACCCAGCCAAACATTGGCAGGGATAAGGGTGAGGATTTAACATCATAAAAAGCTCAGAAATAGGCGAGGTATCCTACAGTAGCCGAAATATAAAATAGAGCGAAACGATTTGTGTAGTCGTTTCGCTCTTTTTTTAGTAATAAATTTAGCGTTATAAATCTATCTCATGCTAATGGTAGAGAAAATAAATAATTAACAGATGAAAAATCAATCTAACACAATGATGAGAATAATGAATTTGTTTCTTACTCATTTTTCTGTCATGGAAAAAACTTACTGAGATCAAAATTAAAAGTATGGATATTAAAGTTTTCAGTAAAAAATTGAAGAAAAATAAATTCAGAAGAGTTAGGAAAAATAAAAACAAACTGATGATTAATGAGATTTTGGAGCTACTCATTTTCTTTTTATAAGCGAAATAGGTTGAAAATAATAAAAGAATGGAGTAAACAAAAGCTATATAATTCATTAGATACCTCCGTAATCTAAAGTGTTTTGTCTTAACAATCACCACATTGTCTCAAAAGAAGACGCTGTCGCTATTGCTTTGCGAGTCGGTTGATGATTGAGGAGTGGCTGTGTGAATCTGGCTCGGAGTGCTGTATTTGTATTGGTAGATAAGGCTGTTTAGCGCTTGGTCTTCCAATGCTTTGAGGCGTTTTCTCTTGAAAACAATGCCGATGAGTTGGCTGTCAGGATAGGCATAAATTTTGTGGTGGAGATGGTTAAAGGCTGCAAAGTCATGGAAATCGTCCTCCATCCAAAGACTAATCTCGGATTCTTCACTATCTCGGCTGTAGCGAGCATGACTAATCTGCTGCATAGGAATGCAGTAGGTGGCAGCTGATAAGAGTCCGCTATAATGGTAGGTTACATATTCGTGGTCAAAGGAGAGGATAGTCGCATGAATGGTTAGTCTGCGAATAGCAAAGATAAGGAGCAGTAAGAAGAAAGCAGCAACCAGCAGACTAAGGACAAAGAAACTAGTATCTTTGTAGGGGTTGGAGCCGGTCAGGTAGTCTACGGCAGTCCAGGCAGAAAAACCTCCGAACCACAGAGAGATTAAGATAAAAAGAATATTTTTCACAGGGGAATGTTTAATGGTCATCGGAGCCTCCATTATACAAGTCTAGTCAGAAAGGGACAAAAAGCTGCAACTTTCCTTTTTATCTATCACTATACCATATTTTTTTCACTTTTTGCCTCCTTTTACGAATGATAAGTTAGGAGGATATAAAATGTATAATAAAGTAATTGTAATCGGCCGGCTGACGGCTACGCCTGAACTGAACAAGACTGCGAATGAAAAGTCTGTGGCTCGCGCAACAGTCGCGGTTAATCGCCCTTATAAATCTCAGAGCGGTGAGCGTGAAGCGGATTTTGTAAATGTGGTTGTCTGGGGACGTCTAGCTGAGACTTTAGCCAGCTATGCAAGTAAGGGCAGCTTGATTTCTCTGGATGGTGAACTGCGGACTCGTCGCTATGAAAAGGAGGGAGCGACTCATTATGTGACAGAGGTGCTCTGTCATAGCTTCCAGCTGCTGGAAAGTCGGGCTCAGCGCGCCCTGCGTGAAAATAACAGCGGAGCTGATTTAGCAGATTTGGTGTTGGAAGAAGAGGAACTTCCCTTTTAAGCAAGAAGCAAAGACTGGGAAATGACCTTGCTCTAAAAAATCATCATTCAGTTTTGCAGGACGCAAGATCTGTGTGAGTGAAAGTCTCTTTCTATCAAGCTTTTAAAAGTTTAATTATGATCATCGAGGTGGGACCAATAATCAAAAATCATGAATTTTTAAGATTCTGTCTCGCCTCTTTTATTATAGTCATTTCTGGAAAGATTTTGCTTTTTGGCGGCTTTGTAATATAATAATCCTATATGTTTCATAAAGGTGCTTGCGGCATAGGGGGTGAAAAATGGTATCAGCTAAGGTCAAAAAACGGATACAGTGTTATCAGAAGAAGGCTCTCTGGCCGCTTTTTATTCTGCTTATCTTGGGTTTGCTTTTTGTTTATTTCAAGGGCGTTTTGCCAGATGAGAAGCAGGTCAAGATTGGGGTGACTTACATGACCATGAACAATGACTTTTACAAGACCTTAAATGCGGAGCTGGAGAAGAAAACCAACCAGCAGGGCAGCCGGCTTTACGTTCGGGATCCTGAGTTGGATGAGGGCAAGCAGAGCCAGCAGATTGACTTTTTTGTCCGAGAAAAGGTTGATGTCATTGTCATCAATCCGGTGAAAAGCAATAGTCCAAGTATCATTTCCTCTCTTCAAAAGGCCAAGAAAGCTGGGATTAAAATTATCGTAGTGGATGCGCCTATCAGTCAGGATGTAAAAGTGGATACGACCATTGTGTCTGATAACTACCAAGCAGGCGTCCTGATTGCCCAGGACATGATGAAGCGTCTGCCTTCTGCCAATATTCTCCTTCTAGAGCACCGCAATGCCGTCTCGGCCATGGATCGGATTCAGGGATTTATTGATACGATTGAAAAACAGCCTAGCTACAAGATTATTTCCCAGAAAGAAACACTAGGCCAGACTGAGGAAACCATGCCACAGGTCAAAGGGGCTCTGGATGAAGGTTTGGACTTTAATGTAGTTATGGCGCTCAATGATCGAGCAGCCATCGGGGCCTTGGCTGCTATTAAAAATCAAGGTCTTGATAAGAAAATTTCAATCTATGGCGTGGATGGATCACCAGATATCAAAAACTTTCTGGCTACGACTAGCGACATAGAGGGGACCGTGGCCCAATCGCCCATTCAGATGGGACGCAAGGTGGCGCAGGTAATTGAGCTGATGCAAGAGGGGAAATCCTACGACAGCCAATACCTGATCCCCGTTCACTTAGTCAACAGAGATAATATCAGTCAATACACAGTTACAGGGTGGCAATAATGAGACCTCAAAAGAGTATATTTTACAGCAAAATAGCCTTGATGGTCATCAATTTGGTTGCCATTGTCTATAATGCGTCCATCTATCTCTTTGCGACAAACTATGTAGCAGCTAAGGACTTCAGTCACTCGCTTTTGGAGCGTTTGGATGCTATTCCCGGCTCTCCTAGCCTGATTTTCTGGGTATCAATTAGCCTCTATGGCAGTTTGCTTTTGGTCATGTACTATCGCGAGCGCCACCCCAATCAGCTGTCCGTCTATGACAAGGCGACCATTATTGAAATCCTGCTCATGCTGGTCATCTTTTCCGTATTACACTCGTCCTACAATGGCTTGATTCTCTTGGTGTTTGCGGATATTTTCTATGGATCTAAGGAGTTCAATTCTTCTAAGGACAAGAAGTATTGGTTTTCTTTCATTATTTTGAGCTTTGGCATGCTGCTCTTGTCCAACTATGACCTCATGTCGCTCTTTATCAAGCTGCCTTCTCTAGATACCTATATTCGGTTTTACCCAGAGTCCGTTAGGCTTTTACTGCTTTTTGGTAAGAATTTCCTCTATTCTTTAAATATCGTCGTTTTTATGATTTCCTTGCTCTTCTATATCTTGTCGGCTATTACGGAGCGTCATCGGATTGAGGAAGAGCTGCGCATGGCTTCTCAGGCCAATCGCGAGTTGAATTCTTATCTGGCCTTGTCCGAAAAAATAGCAGAAGACCGAGAGCGGAAGCGGATTGCCAGAGAGATTCACGATACATTGGGCCATGCCCTAACGGGAATTTCAGCGGGTATTGATGCGGTCAAGGTCTTGGTTGATATTGATACCAATCGGGCTAAGGAGCAGCTCAATAATGTTTCAGTCGTCGTTCGAGATGGTATCCGTGATGTCCGCGGCTCGCTCAATAAGATGCGACCGGGAGCTCTGGAAAATAACACTTTGAAGGAAGCTCTGATTAAGATTATACGTGAGTATGAAGCCATCTCCAATTTGGAGATTCATCTCCGCTACGAATGGGATAATATTGACTTGGATATTGCCAAGGAAGACATTGTCTTCCGAGTGATTCAGGAGTCTATTACCAACTCTGTCCGCCATGGGCATGCCAAGACTATCTGGATTGAGCTACTAGAGGAAGAAGAAGCTTATGTAATGACCATTCAGGATGATGGTATCGGCTTTGATGAACTCCACTATGGCTATGGCCTCAAGCAGATGCAGGAGCGCCTAATGATTATTGGCGGAAGCGTCCGCTTTGAAAATCGGGACGGTTTCTACACGCATACCGAAATCCCAAAAATAGGAGGAAGACATGATTAAGGTTTTAATAGCAGACGATCAGGCCTTGATTCGCGAGTCTCTGCAAATCATTCTGTCTGCCCACGCAGATATTGAGGTTGTCGGGACAGTCGGAGACGGCAAGGAAGTGCTGGAAAAGCTTCATCGGGTGCGCCCAGATGTGATTTTGATGGATATTCGCATGCCAGTCATGGACGGTGTTCTCTGTACCAAGGCTGTCAAGGAGCAATATCCGGATGTTAAGATTATCATTCTGACGACCTTTGATGACGATGAATTTATCTTCTCCGCTCTCAAATACGGTGCGTCTGGTTATATTCTCAAAGGGGTTTCGACAGAAGAACTTCACGAAGCCATTCAGACAGTCTATCGAGGCGGAGCTATGATCAATCCCAATATTGCCACCAAGGTCTTCAAAATCTTTTCACAGATGGCCCAGTCCAACTTTGCTATCACAGTGACGGAGGAAAATATAGAGGACATGAGCCGGACGGAGTGGAAGATTATTCAGCAGATTGGCTTTGGAATTTCGAATAAAGAAATTGCTGCTAAGCTCTTTCTGTCAGAAGGGACAGTCCGAAATTACCTGTCAGGCATCCTAGCCAAGCTCAACTTGCGCGATCGAACCCAGCTGGCTATCTGGGCTGTGCAGACCGGAGTCACCCAGAGAGATTTTAGTAAGGAAAGCGACAAATGAAGTGGAGACTGAGACATTTGGCCCTACTGGTTGTCCTGATTATATCTGTTGCTTTGGCTTTTGTCTTTTGGGCCTCAGCTCAGGAAAAAGTCCTGCGTATCGGGGTCTATGCTGGCTCTAGCTGGGATGTGCCTAACAGCCGCGAAAACAAGGTCTTGGATAGCTTGATTAAAAAATTTGAAAAGACGCATCCTCATGTCAAGGTCGTCTATGAAAGCGGTATTCCCAAGGATGATTACGCTGACTGGCTGGCAGAGCAAGTCTTGAAAGGCGAGCAGCCGGATCTCTTTATGGTACCGGAAAACGACTTTAGCATGTTGGCTTCGACTGGCGCCCTTAAATCCTTGGATACCCTCCTAACGGATGATGAACGGACAGCCTTTTATCCAGTGGCTTATGAAGCTGGGCAATATCAGGGAGTCAGCTATGCTCTTCCAGTTGAGAGCAATCCTATCATGATGTGTGTCAATAAAGACCTGCTTGAAAAAGAAGGGATTAGCATTCCTGAGTCAGGTTGGACCCTGGCGGATTTCTATGAGATTTGCAAGAAAGTGACAAAGGATACCAATGGTGATGGTATGGTGGACCAGTACGGTATTACGGATTACACTTGGCAGCAAGCTCTGGTAGCTTATGGCGGCCATCTTACCGATAAATCCGGTATCAATATAGACAGTTCAGAGATGCACCAAGCCTTGGCCTTTATGAGCAAGCTAGATATGCTCAGCCAGCACTATAAGGTGACTTCTAATGATTTTGATGAGGGGCGCGTGGCTTTCTATCCTATGAGTCTGGCCCAGTATCGGACCTACAAGCCCTACCCTTACCATGTTGCCAAGTATTCTAGCTTTTCTTGGACCTGTATACCGATGCCGACAGCCAATAGCCAGGTGATGGGAACGCAGGTTAAGACCTCGCTCTTTGCCATGTCTTCCAATACCAAGCAAGAGAAGCTGGCTTGGGAATTTATGCTCTTGCTGTCACAGGACAAAGAAAGTCAGCAGGCCTTGTTTGAAAAGTCGCAGGGGACCTCAGTTTTACCATCTGTAGTGAAAAGTCAACAGGCTAGAGAAATCTTACAGGCTGATGATTTTGGCTTGGATTCCTTGACTTCTGAGAGGCTAGACCACATGATGAATCGCTCTATCATTGACATCAGTCTAGAAGTAGACCGTCATACGATGGACCGGATGGACTATCTGATTCAAAATGCTATGCAGAATCAAGAGATTGACAGTGCCTTGCCGAGCATTCAAAGAGAAATAGAAAGCGGAAAATAATCTGCTTTCTTTTTTATTGCCAATTAAGTCAGAAAAAAGCAGAGCTGACTAGACCAATATGACAATTGTCATATTTTTCCTAACAAATGTCATCTGGGCAAAGTGACATTTGACAATATGAAACCGGTTCCATATTCTGTACAATAAAATCATCAATAAATCCTTCGTCATCTAAAGCCTGACTTGGCTAAGAAGTCGAAGGATAAAGGAGGCAGGAAAGATGAAATACCTTGTACTGGTCAGCCATGGGGGACTGGCTGCAGGCGTGCAGAGTTCCTTGAAGATGTTTGCCGGAGACAAGACGGATCAGGTGATTGCAGTCGGTCTTCAGGAAGGCAAGTCAGTTGATGATTTTGCAGTTGATTTTACTCAGGCCTTATCTGGCTTAAGCGCTGATGACAGTGTCTTAGTTCTGGCTGATATTGTAGGAGGCAGTCCTCTGACGACAGCAGCTAGCGTCTTAGCTGACATGGGTAAGCTTGACTCAGCAGTTATCTTGGGCGGTTTGAACCTGACCATGGGACTGACTGGCTTGGTTATGAAAGACATCTTGGACGGAAAAGAGCTGGCTCAGGCCATCCTTTCCGAGGCCACAGCTGCTTTGCAGGAATTTGAAGTCGTAAGCGATGTAGCTGACGAAGATGAAGACGACATTTAGTGCTTCCGCTATACATTATAAAAGATAAAAGGAGATTTTAAAGATGACAGTATCATTTGTACGGATTGACGACCGCATGATCCACGGTCAAACAGTCACTCGCTGGGCTAAGGAATACCCTTGTGATGGCTTGATTGCAGTTAATAATGCTGCAGCAGGAAACAAGGTTTTGATTCAGGCCTACAAGGGAGCTTCTGATAAGAAGACTTTTGTTTGGACCAAGGAAGCCTTCAAGGAAAAATCAGGCAAGGTCACAGAGTCAGACAGCCGTTATTTCCTCATTACGAAAAATCCTGTAGACATGAAGGAAATCCTAGTGGACCAAGGTTTTGTACCTGGGGATGTTAAGGAAATCATCATCGGTCCTGCTAATGACCGTCCGGGAGCTGTTAAGCTGGGTAACAACCAGTCCATCACACAAGAAGAAGCAGAAGCGATTGAGGCGATTGAAAAAGCTGGTTACAAAGTCAAATTCCAGCTTTTACCAGATGTTTCCATCGGTTACTGGAGCGATTTCAAGTCTAAATTTGGTTTTTAATTACAATAATGAAAAGGAGAGTCTATTATGACAATTTCTTGGCTGCAAGCCGCTTTACTGGGTCTTTTTGCTAGTTTAGCTTCTATGCCTGGTATGGGTGGTTCTAGTATTGGTAACTACACTCTGGGACGTCCTCTGGTCGGAGGTTTGATTAGCGGGTTAATTCTTGGAGATTTAAAAACAGGGATTATGGTTGGGGTAGCCCTTCAGGTCCTCTATATCGCTCTGGTAACGCCAGGTGGTACAGTTTCCGCTGACGTGCGGGCGATCTCCTACATTGGGATTCCTCTCGCAATCTTGTTTGTTCACTCTAAAGGCATCACCTCTGAATCTGCTATCGCTGCAGCAGCTGCACCAATCGGAGCAGCAGTTGGTACTATCGGTACAGTTCTCTTCTATGGAACAGCAACTACAAACTTGCTTTGGCAGCATATTGGTTGGAAAGCTGTTGAAAAAGGCGAATTCAAAAAGCTTTACGCTGTTGACTGGGTCTATCCTTGGATTTCCCACTTTGTCTTCTCTTTCCTTCCAACCATGATCATCACGAAGTTTGGTCCGAATATGGTTGAACTGATGAAAACCCACCTGCCAATGGATGGCTTCATCATGAAATCCCTCTTTACAGTCGGAGCTCTTCTCCCATGTGTCGGTATTGCCATTCTCTTGAAACAAATCGTTACCAAGGCTGCTGACTTTATCCCATTCTTTGTGGGCTTCACCTTGGCTAAGTCACTTGGTCTTAATTTGGTTGCCAGTGCAGTTGTTTCATTGATTTTTGCAGTAATTTACTATGAATTGGAAGTAATCAAATCAGCTCGAGTAACCGCGCCGGCTGGTGGAACTGACTTTGATGACGATGAGGAGGATATCTAAGATGGCTGAAAGAAAGAAAATAACTAAAAAGACTTTAGCGAAATCATTCCACCATTGGTACTATGGTCATTTGACTTGCTTCTCTCAAGAGCACATGCAGACTTTCGGCTACTTGACCTCTATGCTGCCAATCGTGGAAGAACTCTACAAAGACAAAGTAGAGCAGAAAGAAGCTATGCAGACCTATACAGCTTTCTTCAATACAGAACCTCAGCTCGGGGCTTTGGTAGTGGGGATTACAGCTGGTTTGGAAGAAGCGCGTGCCAATGGTGACGCTGTTGACGGCGAAACTATCAATGGTATGCGTGCCGGTCTCATGGGACCTATCGCGGGTATCGGTGATTCTTTGGTGGTTGGAACTTTGATTCCAGTTCTGCTGGGGATTGCCCTTGGCCTCTCTAAAGGTGGAAATCCTATCGGCGCTCTCTTCTACATCCTTGTCTGGAATGTTCTCATCTATGGCGGTATGCGCTTTGCCTACTTCAAAGGCTATGAATTAGGGGACAAGGCGGTAGAGTTCCTTGTAGGACCTAAAGGACAGGCGCTTCGTAAGGCAATCAGTGTCATTGGTGGTATGGTTATCGGGGCAGTTGCTGCAACTTGGGTCTCTGTAACGACTTCATTAGAGCTGAAAAATGCTGATGGCGAAGCCTTCCTGAAGCTGCAAGAAAAGATTGACGGTGTTTATCCAGGGCTCTTAACAGCTGGCTTTATCACTCTTTGCTGGTGGCTGATGGCTAAGAAAAAGGTATCACCAAACCTTGTTATGCTCCTCTTGGTTGTCATTGCTTTGATTGGTGTAGCGCTTGGCATCTTTGACCCTCAACTTAAATACTAATTCTCGCTCAATTTTAGGCTGGCAGTAAGTCCGATTTGCAGCTAGTCTAATACAAATTTTTTTGAGCAGAGTAAAAGAAAGAACGGAGAAGATCATGACAGAACAAGAATTGATTCAAGGCTATGAAACAGAAATTCACTACCAGAAGCATATGATTGAAAATCTAGGACGCTGGTTCAGTCTCTTCTTTGCCATTGCCAGCATCGGTCTTGTTCTGATTTATCTCTTTCATGAGACCAATCTCCTAGCACTGATTGCAGGAATCGTCCTAGCTCTACTGGGTATCTTAGCCATGCTTTTGTTTGGCTATGGCATCTATAGAGGACGCCTAAATCTGCAAAAAGTGATTAATGATTTTGAAGCAAAACTAAAACTTGCAAGATAGACATTCCCCCTAAAGACAAGTCTGAGAGGATTTTAGCTCGGACTTGTTTTTTTCTTTGAGTTTAGGACCAAGTGAAGAAAAAATAAAATTTTTCTTTCATCTAGCCGGTTTTTTTCTTGACTATTTCTGACCAAGTGATAAAATAATAACTATAGATTAGCACTCGATAGTTTAGAGTGCTAAAAATTCAATCTTTGGAGGAAAATCATGTTAAAACCATTAGGAGACCGTGTGGTCTTGAAAGTAGAAGAAAAAGAGCAGAAAGTTGGCGGATTTGTCATTGCAGGCAACGGCCAAGCAGCGACTAAGACAGCAGAAGTTGTCGCAGTCGGTCAAGGTATTCGTACTTTGAACGGTGAGCTGGTAGCCCTGAGCGTTAAGGAAGGGGACAAGGTTCTCGTAGAAAATCACGCAGGCGTAGAAGTCAAGGACGGAGATGAAGCTTATCTCTTAGTCAGTGAAGCCAATATTCTAGCAGTTGTCGAGTAAGATTAGAAGAGAGGAATAATAAAATGGCAAAAGATATTAAATTTTCAGCAGATGCAAGAAGCAGTATGGTTCGTGGTGTTGACATCTTGGCGAATACTGTCAAGGTAACTTTGGGCCCTAAAGGCCGCAATGTCGTTTTGGAAAAATCCTTTGGCTCACCCCTTATCACCAATGACGGTGTAACCATTGCCAAGGAAATCGAACTAGAAGACCATTTTGAAAACATGGGCGCTAAGTTGGTGTCAGAAGTAGCTTCGAAAACCAACGATATCGCTGGTGACGGAACAACAACAGCAACAGTTTTGACGCAGGCTATTGTCCGTGAAGGGATTAAAAATGTTACAGCTGGTGCTAATCCAATTGGTATCCGCCGCGGGATTGAAGCAGCCGTTGCGACAGCTGTTGAAGCCCTGAAATCTAACTCAGTACCAGTTTCCAACAAGGAAGCTATTGCTCAGGTTGCTGCCGTTTCTTCTCGCAGCGAGAAAGTCGGCGAGTACATCTCTGAAGCTATGGAAAAAGTTGGCAATGATGGCGTTATTACCATTGAAGAGTCCAAAGGAATGGAAACTGAGCTGGATGTAGTTGAGGGGATGCAGTTTGACCGCGGCTACTTGTCTCAATATATGGTAACCGACAATGAAAAAATGGTAGCCGAACTGGACAATCCTTACATCTTGATTACTGACAAGAAAATTTCTAACATTCAAGAGATTCTGCCATTATTGGAAAATATCTTGAAGACCAATCGTCCGCTTTTGATTGTCGCAGATGATGTAGATGGTGAAGCTCTGCCAACGCTGGTTCTTAACAAGATTCGCGGAACCTTTAATGTTGTAGCTGTCAAGGCACCAGGCTTTGGTGATCGTCGCAAGGCTATGTTGGAAGATATCGCTATCTTGACGGGCGGTACAGTGATTACAGATGACCTTGGTTTAGAGCTCAAGGACGCTACGATTGAAGCGCTTGGACAAGCTTCCAAAGTCACTGTTGATAAGGACAGCACTGTGATTGTGGAAGGTTCTGGCAATCCAGAAGCTATTGCTAACCGTGTGGCAGTCATTAAGTCACAGATTGAAAGCAGCACTTCTGAGTTTGACCGTGAAAAACTGCAAGAACGTCTGGCTAAATTGTCCGGTGGTGTAGCTGTGATTAAGGTCGGAGCTGCAACCGAAACAGAACTCAAAGAAATGAAACTCCGCATTGAAGATGCCCTTAACGCAACCCGTGCAGCGGTAGAAGAAGGAATCGTCTCAGGTGGGGGTACTGCCTATATCAACGTACTGGACGCTGTCGCAGGTCTTGAGTTGGCAGGGGATGAAGCGACTGGTCGTAACATCGTTCTCCGCGCCTTGGAAGAGCCCGTTCGTCAAATCGCTCTGAATGCAGGCTTTGAAGGTTCAATCGTCATTGACCGTCTGAAAAACTCTGAAGTTGGTACAGGCTTTAATGCTGCGACTGGCGAATGGGTTAACATGATTGAGGCTGGAATCATTGACCCAGTTAAGGTGACTCGTTCAGCCTTGCAAAACGCCGCTTCTGTTGCTAGTCTTATCTTGACAACCGAAGCAGTAGTAGCTAATCAACCAGAACCAGCAAGTCCAGCTCCAGCTATGGATCCAGGCATGATGGGCGGTATGATGTAGAAAATAACGGGATTATATATTCGTATAAATTAGGTATAATCTTTGTCTTATATTAATCAATTAGAAAACTGAGCAGATTTGTTCGGTTTTTTTATTGTGACTAGTTATGTAGCAAGCCTTAATAATTATGCTTATTTTTAAAAACAAATTTATATATATGAATATTTATGGTCATATAATTCATATTTGTTCATTTATTATGCGGCCAAATATTACATTTTTGTTTCAAGAAAATACAAGGAGATGACGGAGGAAATGGTTTTCAATTCTTATATAACAAGGTTTTTGGAGAAATAAACTGGTTTACACATTGTCGACAAAAGCTGAACTGGTAAAGGTAAATAGTTGACTTATAGTCAATCGTATGCTAGTCTAATATATGTAGTATATTGGAAATGTAAAGGAATTTTAATATTTTTACATGTTCGATAAAAAGGAAAAAAGGAAAAAAACGGAGGGATTATTTATGAAAAGAATATCTCATACTATTGCGCGCTTTTTCTCAGTAGCCTTTGTGCTCCTCTTTAGCCTGTTTTCTAGCAGTCAATCTGCCAGAGCTAACACGGTAGACGATGTTATCACGTCAGTAAATGTTTACAATCAAAAGGGTGAAGAACTGACTGACGGCCTTTCCCCTTGGGAAAAATTCCAAATTGACGCAAACTTTGCCTTTAATTATGGCAAGGTTCAGCCAGGAGATACTACGACCATTGGACTTCCTGCTGAATTTGCCTTGGAGGGAGCTGATTTTGAAGTCAAAGATGATGACGGCAATCTCGTAGCGACAGCTGTTGTTGATGCAAGCTCTAAACAGCTTACGCTGACTTATACAGACTATGTCCTGACTCGCTCTCATATTGAAGGAAAGGTTCATCTTTTAGCTCGGGTTGATCATACAGTAGCTAGAGATAAAGGCTCTATTCCTCTGAAACTTATCGTTGGCAAGAAGATTGTTGAATATGGAAAAATTGACTACAAAGGTCTTCCTGGCCAAGCAACTCCTTATACTTTCATAAAATACGGCTGGAATAATGCGGATAATATCAAGAGCATTACTTACAGTCTAAATATCAACCAACAAAATCAAGAACTGGATAATGTTGTTATTTCAGATACTCTAGGCTTTAATACCGGAGAAATTGATCTCAACAGCTTCCAAATCCTTAAAGGTTCATGGGTTGTTGATCCAGCTGATAACTCTTACCGACTAAGCCAGCAACGCGAGGATGTGACAGCAAATTATACGATTAATCTTGCTGCTGACAAGCGTTCCTTTACCATTAACATGGGGCATATCGGTGCCAACGAAGGCTTCTATGTTCGCTATCGTGTCAACTTCCCTACAGTTCCGACTGATGGAACACTCTTCCCGAACGAAGCAATCATGCGAGCAGATAATATCGAAGAACAAAAATCTTCGGTTGCTGTCCGCTACCAACGTGCAAACGGCTATGCACATGGAGATGTCTATGGTGTGCAGGTGACTAAGAAAGATGAAGCTGGTAAAGCCCTAGCAGGTGCTGAATTCACATTGTACGATGAAGATGGTGTGACAATTGTTCAAAAAGCAACCAGTGATGCTAATGGAATTGCTTCTTTCAGCAACTTGATTAAGGAACATTATCTGATTAAGGAAACCAAGGCACCAGAAGGTTACCAACTGTCAGATGAAGAGATTCAGGTCAATGCGGCTCAGCTCAAGAATTATGGTTCTGGTATTATTTACAAAGACTTTACCAACCGTAAGGCATTGATTACTGCTTCAGGTACCAAGACTTGGAATGATGATAACGATAAAGATGGCAAACGCCCAGACAAGATTACCGTTCGTCTCTATGCAAATGGCACTGAAGTTGCTCATAAAGAAGTTGGTCCGAATGATAAGGGTGAGTGGAAGTATGAGTTCACTGACTTGCCAGCGACTGGTGAAGATGGAAAAGATATTGTCTACTCAGTTACTGAAGACCGTGTTTATGGTTATACAGCTACTGTTGATGGTATGAACATTACCAATACACCAGTTCCAGGAGTTCCGCAACCGCCGAAACCTAGCTCGGACAATAGCTCTAAGAGCAGCAGTAGTAGTTCTAGCTCTACCTCAAGTAGCAGTAGCACGACTTCTAGCTCAAGCAGCACTACAGGAAGCACTGTTGTGATCATCGAATCAGACAATGGTACTGGCGGAGGAAATGCCTCTAATGTTGGAACCAAGAAAGTTCTCCCTAAAGCGGGTGAGAATGCTAGCTGGATCATGATTGCTGCTGGAGTAGCTCTAGTAGGCTTGGTAGGCTTCATTGTCTTCCGTGCTAAGAAGAAATAAATTTCATCTCTGTTCCTTTGAGGGACAGAGATTTTTTACTCCAAACCCGGATTAGCAGTGGTCGCTTTTTAGAAAGCAGAAATAAGAATGTTTTTTTACAATCAGTCACTATCTTGTATCCTTTTGTTAATCCAGACTGTGATGTTCCGTAACATAGTTGTTTTAAAATAAAAAGCAACTAAGATGTTTCCTAGAACAAATTAGTTGCTCAGAACTACGGGGAAAGCCGCTTGGATATGCAAGCGTGAGGCATATCAAAACTTGATATATATAATCTTTCTTAATTCCTAAACCAAAAAAATTATAAGACATCCTTAGGAATATGCTCGGTGTGTAACCATCTTTATCAAGTTTTCGTCAAACATATTTTGCTTCAGTCTTCTCTCGTAGTTTTTTCTATGCGATGCCCCTCCTTTCTTGTATCTAAAGGAAGGGGCTATTTTTGTGTTGAAAATCTACTTTGAATTTAAGGAGATGATTGAGCTGAAAAAAGCGAAATTAAATAAGAAAAAAAGCCTTGATTTCAAGGCTTTTTTTCTGTTGTTGTGACTTTCAGTCTGTCTCGCTCCGTAAGGTGCGAGACAAATAAACCACCCGCTATGCGGGTGCGCATCGAAGGTTATACCAAAAAAAACTCCAAACGCGATACAATAAAGGTGTTCAAGCCAATTGTGAAGCGAAAGGAGAAAAATATGGCGCAAAAGGCACATAGTTTATCACACCCAAAGTGGATGTGTAAATATCACAGTGTGTTTACACCTAAGTATAGACGAAAAGTCATCTATAATCAATATCGAAACAGTTTGGGTGAAATATTCCACCGATTATGTAGTTATAAAGGTGTTGAAATTATTGAGGGTCACTTAATGCCAGATCATGTACATATGTTGGTAAGTATTCTACCGAGGATAAGTGTTTCTAGTTTTATGGGGTATTTAAAAGGTAAAAGTGCTCTCATGATGTTTGATAAGCACGCCAATCTAAAATATAAGTTTGGGAACCGACATTTTTGGGCGGAAGGCTATTACGTGAGTACAGTAGGACTTAATGAAGCCACAATTAAGAAATATATCCAAGAGCAGGAAAAGCATGATATAGCGTTGGATAAATTGAGTGAAAAAGAATATGAGGATCCCTTTAGGGATAGTGGCAAGTAATGCAAACACCTCTTTGAGAGGTTTGTTACGAGTCAAGAGCAATGAGGCTTGAACAAAGTGAAAGCCAGCGTCTTTAGGCGCTGGCTGGTAATGTGGGCTTATAGCCCTGGAACAAACCACCCGTTAGACGGGTGGTTATGATTTAGATGCCCCCTGCAGGGATCGAACCTGCGACCCACGGATTAAGAGTCCGCTGCTCTGCCAGCTGAGCTAAGGAGGCAATAGAAAAAGCTGTATTGGTGCCGGACCTTCACGATTTGTATTGAACCCGCGCAATTAAGCAGGTGGGCAACTCGCTCTAACTGAAGCTGCTTCCGCGTGACACGGCTTGCATGCTGTTAGAAGTCTTTTGTTTCCCTAATAATACAAAAAATAGTCGGTCAACACTTAAGTGTGAAGTCGTACACCACAGCGTTTCTATAATTATAATACCATAAATTTTGAAAAATTCAAGAGAAAAATGTGATTTTTTGCAAACGATGTCATCATTTTTTTAAGTCATCAATCTTATCCTTAGTCATTCCAAGGGCTCGCTCGTATTTGCCATTCTCATTAGGCGTGAAGTAATTGGCATCTTTTATCTTGTCAGGCAGATAGTCCTGCTTGACCCAATTGCCAGGATAGGAGTGAGGGTAGAGATAGTCCTGTGCGTTGCCCAGTTCCTTGCTGCCGGCATAGTGGCCGTCTCGTAAGTGGCGGGGAATGGGGAGGTTTCCATTCTTTCTTAGGTCAGCTAAAGCCTTGTCCATGGCCAGATAGGCTGAGTTGGACTTGGGCGATAGAGCCAGATCAATAACAATATTGGCAATAAGGATACGGGCTTCAGGAAAGCCAATCCGCTGGGCAGCTTCCAGAGCTGTAACGGTATGGACTTGAGCGTCTGGATTTGCCAGGCCAATATCTTCGTAAGCGATAACGGTCAAGCGTCTAGCTAGGCTAGGGAGGTCTCCTGCCTCAACGAGGCGAGCTGCGTAGTGGAGGCTGGCATTGACATCAGAGCCACGGATGGACTTCTGTAGGGCAGAGAGGACATCGTAATGGCCGTCCCCGTCCTTATCCATGGTGATATAGCTCTTTTGCAGGCTGTTTTCCATGACATCAAGTGTGATATGGCGGATGCCCTTGTCATCTTCTGGGGTAGAGAGTACGGCTAAATCCAGTGAATTATAAGCAGAGCGCAGGTCTCCGTTGGTAGAGATGCCAATAAAGTCTAGAGCATCATCGTCTAGCTCCACTGGAAAATCAAATCCTCGTTCCTTATC
The DNA here is from genome assembly GCA_015264985.1 of Streptococcus sanguinis. Classification (GTDB taxonomy): domain Bacteria; phylum Bacillota; class Bacilli; order Lactobacillales; family Streptococcaceae; genus Streptococcus; species Streptococcus sanguinis_S. The sequence goes on along the minus strand of JABZYU010000001.1, from coordinate 20,312 downwards.
CTTCAAGGCTAGCTGAATGGCTGTCCGGATGTCATCGTTGCTGAGGGGCTCTAGCTCAAATATCTGAACCCGACTTCGGATAGCAGGAGTGACAGAAAAGAAAGGATTTTCTGTCGTCGCTCCAATCATGATGACTAGACCGCTTTCTAATAGCGGTAGAAGAAAGTCTTGCTTGGTCTTGTCCAAACGGTGAATCTCGTCAAGTAGGAGCACCAGTCCGCCGGAAAATTTAGCTTCCTCGGCGATTTCTTGCAGGCGCTTCTTGCTATCTACGGTGGCATTAAAGGTCCGGAAAGCATATTTAGTTGTGCCGGCGATAGCCGAGGCGATAGAGGTTTTGCCAATGCCGGGTGGTCCGTAGAGAATCATCGAGGACAGGCGGTTGGCTTCAACCATGCGACGGATGATTTTTCCAGGTCCGACCAGATGTTGCTGGCCGATGATCTGATCAATGTCGGTCGGCCGCATGCGCAGGGCGAGGTTTTCTGGCATAAGATTTCCTTTCTGCAAGTGTTTTTCTTGGCTTTTTGTGTTACTATTGTAGATAGTAATATTTTATCACAATGAAAAGAGGAAATCATGGCTAAGTACGGTTTTTTGGAGATATTGGACGAGGAAATGGGAAAGAGCTTTCCTTTTGACTATGAGATAAACTGGGACAAGAAGAATCACGCAGTGGAAGTAGCCTTTCTCCTTGAGGTGCAAAATCCAGGAGGGGTTGAGACAGTTGATGCTGAGGGCAATGCCTCGGCTGAGGATATTTACTTTGAGGAAGCTGTGCTTTTCTACAATCCGGTCAAGTCTCGTTTTGAGGCCGAGGACTATCTGGCTACCCTGCCCTATGAGCCAAAGAAGGGGCTGTCACGGGAGTTCCTGGCTTATTTCGTAGATTTTCTAACCCAAACAGCTGAGTCTGGTCTTGATACACTCATGGACTTCTTAGCAGATCCAGAGGCGGCAGAGTTTGAGATGGCTTGGAACGCTGAGGCTTTTGAAAATGGCAGAGCGGACTTGACTGAGACAGACTTTTATCCTTATCCGAGGTACTAGGAGGCGCTTATGGAAAATGCAGAAGGACTAGATTTGCTGCACAAACAGCTGGAATTTTCTGGCTGCAAGATCGCCTTGATTTGTGATGACAAGCTGCTGACTATCTTGCGAGACGATATTTCAACCATTCCTTGGCCCAATATGTGGGAGTTGCCGGGCGGTGGCCGCGAGGGAGAGGAGACGCCTTTTGAATGTGTCCAAAGAGAAGTTTTTGAAGAGCTTAGTTTGAAGCTTGAAGAAACGAATATTTTCTGGGCTAAGGAATATCAAGGAATGCTTGATCCTAACAAAACCTCTATTTTTATGGTGGGAGCCATCACTCAGGAAGAATGTGCCAGCATCGTCTTTGGCTCTGAGGGGCAGGCTTATCAGATGATGGATATTCGCCAGTTTTTAGCAGATAAAAAGGTTGTTCCGCAGCTGCAGGACAGGTTGAGCGATTATTTGGAGGTGCGAGCATGATTTATATTGAACGGGCAGGAGCTGAGGATTTAGAAACCATTATTGCCATTCAGCGAGCGAGTTTTAAGGCCGTTTATGAGAAATATCAGGATCAATACGACCCCTATCTGGAGGAGCGTGAGCGGATTCGCTGGAAGCTGGTTGAGCGGCCCAATAGTTTTTATTATTTTGTCAAAGACGGCGAGAAGATTCTGGGCTTTATCCGCTTGAATACGAATGACGAGCAGACAGCAGGCTGGATTGGGACAATGGCGATTTTGCCAGAGTACCAGAACAAAGGATATGGTTCTGAGGGGCTTGGTCTGATTGAGGAGAAATTTTCCACCGTTATGAAATGGGATTTGTGCACGGTTTTCCAGGACAAAGGCATGGTAGCTTTTTATGAGAAAAATGGCTACCGCCAGACCCATACTGAGCCCGAAAAAGAGGGCATGGATATGGTTTACATGACGAAGACAATGAAATAAACAAAGAAAGGATTGTTCAGTTAAATTTCTAAACTGAACCCGCCCTAAACACTGTTCCAAAAAGATAAGGTTCTCGTAGACGCAAACGTCGTCATAGAATTTCCTATTTTGGCTTTGTGTTTTATGGGCTTGGTATTTTAATGATGGACACTTGGCAGGAATTAACGATTGAAGTGAAGCGTGAGGCGGAGGAAGCAGCCTCGAATATTCTGATTGAGCTGGGCAGTCAGGGTGTGGCTATCGATGACAGCGCAGATTATCTGTGGCAGGTTGACCAGTATGGTGAGCTTTTTCCAGAAGTGGAGCAGAGCGAGCGGGTCAAGATTACCGGCTACTACCCGGATTCGGTGGATATAGAGGCTGTTGCGGCCCAGGCCAATGAGCGCTTGGCTGAGCTGGATGGCTTCGGCTTGGAGACGGGAGATATTCAGCTGACTCGGCAGGAACTGGCTGAGGAAGACTGGGCTGACAATTGGAAGAAATACTTTGCGCCGGCTCGGATCACCCACGACTTGACCATTGTACCGTCCTGGACGGAGTATGAGGCGACTGCGGGAGAAAAGATTATCAAACTGGATCCTGGTATGGCCTTTGGTACGGGGACTCACCCGACGACCAAGATGAGCCTCTTTGCGCTGGAGCAGGTCTTGCGAGGCGGAGAAACGGTGCTGGATGTGGGTACAGGCAGTGGCGTCCTCTCCATTGCCAGCTCACTCTTGGGGGCCAAGGACATCTACGCCTATGATTTAGACGAGGTGGCGGTGCGCGTGGCCCAGGAAAATATTGAGCTCAACCCAGGTATGGAGAACATCCATGTGGCGCCGGGGGATCTTCTTCGAGGTGTAGAAATCAAGGCGGATGTCATTGTTGCCAATATCTTGGCGGATATTCTCATCCATCTGACTGAGGATGCTTATCGTCTGGTCAAGGATGAGGGCTATCTAATTATGAGTGGGATCATTTCTGAGAAGTGGGAAATGGTGCGCGAGTCAGCGGAAGCGGCAGGATTTTTCCTGGAAACGCATATGATTCAGGGCGAATGGAATGCCTGTGTCTTTAAGAAAACGCAGGACATTTCAGGCGTGGTAGGTGGTTAGATGCAGCAGTATTTTATAAAAGGAACTCCTCGGTCTCCTTTAGTGGTCACGGACAAGGACACTGCCAAACACATGTTTTCGGTCATGCGGCTCAAGGAGGGTGAGCAAGTCACACTGGTTTTTGATGACGGTGTAAAAAGGCTGGCTCGGGTATTGGATCCCAACCAGCAGAGCTTGGAAATCGTGGAGGAGTTAGCAGACAATACCGAGCTGCCGGTTCAAGTGACCATTGCTTCAGGCTTTCCCAAGGGTGATAAGTTGGAATTTATCACTCAAAAGGCAACGGAGCTAGGAGCCAGTGCTATCTGGGGCTTTCCAGCGGACTGGTCGGTGGCCAAGTGGGATGGTAAAAAGCTGGCTAAAAAGAGTGAAAAGCTGGAGAAAATTGCTCAGGGAGCAGCGGAGCAAAGCAAGCGCAATCTGATTCCAGAGGTTCGGCTCTTTAATAAAAAAGCAGACTTCCTGGCGGCCTTGGCAGACTTTGACCGCATCATCGTAGCCTATGAAGAAGCAGCCAAAGAAGGAGAATCTGCAGCTCTAGTCCGGGCGCTGTCAGGCTTGGCAGCCGGCGCAAAACTGCTCTTTATCTTCGGACCGGAGGGCGGTCTATCGCCAGAGGAAATAGTAGCCTTTGGCCAAGCAGGGGCTGTCTCCGCTGGTCTAGGTCCACGTATCCTGCGAGCTGAAACAGCTCCACTTTATGCCTTGACGGCAGTCAGTGTTTTGTTAGAATTGAGCAAGGACAGTCTTTAAAAAGCAAAATCAGCAGCCAAAATAGCTGCTGATTTTTTAATTATTATTATCTTTCCCGTTTTTTAAAGGCGAAGATTCTTACAAGTCCAGTCACAACAAGTCCCAAGAGTCCGAGCGATGACGTCTTTTCTCCGGTTGCTGGGAGGCTTTCTGTTCCTGCCTGTCTGTGGGATGCTTGCTTGTTTGTGCTAGAGTCAACAGCAGTCAAGACAGGGAAGTCTACTCTGCTATGCTGCAGATTGGCTGCTTCAACTGCGATAGTCGGAGAGCTTGGTTGCTCAATAGGAACCGGTTCAGTTTTCGGTGCGACGTAGACGAATTTGTATTCGCCGAATCCTTCTTGGGCAGATGCCGCTAGATAGACGATGTCTCCGTCAGTACCAATCAAGTTCTTGGCCTTATCAGCTGTCAGGAAGCGCAGGTCTAGTCCCTTGATGGTATCAGCGAAATGCCAGTTTTGATCTGCACTTGGATTGATATTTTTGACAGCCAAGATATAGTTAATGATAGCTTGGCGGTTTTCCAGATTAAGCAGACGATTGAGGCTGGCTTCTCGAACACCAGGGAAGTTACCGTTAGACCGGTAGTTGTTGGTCACGACGATAAATTCCTGATTTGGGTCAATCTCCTTGCCTTGGTATTTTAGGTTGCGGACCCGACTGGCATTTGGATTGGCCAGTTTGCCTTCGCGGTCGTATTTGTTCGGCTGGGTGATGTCAAACTCATAGGTAACACCGTCGATAACATCAAAGTTATAAGTCCGGTAGTCAGTATTGACTAGATTTTGCGGTTGGCTATTATTTGGGTCAATGGTATTGAACTGGCCAGCTGACATTTCCAACCATTCTTTGAGCTGGGCACCGTTGACCTTGAGGATAGCAGTGACATTATCGTATAGATAGAGATCCGCTACGTTCTTGATGGCAATAGGGCCAGCTGGAATGTCCGTGTAGGCAGTAGCATCCCCACGAGTTCCTGCCTTGAAAGGAGCTGCTGCAGATAGGATAGGAAGATTGGCTTCAGGCGTGCCAGCCAGCTCTTGCTTAGCATACCAAAGCTGAGCATTATTGACGATTTGCACGGATGGATCGTCTTTGACCAGAGAGAAGTAGCTTGTAATCGGTGCAGTCGTAGTGCCGACTTGCTGGCGGACATAGTTGATAGTTCCTTGGTGGGATTCTTTGGCAATGTCAATGACGCGCTGATCTGCTACATTAGACTTGGTATCTACCTTGCGGATAGAGCCCTTGCTGTCAGTGACTTTCCATTTGCCGTCGGTATAGTTCAGCTTGAGGTCAATGACGCCCAGATGGTCGCCGTATTTTCCAGCCATGGTTACTGGAGTACCGTTGATTTTCCCGTTGACACCGTCTACGCCAGGGTATTTTTCGTAGAAGCCAGTTCCGTTTCCACTTGGAAATTCTGCGTGGGAGTGGCCCGTTACGACAGCATCCACACCTGGCAGGCTAGCGATTTGATAACCTTCATTTTCCTCGCCTTTTTCATACTTGTCATCTCCGATACCAGAGTGAGAAAGCACCAAAGTGATGTCTGCACCAGCCTTGCGCATCTCAGGAATGATGTCTCGAATGGCCTCAACAGAATCGCGAACGACCACTTTTCCTTCTAGGTTTGCCTTATCCCAGTTGAGAATCTGCGGCGGTACAATCCCAGTCACACCAATCTTGACGGTCGTCAAGCGTCCCTGAGTATCCGTAAAGGTCTTTTCGATGATTTTGTAAGGCTGATAGATGAATTTACCAGTCGCTGGATCCAGCACATTGGCATTGACAATAGGCAAGCCGGCTGTCTCAATCACGCGGTTCAGATAGTCCAGACCATAGTTAAACTCATGGTTCCCTAGCGTACCAGCTTCGAAGCCCAGAGCTTGTAAGGCAGCGTACATAGGGTGCTGTTCGCCCTTCTCCACAGGATCCACAATGGCCTTATAGGTTCCCAGCGGCGTTCCTTGGATGGTATCGCCATTGTCAACCAAGAGGACGTTAGGATTTTCTTTCTTGGCCTTCTCAATCAGCACGGCTGTTTTAGCCAGTCCCAAGGTCTCCACCGGCTTGTCCTGATAGTAGTCGTAGTTGACTAAGTTGGTATGGAGGTCGGTCGTTGCCAAGATACGAAGATCGACAGTCTGTCCCTCCACGGGTTTCGTATCCTCAGTAGCCGCTACATTGCGAGCCATAGCCATCAGAGCATCAGCGTTCCCACTGGCATTTTCTGGAGAAATAGCAGAGTTAGGCTCTGTGCTCTCTGGTGTCGCAGTAGCTTCAGTAGGACTTGCAGCAGTCGTTGGTTTTGCTTCCGCTGCGCTGCTTTCTACTGGAGCAGGATTAGCAGTGACTGGTGCAGTATTCTCATCAGCTTGAACAGCATTTACAGCTGCCGCAAGAGCCGCTGCACTCAAAAGCACAACCGTTTTTTGAAGGGATGATTTAGACATAATATCTCCTTTGTTAAAATGAATTTCAGACTTATATTATACTATATTAAAGCGCTATCATCAAGAGAAGATCATAAATTAAAACTTAATAAAATTGACTGGAAGCTTCATAAGTTGCAAATATGAGAATATAAACTAAAACAGAATGCTCCAAGATTTACCACTATTGTATCCGTTTTCGTATTTTGGTATAATAGTGGTGAGCTCACTTGGGTAAGTCGGAAAGGAAAATAAAACGGAAAAAAATCAGGCTGCCTAAGCTGGGAAGCGTATCTGCATTTTTTGCCTGATAAGGAGAGGAGGTTCGCCATGACTATGTCTGCCTTATTTGAGTTATTTGTCGCCCTTTTAGGTGTGGCATCTACTTGCTACCTTGTCTACGCTTATTGTCAATTTATCAAGGAAGAAGTTCTTCACTTTCTTCACCACAGCCCGCCCGTTTAAGGCGGGTTTTTATATGAACCGTCTTCTAGGTTTTCATATTGGGCTAAAAGTGATAAAATAGTAGGCAGGAATTGGAGAGACGAGATGCCAAAAGAAGTGAATTTGACGGGCGATCAGGTATTGGCCCTTACGAGAAAATATCTGGCTACGGAGGATGTGGCCTTTATACAGAAAGCTCTGATCTATGCGATTGACTGTCACAGTGGGCAGTTCCGTAGGTCAGGTGAGCCTTATATTGTGCATCCTATTCAGGTGGCAGGGATTTTGGCCAAGCTCAAGCTGGACGCAGTAACGGTCGCCTGCGGCTTCCTGCATGATGTGGTTGAGGATACCCGTGCGACGCTGGATGATTTGGAAAGAGAGTTTGGGACGGATGTGCGCGTGATTGTGGATGGGGTTACCAAGCTGGGTAAGGTCAAGTACAAATCCCATGAGGAGCAGTTGGCGGAAAACCATCGCAAGATGCTGATGGCCATGTCGGAGGATATTCGGGTTATTTTGGTCAAACTGGCAGACCGTCTCCACAATATGCGGACGCTCAAGCATCTACGCAAGGATAAGCAGGAGCGGATTTCCCGAGAAACAATGGAAATCTACGCCCCCTTGGCTCATCGCCTGGGGATTTCCAGTGTCAAGTGGGAGCTGGAAGATTTGTCTTTCCGTTATCTCAATGAAGTGGAATTTTACAAAATTTCCCACATGATGAAGGAGAAGCGTCGGGAGCGTGAAGAACTGGTAGAAGAGGTGGTTCAGAAGATTGAGACCTATGCTGGCGAGCGCAATCTGCACGGTAAGATTTATGGCCGGCCCAAGCATATCTACTCGATCTATCGCAAGATGCAGGACAAGAAGAAGCGTTTTGATGAGATTTATGATCTGATTGCTATTCGCTGTATCTTGGATACTCAAAGTGATGTTTATGCCATGCTGGGCTACATTCATGAGCTTTGGCGGCCGATGCCGGGGCGGTTCAAGGATTACATTGCCAATCGCAAGGCCAATGGTTACCAGTCCATCCATACGACCGTTTATGGCCCCAAAGGTCCGATTGAGTTTCAGATTCGGACCAAGGAAATGCATGAGGTCGCTGAGTATGGGGTTGCGGCCCACTGGGCTTATAAGAAAGGCGTCAAGGGCCAGGTAGACAGCAGAGAATCAGCTATCGGGATGAACTGGATCAAGGAGCTGATGGAACTGCAGGATCAGTCTAATGATGCCAAGGACTTCGTTGATTCGGTCAAGGAGAGCTATCTAGCTGAGGAAATTTACGTCTTCACACCGGACGGAGCAGTGCGATCTCTGCCTAAGGACTCGGGTCCCATTGACTTTGCCTATGAGATCCATACCAAGGTCGGTGAGAAAGCCACAGGAGCCAAGGTCAATGGCCGCATGGTGCCCCTGACAACCAAGCTCAGGACAGGTGATCAGGTGGAAATCATCACCAACGCTAACTCCTTCGGACCGAGCCGCGACTGGCTCAATATTGTCAAGACCAGCAAGGCCAGAAATAAAATCCGCCAGTTCTTTAAAAATCAAGACAAGGAGCTGTCTATCTCCAAAGGGCGGGAGCTCTTGCAGGCTCAATTCCAGGAGCATGGCTATGTAGCCAATAAGTACATGGACAAGAAGCACATGGAAGAAGTGCTGCAGAAGACCAGTTATAAGACTGAAGAGGCGCTTTTTGCGGCGATTGGCTTCGGTGAGATTGGTGCCATTAGTATTTTCAATCGTCTGACAGAAAAAGAGCGCCGTGAGGAAGAGCGGGCCAAGGCCAGAGCAGAAGCGGAGGAATTGGTCAAGGGCGGCGAAGTCAAGGTCGAAAACAAAAAAGACACCCTCAAGGTTAAGCACGAAGGCGGTGTGGTTATTCAGGGGGCGTCTGGTCTCCTCATCCGGATTGCCAAATGCTGTAATCCTGTACCAGGTGATGATATTGTCGGCTATATTACCAAAGGACGCGGTGTAGCCATTCACCGGCAGGACTGCATGAATCTCAAGGCCCAGGAAAATTACGAGCAGCGGCTGATTGATGTGGAATGGGAAGACAACAATACGACCAAAGAGTACACGGCACACATTGATATTTACGGTCTCAACCGCTCTGGTCTCCTCAACGATGTGTTGCAGGTTCTGTCTAATACCACCAAAAACATTTCAACAGTTAATGCTCAGCCGACCAAGGATATGAAATTTGCCAATATCCACGTTTCTTTTGGTATTGCTAATCTGTCCATGCTGACGACGGTGGTAGATAAGATAAAGAGCGTGCCGGAGGTCTACTCGGTCAAGCGGACCAATGGTTGATCCATTTCGGAAATCATTATCTAGCTGTAAGTTACCCTTGGTGATTTGCTTAAATCAAAGGAAAAGATATGAAAATAGTGATTCAGCGCGTGAAACGTGCTCAGGTCAGCATTGACCAGCAGCTGCACAACAGTATTGGACAAGGTCTCCTGCTCCTAGTAGGCGTAGGGCCTGACGATAGTCAAGAGGATATGGATTATGCAGTCAGGAAGATTGTCAATATGCGGATTTTTTCTGATGCTGAGGGCAAGATGAACCTATCTATCAAGGACATTGCTGGAGAGATTTTGTCAATTTCCCAGTTCACCCTGCATGCAGATACCAAAAAGGGTAATCGGCCAGCCTTTGTCAAGGCTGCTCCGCCAGAGATGGCTAGCAATTTTTATGATGCCTTCAATTTTGCCTTGCAGCAGGAAGTGCCGACTCAGACGGGGATTTTTGGAGCAGACATGCGGGTAGAGCTAATCAATGATGGTCCAGTGACCATTATCTTGGATACGAAGAATCGCTGATAAGAAGCATGAAAAGGAGTTTGAACACTAGTGTTCAAACTCCTAATTTTTTTGCTTCTGTAGCAATGAATAGATAGTTTCCGACAACATTACTAAAAATCGCCAATAATTTCTTGAGGAATGATTTCTTTGATGGTCGTCACTAGCTGATTGATAAGCTTTATGGCTTCAGTTGGCTCAGTGTAGAGTTTTTGAAAATAGGTCTGTATATTTTCTTCAAAATGCTGAGGTAATAGCGGGCAGTTGGTTTTTGCAAACTTCAGCATTCTCTTTTCTCCAGGGTGAGTCTGTTCGTTTAGGGCGAAGAGCAAGTCAAAATAGGAAGCAAAAAATTCACTGCTACGGTGATTGATACTGAGCAAGTCCTGACGCTTGAGCGCTTTTTCTATTTGTTTGGAGAAAGCTGGCATAGCTTGTTCGAGTAGGAGGAGCTGCTTCTTAATAATATTATTTTTCAGTTCAGCTGGATAAGGTCGTCTGTACTTGTTCTGAAGTGCTTCATAGCGACCATTTCGGTCGTAGATGATTTTGCTGTGGAGCAGATTGTGCCACATACAGGTGGTATAGGCATTCTGGGCTTGGTGGTCTAGGACTACAGTCTGCAGATCTTTATCAAAGCTATCCAGTGTACGGTAAATGAGCTCAATTTCAATCTTGCTCTTTAGCACACAGTCATCCTCTAGTTCCCAAAACTGATTGCCGATTTCCATGTAGGAGCAGTACTTACTAAGGATATCGCGTCGGGTCAGGGGAGCAATGAAGTCTGTCAAGTAGATATAAACATCATAGTCTGAGTCTTTGTCAAAATGCTGTCCAGCACGAGAGCCACCGAGAACGATAGCTTCCACTTGATCTAGCTGGGCAAATTCTTTAAAAAGTTGTTGTGGCATAATTTTTCCTTGCTGATTTTTGATATCATTTTAGCAAAATGTAAGCGTGTTGGCAAGAAGGGAAAAACAGCTTTTGGCATGGCACTAAGCCTGTAAAATTGAGACTCCGAGGGGGATGAAGTGGATGAGCAGGAGCTGGGAGTATTTGACTAAAAAGAAAATCATCTAGGATAGATAGGCTGAAAATTTGACTTTGTGTGATAAAATTTTAGGACTTTTTTCTTTCTTTAACGCATTGTCAATTTTCTATTTTGTAAACTCATCGCCTTATTTTTATCTGCAACTTTTCTTAGATTTTTGAGATAGATCTTTAAAGAGTTTTTGGAATCATTTAGTCCAAAAATGATGAGCATAGCAAGCAAGTGGAAGTGGCAATAATCTTTGATTGTTTATGTTTATGATTTCTTTCATTCTTTAGAAATATTTTAGAATTACTTTATAAATTCTTGAAGTTTGTCTTGTATAATCATATTAAAGAAAAGAAAGGAGTCTCTTATCATGGAAAATCTAGTTCAACAGATGCTGAATGCTCTGATTCAAATTGCTTTGTTTGCTTTTCTTCCTTTTGTTTGGTGGTTGATAAGTGCTAGAAGAAAAAGTCCATTTTTAGAATGGCTTGGCTTAAAACCACGAAAAGATGCTGGCAGCCGAAAGATCTGGCTGTGGATTTTGTTGGGTTCGCTATCTTTCTTGCTTCTTTCGTTTTTGCTAGTATATCCTGCTGTAAAAAATCTGGATACAGCGACTTCGAATTTCTCAGGCCTAGGCTTCCAAGCCTTGCCAGCTGTTCTGATTTATGGTATTTTTCAAACTTCTCTGTCGGAAGAACTGCTATTCAGAGGTTTTCTTTTAAAGAGATTGGCTAGTCGCTTATCCTTTGTGGTAGCCAACACCATACAAGCTGCTCTTTTTGGTCTGCTCCATGGCTTAATGTCTATAACAGTGCTCTCTTGGCAGCAAACCCTGCTCATCATTTTGTGTACGGGTGGCATCGCGGCTTATATGGGCTTTGTCAATGAAAAGAAATCTGATGGCTCCATTTTAGCTAGCTGGATTATACATGCTTTAGTAAATGTGATTACGGGGAGTTTATTTGCTTTTATGCTGATTTGATAAATCGATAATTTCACTTCAAATCAAAAAGTTCCGATTTTCCTTGAGAATCGGAACTTTAGATTTAATGACAGGTGAGCAAAGGTTTAGGTGTAAGTCAAACGAAGCTGCTTCTACTGATTTGCAGGGCTGTCCAGTTTCATTTGCTCAAAAACATAAAGGAAGAAGTCTTTCGAAACTTCGAAATGTCCGTATCTTATCTGAGAAGCATATTGGCGCCACTGAGGATGCTGTCGGACTTGCTCAATAGGGCAGTCTTTGACAGGCTGGTAGTAGCTGACATCTCGCCGAAATGGGACAAAGCCTTCAAACATCTCTACTTGGTAAGCAGTGTCATCTAGAATCTTGCCAACTGCTGTAAAGGCCTGTAGCTTTTCCTGACCATTCAGCTGATACTTGGGGCTGTAGTACAGAAGATAGTCCCCCTTTTTCATTCGGTTCAATGGTGCTTTCTTTCCATGGCAGACTTGGCAAAATCCACCTTCTACACCTCTTAGTACATGTTCTTTTGATACGACACCAATCCAAAATCTAGTCATTTTCTGCCTCCAGTTTGATTAAGAGTTGGTTTAATGTTTCTGTATTATTTTCTAATTTTCCAAAGAACGCCTGATCAATGCCTTCTACCAGAGGAAGGGCTTGGTTGACCTTTTGCAGCCCCGTATCCGTTAGAAGTATGATGTTGGCACGGCTGTCCTTGGGATGGACTTCCCGCATGATCAAACCTTTCTTGATCAAGAGGCGGATGATTTGGGATACGGTCATAACATCCATGTCAGAAAATCGTGCAATATCGGTCTGACTAACCCATTCTTGCTGACGCAGAAGCCCTGCAAGAGTGGTCAGAACGACAAATTGGGGATGGGTCAAATCAATCGTTCTCAGTTTGTTTTTTATCAGCCCATGCCACTTGTGGTAGGCACGGATAAAGAGCAGACCGGTTGATTTTTTGTATTCATCCTTGTAGATGGAGTTAAACTGAGATTTTTCCATTAGCTTTCCCTCTAGATATTTTGTAAGTATACTTATTATATTCTGGCATCTTATTTTTGTCAATAAAAACCCAGTTTAGACTAAAAAGTCCGAACTGGGTTCTGTTTATAGTTTTTCCACATAAATCTGCTGGGCAATCATAGGATTGATTTGGATTTCTTGAGTTTCTGTCTTGAGGAGATAAGCCTGAGCGAAAGAATCGTATTGGATGAAAGTGATGGTTTGGCCGATTTGCAGGTTGTATTTTTCCAAGTATTTGAGTAAGTCAAAGTCGTCATGCACCCGTTTGATGATATAGTCGCCAGGAGCAGAAGCCTCTTCCAGAGTTAGTTGGTTTTCTTCGTCCAGAAGCTCTCCCTTGGCTGGGATGGTACCTCCGTGAGGACAGGTCTTGGGGTACTGGAGCATGGCATCCAGACGCTCAACGAAGCGCTCAGAAACAGTGTGCTCTAGGACTTCGGCTTCCTCATGGATTTCATCAGTCGAGTAGCCGAGATGGTTGACCAGAAAGACTTCAATCAGTCTGTGCTTGCGATAGAGGTCAGAAACTAGCCTTAGCCCCAAATCAGTCAGCAGGTAGCCGGCTTTTTTATCCTTGACCAGAAGTTCTTCCGCCAGCAATTTTTTCATCATTTCCGTCACAGCCGGAGGTGAAACCTGCATGAGCTGGGCGATTTCTTTATTGGTGATTTTTTTGTGGCGGCTGCCAATCTCATAGATACACTTGAGATAGTCTTCTTTATTTGGGGTCATCTTGCATCCTCGCTGAACTTTCTATCCCTAGTATAACAAAAATCGCTGCAAGAATACAGTGTCTAAGCCTTTCTTTGATGTTTAGTTTTTCTTCATTGTGATAGTCGCTGGGGCGGCAGGAAGTATGGTCCTTACAGCATGGATGCGACAGGATGCGTGCTGACAACGCTAGCCATGGTTATTTCTGGAATTACTGGGACAGAAGTGCTTCCAACAACCGTTGCGGATTACCTATACAATAATACCAATGAATTTAATAAAGATGGATTTGGCACCAGCAGTCGTGGTATTGTCCGAGCTGCCCAGCACTGGGATCTGACAACTGAGACCCTGTTTACAGCTTCTGCAGTCAAAGAAGTGCTTTCGCAGGGGCATCATGTCCTAGGTGCCGTTGGTACCAGCATCTTTGCCCATTATCCAGTCACTCATGAGCTGGTTCTCAAAGGCTATGACAATGGAAAAACCTATGTCCGTGACCCTTATAATGCAGCTAATAATGGCTGGTACCCCGTAGACTATCTCTTTGGAGTCAAGAGTGTCAATCCGACGGATAATACAGAAGGATCACCCTTCATTGCCATCAAAGGATAAGAAATTCGTGAATAAGAAGACCGCTCGTTGCTTGACGGGCGGTTTTCTGCATTCTATGACTATTATGTTTGTAATCGGTTAAGAGTTTATCATCGGCAAGATTAGTAAGAGTCAAATTCATTATACAATTATAGCTAGAGACACAGGTTTTTTGGAAGCGATGGAGATGAGATTCTATTTTTGGACACATTTGCGATAAATGTTCTCAAAAAAACATGTAAATAGTTTGACAAACAAAGTTTTTCTCATTATACTGTTAACATATCAGGAGGAAACCCATGAAAAAAATCCAAAAACATGTCATTCTAGGTGCAGCAGTTCTTGCTAGTACTGGCTTTGCTCACACTGTAGCTGCAGATACAACTCCAGTGGATGAAAATGCCCCTGCAGACCAAAATAAGGCTCTATCTGCAAGTCCAGAAGCTCTTAAACAGCAAACTGAGCAGGTCAATCAAGCTAAAGCGGCTGTTGACCAAGCCAAAGAACAGGTTGCGACTGCTGAGACTAAAGTTGAAACCGCTAAGAAAGATAATGCTGATACAAGTACACAAAAAATTGCGGAAGCTCAGGCAGCAGTTACAGAAGCTGAGAAAAAAGTTGCTCCAGCAGAAAACGCAGCTAAGCAAGCCCAAGCAGCTCTTGATACAGCTAAAAAAGTAGAAAACACACAGGCGGCTGTAGCTCAGGATGCTCAAGCTCAAGCAGCTAAGGCACAAACTGAAACCCAAGCAGCCCAAGATGCTGTGAATGCAGCTCAAAAAGATGTGGACAACAAACTGGTAAGCGAAAAGGTAACGAAGGCAAAGGAGGAGCTTGACAAGGAACAAAAGAACCTGGATTCTTACCAAGACCAGTTGAAGACAGCTGAAGCGGAAGATGCCAAACGCCAAGCAGTGATTGATCAAGCCCAGGCTGATATCAAAGTAGCCCAAGCAGAAATCAAGGAAAAAGAAGCGAAACTTTCGTCTCAAGATCAGGTTCACAATACTTTTACCCTATCGCAAGATTACATTAGGGCAGCAAGAAATATTGATAAAAAAGGATCGGGCCAGTTAACTCCTGAAGCGAAAGAAATGCTTGCAAAAGAGGCAGTGATTCTAAAATCAAGTAATAACTTCATTAGCAGTCAAAAGGATGCTCGACGTATAGTAGATATTAATAATATTCCTAAAGAGATCCTTTTGGAAATTAACTACTATGCTCAAGATTTAATCAACCAAATCCGTAAGCAAGTAGGCAATGCTCCTGTAACATTAACGCAAAATAGTATGGATTATGCGGCGGCTCTAAGCCAAGCAGCCCGTGAGCAAAAATATAGAGCCCAAGCAAAAGATCCTATAACTTCACAAGTGAATGTTCCAAAAGATGTGGTTGCTAAATTTGGGCTTGATCAGTTTGGATATAGAGTTACTGGTTTAAATGAGCTGGGTTTTTATCCTACCTTGGCCAGTCAAGAAAAAGTGTCCGTTGATTATTTGAAGAAGACTATCTATGACAATATTAAATTCCAATTATTTGACCTTGGAGATAGCTTTAGAGACCCCATTAGAACAACAATCTATGCTCAAAAAATAGTTGGCAGCCTAGATAGGCAGAAAAAGGGAGATTATGTAGCTGTTAACTTTAGCAACAACGGCATTATTAACCGAATTAACTTCCTTCTCTTCGCGAATAATGACGGTGATATTAAGGATCCTTCCAAAATCACACCAGCCTTAATCAATCCAAATGCCAATAATCAAGATGCAGACGCTGCTCGTAAAGACTTGGCGGTTTCACAAGCTAAGTTGGACGCTGCTCAACGTACGTTGACAAATGCTCAGAACAAGCAGGAGACAGCACCATTACTGCGTGAGGTTGTGAAAACTGCTAAGGACAAGTTGGCCAAGGCGGAAAGTACTTACCAAGCTGAACTCGAAAATAGCAAGAACTCAGCTTCTGAAGAAACCAAGGCTAAGCTTGCAGTTTTAGCTAAAGCTCAAGCAAGCTTGAAAGAAAAAGAAGCAGCCCAAGCAACTGCGCAAAAAACATCTGAGGAAGCTAATGCCAAGCTTGCTGAATTGAAAGCAGCTACAGCGACCGCTCAAGAAAAGGCAACTGCTGCGGCTACAGCTCTGGAAGAGGCTCAACGCGCTGTTCAAGCTGCTAAAGACTACGTTTCTCGCTTGCAAAACGCCCCTGCTCTTCTAAAAGAAGCAGAAGCGGCTCTCAATGATGCTAAAGCAAACTTGGCAAGTAAGGAAGAAACCTATAGAGTCGAAAATACCAAACTTGAAGCTTTGAAAGCAGCTCTTGCAGCCCTTGAGACAGACGACCCAACCAACCTCGTTTCTAAGAATGAGCGAAAGGTTCTGAAAGTCACTACAACAGGAGTGAAGAACGGAAAGAAACCAGTTCAGACCTATCAGGCTCCAGCAGCTCTTCCAAAAACAGGATCTGCTGAATCTTCTCTAGCGCTTGCAGGATTGGGATTGCTCTCTATGCTGGGACTGGCTTTTGCAAAACGTCGTAAAGCTTAAGAGCATTTATTGATAAAATCGAATCCTAGATGAATTGTAGCAAAATCAAAGTTGGAACAGCTCATTTAAACAAAACTCATACTGAGAGAGGACCGGTTTGGTCTTCTCTTTATTTATTGAGTGATTTGTTAAGAATATCTTTATTGTTAGTACTCCAAGGATTCATATTTTGTTCTTTGCTATCATGTGAGTTTGTGATAAAATCTAATTGTTCTATGCACATTAGGTTTTTTATTATAATCTAGACAGTTTTGAACTATTAGGGCTAAAAGAAAGGAGGGGAGCCATGTATCCGAAAGAAGGGAAAGAGCAGCTCTTTCGGCAATTGCAATCAATCGGTTGGTCTCAGACAGCGCTAGAACAAGTTTTTGCAGGGTTAAATAACGGGCAAGGAAAAACAGTGTCAGAAGAAAGAGATTACCTGCGGGAGGCTCAGCTTTTTGGCAGTCCCTTTTTTCAAGAGCTCTGGCAGGCTGAGGCGGCTCAGAACAACAGGTTAGGAGCTCAGGAGCTGCTGGTTTTGGCTATGAATATTGTAAATATGCCTGAGGAGCTGAGCGGAGAAAAGGCAGAGACAGATCTTTTACTGGCTCGAATTGCTCCAGACCTAACACCGCATGATCGCTTTTGGAAGATTTTTTCAAGCACCTTACGACAGGCTTTCCCGGCAGATGATTTCAGCCAAAGGGATGGCAATCAAAAGCTCAAAAGGCAGCTACATCAGTTTCGCTATGTCATTTCCTGCCAGCAGGCCCAGTGGGTCAGAGATCACTACCGTCAGATTGGTATGACAGATGCAGAAGCCTTGGCCTCCTATCTAAAGGCTTTTCCAGCGCTGCCTTATAACTTTCAAGAATCCTCTCGCTTGCATAATAAAGCCTATATTGATAAGATGTCTAGTCAAGCTATCTATCCGGATGGTCAAGCAAGTCAGGCCAATATAAAAATCCTGATTGATTTTCATACAGAGTTTATCCTGGATCAGACAGGCCGTTTTCTCAATATTATCGATCCAGAGGGGGCTAGCCAAAATGGTATTGTGAATGGAACCAGCTTTAACTATGGTGAGCGCAATCGGCCGGTTAATCAGGCTTCTCATACTCGCTATGATGTCAAAACGCCTGCAGTCTGGGATCCTCGCTTTCGCAGGCTTGCCATTGAAAATGGCGGCTGCAAGTTCAAGTCACCTCAGAACAATCGTGGTCCACTGGGCTATCGTTCAGCTAAGAGCCCTTATGCTCGAAAAGGACGTAGTGCTCATAAACAGGTAAAGGCAGAGATTGCTCAATTCAAGAAATTACTGAATCGACCATCCTTTTTCTTGCGTTTCTGGGCTTGGTTCCGTCAGTTTTGGCAAAAGTTTTTCGTACAAAAAAATACGGACTAGCAAATCCGTATTTTTATCTCTTATAAACTCTTAACTGCTACAATCGCCGCATCATAGTCAGGCTCGGTATTGATATTGTCGACATATTCAGTGTAGGTCACAGTGTTGTTTTCGTCTAAGACAAGAACTGCACGAGCCAAAAGGTGCCATTCATTGATGAGGACAGCATAATCACGGCCGAAAGAATGGTCGAAGTAGTCAGAGAGCATGATAGCATTCTCAATGCCTTCAGCAGCACACCACTTGCCTTGAGCAAAAGGCAAATCAACTGAAACCGTGATAACAACGGTATTATCCAAGTCAGAGAGCTCTTGGTTGAAACGACGAGTCTGAGTTGAGCAGACACCAGTATCGATAGATGGGATGATGCTCAGGACTTTCTTTTTGCCAGCAAAGTCAGCCAGAGTTTTCTTTGAAAGATCAGTTGCTGTCAAGCTAAAATCGTGGGCAGTGTCGCCGACTTGCAGTTGCTTTCCAGTAAAGGTTACAGGATTTCCGAGAAAAGTTGTCATAGGAAGTCTCCATTCATGTTTGATAGCTTCATTGTACTCCGAATCAATGTTTTTTTCGAATAATTTGACCGGAAATTTGAAATCGACTCCATGTGAAGCTCCTTCTCCAAAAATAAAGAGGTTAGGATTTTGTCTTCCTAACCTTTTATCATTATTTGGCCAATCCTTCGGAAATTTTATCCAGATTGTATTTCATCATGCTATAGTAGCTGTCACCCTCTTCGCCTTGGTCAGCGATTGAGTCAGTGAAAATTTTAGCATGGATTGGGATGTTGGTGTCTTTAGAAACAGTCTTCATCGGACGGTCGTCCACACTTGATTCGACAAAGAGAGATGGCACTTTGGTCTCACGCAGTTTTTCAACCAAGCTTTTGATTTGGTCAGGAGTTCCTTCTTCTTCGGTATTGATTTCCCAAATGTAGGCTGATGGCACATTGTAGGCCTTAGAGAAGTACTTGAAGCAGCCTTCGCTGGTCACAATCATTTTCTTTTCTTCTGGAATATTGTTGAATTTCTCTTTGGCCTCCTTGTCCAAAGCGGTTAGCTTTTCCACATAGGCTTTGAGATTTTTCTCGTAAGTGGCCTTATTGTCAGGGTCTTTTTCAATCAAACGCTTGGCAATGTTTTGCGCATAGATAATACCATTTTCCAAGTTGAGCCAAGCATGAGGGTCTTCTTTGCCCTTTTCACTTTGCCCTTCAAGGTAAATGACGTCAACGCCATCGCTGACAGCGTAGTAGTCTTTGTTTTCTTCCTTATTGGCATTTTTGACCAACTTGGTAAACCAAGCATTGCCGCCGGTTTCTAGGTTGATACCATTGTAGAAGATGAGGTCTGCTTGAGAAGTCTTTTTGACATCTTCAGGCAGGGGCTCGTATTCGTGGGGGTCTTTGCCGACTGGTACAATGCTGTGCAGGTCAATCTTATCGCCAGCTATATTTTTGGTAATATCAGCGATAATTGAGTTGGTCGCAACAACCTTGAGCTTGGACGAGTCACTGGACGCGTTCTTCTGACCGGAGCAGGCAAAGAGAGTGCAGACTGCTAGCAAAAGCAGGGATAAAAAACCTAATTTTTTCATGGGATTCCTCCATTGATTTTTATTTTAGTTTAGGTCGGTTTTTAAGTTTTAAATAGCGTTGCTTAGGGGCAATAAAGAAAGAGATGAGAAAGATGAGGGCCGAGGTCAGGACAATGCTGGATCCTGCAGCGACATTAAAACTGTAGCCGATAAAGAGCCCCATTACAGAAGCCAGAGCTCCCAAACCCGAGGACAGCAGAATCATAGTTTTCAGACTGTTGGCATAGAGGTAGGCCGTTGCTGCCGGCGTAATCAAGAGAGCGACAATCAGAATGGTTCCCACACTCTGCATGGCTGTCACAGAGACCAAGGTCAAAAGAATCATCAGCAGATAGTGATAGAAGCTGACCGGCATGCCCATGGCTTGAGCCAGCAAGGGGTCAAAGGAGGTAATCAATAGCTGCTTGAAAAAGAGGATGATGATTAAGAGCACAGCTATTCCGACTCCAATACTAATCCACATATCAATGTCCTGTACGGCCAAAATATTCCCAAAGAGAATATGAAAGAGGTCTGTGGAACTATTGGCAACGCCAATTAGGATCACACCCAGAGCTAGGAAGGAAGAAAAGGTAATCCCAATGGCTGTATCGCTTTTGATAATGGAATTGCCCTTGATGTAGGTGATAATAATCGAGGCCAAAAGTCCGAAGGTGATGGCTCCGATAAAGAAATTAATCCCTAAAATGTAGGACAGGGCCACACCGGGCAGAACCGCATGAGAGATAGCGTCCCCCATGAGCGACATGCCGCGCAGAATGATAAAGCAGCCGACAGCTCCAGCAACAATCCCAATGACGATGGCTGTGATGAGGGCGTTTTGCAGAAAGTGAAAATCCCGCAGCCCTTGGAAAAATTCTAAAATCATCCTAGGCACCTCCATTCATAAAGAGCTGGGAGCCGTAAGTCTTTTTCATATTGTCTTTGGT
>JABZYU010000019.1:0-25638 GCA_015264985.1 Streptococcus sanguinis | reverse complement strand
CTGTCTTGTCAAAGAGGTTGACAAAGGCACCGAATTTCTCAATTCGAACAACCTTGGCATGGTATACTTCATCCACTTTTGCTTCGCGGACCAGACCAGCAATGATTTCTTTAGCTCGATTGATGGCGTCTTGGTCGCTAGAGTAGATGGATACATTACCCTCTTCATCAATGTCAATTTTAACACCGGTCTCAGCGATAATCTTGTCAATGGTTTCCCCACCTTTTCCGATGACAATTTTAATCTTGTCCACATCAATCTTGATGGTATCGATTTTCGGAGCAGTTGGAGCCAACTCAGGACGCGGAGCTGGAATCGTTGCTTCAATCAAGTCCAGGATTTCAAAGCGGGCTTTCTTAGCCTGAGCCAGAGCTTCTGTCAGGATTTCCGCTGTAATTCCTTCAATCTTGATATCCATCTGCAGGGCGGTAATCCCTTCACGAGTACCAGCTACCTTAAAGTCCATATCCCCAAAGTGGTCCTCCAAACCTTGAATGTCCGTCAGAACCGTATAGTTGCTGCCATCTGAAATCAAGCCCATAGCAATTCCGGCAACCGGAGCCTTAATCGGCACACCACCGGCCATCAGAGCCAAAGTGCCCGCACAGATAGAGGCCTGTGAGGAAGAACCGTTTGACTCCAAGACTTCTGCTACCAGACGGATAGCGTAAGGAAACTCTTCCAAGCTAGGCAAGACTTGCTCCAAGGCACGTTCCCCAAGAGCACCATGTCCGATTTCACGACGGCCAGGAGCCCCATAACGGCCTGTTTCACCGACAGAGTATTGCGGGAAATTATAGTGGTGCATGAAGCGTTTCTTGTATTCTGGATCCAAGCCGTCCACGATTTGCGTTTCGCCCATTGGTGCCAAAGTCAGAACAGACAAGGCTTGGGTTTGCCCGCGAGTAAAGAGACCAGAACCATGCACACGCGGTAGATAATCCACTTCCGCATCCAGCGGACGGATTTCATCAACCTTACGGCCGTCAGGACGAACCTTATCTTCGGTAATCAAACGTCGCACTTCTGCATGCTCCATTTGTTCCAAGATTTCAGTCACATCACGCATGATACGGTCGAATTCTTCGTGGTCTGCGTATTTCTCTTCATAAACCGCTGTGACTTGGTCTTTGACAGTCTGGGTTGCGGCTTCACGCGCCAGCTTTTCTTCTACCTGAACAGCCTTTTGCAAGTCGCTGTTATAGGCTGCGATAATCTCTGCCTGCAACTCTTCATCAACATGCAGTAATTCTACTTCCGCTTTTTCCTTGCCAACTGCTGCAACAATTTCTTCTTGGAAGGCAATTAATTCTTTAACCGCTTCGTGCCCTTTGAGAAGAGCTTCCAGCATGATATCTTCAGACAGCTCCTTGGCTCCAGACTCTACCATATTGATAGCATCTTTGGTGCCAGCCACTGTCAGTTCCAAAAGTGAAACTTCTTTTTGTTCCTTGCTAGGGTTGATGATGAATTCACCATCTACATAGCCAACCTGAACTCCTGCGATAGGGCCATTAAAAGGAATATCTGAGATAGAAAGAGCCAGAGAGCTACCGAACATAGCAGCCATTTGAGGCGAAGCATCTTCGTCATAAGAAAGAACTGTATTGATAACCTGAACTTCATTGCGGAAACCTTCTGCAAACATGGGACGAATCGGGCGGTCAATCAAGCGGGCAGTCAAAGTCGCATCTGTTGACGGACGGCCTTCGCGCTTGTTAAAACCACCAGGATATTTCCCAGCCGCATACATTTTTTCCTCATAGTTGACCTGCAACGGGAAAAAGTCACCAGTAGCCATCTTTTTGGACATGGTTGCCGCAGTTAAAACGGTACTTTCTCCATATCGAACAACGGCGCTGCCATTTGCCTGCTTTGCAACCTGTCCGGTTTCAACTACCAGCTCACGGCTTGCAAAAATAGTTTTAAAAACTTGTTTTGTCATAAAGACTCCTTGCCGAGCACATGCTCAAATTTTTTCATACGCCTTGGCTACAAAGATCAAGATATTAAGACGTTAAGCAACTCATAGGACGTGTTCAGTTAGCACTGTGACTTTAATATCATAGCCTCAGTAGCTTATTATATCCTCATCTTTGTATCAAGCACGTATAGACCTTATTTTACCACAATTTCAGGCAAAAGAAAAAGGCTGAAAATGGCTTTTTTCTATAAAAGTACTGAAAATCTATTTTTCTTTTCTATAGCTGATTATAGTTGGCTGTCGGAGTTCGTTTTTTCCCTTTCGATTCGTCAAATAAGATGGCGGTATAGCCACTATTCACTTTTCAAAGAGGACTTCTTGCTTTATAATAAATACAGTGACTCATTTCAAACATGTAAAGGAGACAATCGTGCCAGATCATCAAACAGTTGAAAAGAAAGATTTTTTCTCGCTCCTTGCGACAGCCTTAGTCTGCTTTGCAGGCATCTTATCTGAAACCAGTATGAATGTAACCTTCCCGCATCTAAGTAAGGTCTTTGGGTTAGGATTGGGAACGCTGCAATGGATTACGACAGGGTATTTACTAGCAGTGGCCATTACGATTACTTTAGGAGCAACCTTAGCCCACAATTGGAAAGAGAGGACTATTCTCTTTACCGCTTTGGCCAACTTTTGCTTGGGCACACTGATTGCCATGTTGGCTTCAAGCTTTCCCATCTTGATGATAGGGAGAATCCTGCAAGGAGGAGCTACTGGATTAGCCATTCCTTTGCTCTTTAACTTGATTGTTGAGCGTGTTCCTAAGCAAAAAATTGGAACCTACATGGGCTTGTCTGGGATGGTGGTCAGCCTAGCACCAGCAATTGGACCGACTTACGGTGGTTTTATGATTAGTCGTTTTGACTGGCATATGATTTATACCTTTATTCTTCCTGTCCCAATCATTTCCTTTATCCTTGGCTTTTTCTTTTTAAGAAATTCCGAGAAGTCTAGGAAACGCACTTTTGATCTTCTCTCATTTCTCCTCTTAGCAGGCTCACTCGTCTTTGCCATTGTAGCCATCTCCAGCTTAGAAGAAGGACATATCGATTGGCTCTATCTTGTTCTCTGTGTAGTGCCACTAGCTTACTTTATCTATCGGAGCTTGAAGATTGAACATCCATTCCTAGATATTCGTATCTTAAAGCAACCAACAGTTTTATTGGCTATTTTACCCTTTTTCATTTTTCAGTTTATCAACCTATCGGCTAATTTTCTGATTCCCAACTTCCTGGTCATAGAAAAAGACATTTCAACAGCTCAAGCAGGCTTTGCACTGCTTCCAGGAACCATGCTCGGAGCCTTCCTATCTCCTGTCTTTGGCAAGCTCTATGATAGAAATGGTCCTAAACCAACCCTTTTTACAGGCAATTCACTTCTTTTCCTGGCTGTTTTCTTGCTCCTTCTCTTCACAAAAGAACTCACCTTAACAGCTGTTATTGCGATTTATATTTGCTTTACCTTGGGTCGAAACATGGCCTTTAATAACACACTTGCTCTAGCGACGACTCAAGTTGATAAAGAAAAAACTGCAGATACGACAGCGCTGTTTCAGCTGGCCCAGACCTTTGCGGGTGCTATAGGTACTGCAGTCACAGCTGTCATCGCCAATCAAGCTCCAAATATGACAAAAGGAACTCAAAACGTCTTCACCCTTCTATTAGGCTTAGTTATCTTTGTCTTCTTATCTTATCTACTGCTTTTTAAAAGGATTGCAGCAAAGAAACTTTGACTTTTATACTCAAATTACAAACATCTAAAAAATACTGACTTATCCTTCTCCCCCAAAGACATTTTGGGGGATTTTTTGCTATACTATTTCTATATACGACAAAAGGAGTAGACTATGGAACAAAAACATCGTTCTGAATTTCCGGAAAATGAACTCTGGGACCTAACAGCCCTTTACCAAGACCAAGAGGACTTCCTGCGGGCCATCGAAAAGGCCAGAGAGGACATCCAAAAATTCGT
Organism: Streptococcus sanguinis; assembly: GCA_015264985.1. Taxonomy (GTDB): domain Bacteria; phylum Bacillota; class Bacilli; order Lactobacillales; family Streptococcaceae; genus Streptococcus; species Streptococcus sanguinis_S. The sequence continues at coordinate 21,683 of JABZYU010000019.1, read as the reverse complement.
CCGTGATTACCAAGGCAAGCTCAGCACTTTCGAAGATTTTGAGCGGGCATTTGCTGAGTTAGAGCAGATTTATATCCAAATCAGCCATATCGGTAACTACGGTTTTATGCCACAGACCACTGACTTTGGTGACGAGAGCTTTGCGCAGATTGCCCAAGCAGCTATGGAGTTTGAGACCGAGTCCAATGTCGCACTCAGCTTCTTTGACGACGCCCTAGTCGGTGCAGACGAGGCTGTCTTGGAGAAACTAGGCCAAGAGCCCCATCTGACATCAGCCATTCGCCAGGCTAAAATCAAAAAAGCCCACTATCTGGGAGCGGATGTCGAAAAAGCCTTGACCAATCTAGGTGAAGTCTTTTACAGTCCACAGGATATTTACACCAAGATGCGGGCTGGCGACTTTGCTATGGCTGACTTTGAAGTAGACGGCAAAGTTTACAAAAACAGCTTTGTCACCTATGAGAATTTCTACCAAAATCATGAAAATGCAGAAATCCGCGAAAAAGCTTTCCGCTCTTTCTCAGAAGGACTTCGTCAGCATCAAAACACTGCAGCTGCTGCCTATCTGGCTCAGGTCAAGTCTGAAAAACTGCTGGCTGACATGAAGGGCTATGACTCTGTCTTTGACTACTTATTAGCTGAGCAAGAAGTTGATCGCTCTATGTTTGACCGGCAGATTGACTTGATTATGAGCGAATTTGCCCCAGTAGCTCAGAAATACCTCAAGCATGTCGCTAAGGTAAACGGACTTGAAAAAATGACCTTTGCCGACTGGAAGCTGGACTTGGACAGCGAGCTCAATCCTGAAGTCAGCATTGATGATGCCTACGACCTCGTCATGAAATCAGTCGAGCCACTCGGACAAGAGTATTGTCAAGAAGTTGCCCGCTACAAGAAAGAACGCTGGGTCGACTTTGCGGCCAATGCCGGAAAGGACTCTGGAGGCTATGCTGCTGATCCTTATCGGGTTCACCCTTATGTCCTCATGAGCTGGACTGGTCGCATGAGTGATGTCTATACTCTGATTCACGAAATTGGTCACTCTGGTCAGTTTATCTTCTCTGACAATCACCAAAGCTATTTCAACGCCCATATGTCCACCTACTATGTGGAAGCACCGTCTACCTTTAATGAGCTCCTGCTCAGTGATTATCTGGAACGCCAGTTTGATAATCCTCGCCAGAAACGCTTTGCCCTGGCTCACCGTCTGACGGATACCTACTTCCACAACTTCATCACCCACTTGCTGGAAGCTGCCTTCCAACGCAAGGTCTATACTTTGATTGAAGAAGGCGGAACCTTCGGTGCAAGTAAACTCAACGCTATCATGAAAGAAGTCTTGACGGACTTCTGGGGCGATGCCGTTGAAATCGACGACGATGCTGCCCTGACTTGGATGCGTCAAGCCCACTACTACATGGGACTCTACAGCTATACTTACTCAGCTGGTCTGGTCATCTCTACTGCAGGCTACCTACACCTGAAAAATGACGAAAATGGTGCCCGTGACTGGCTTGAGCTGCTCAAATCTGGTGGCAGCAAGACTCCGCTTGAGTCAGCTATGATTATCGGAGCAGATATTTCGACAGACAAACCACTCCGCGATACCATCCAATTCTTGTCCGACACAGTTGATCAGATTATTGCCTACAGCGAGGAGTTGGAGGAATAGATACTTATTCCGTGAGGAATTCGTTGGTGAATATGTTAGACTAGTTAGTAAAAATCTATCAATGAGGAGATAACATGAAAAATAAGCCCCTACTAGTGGCTGTTGCAGTCTTGTCTTTAGTTAGTCTTGTTGCTTGTAGCAGTTCAAGGAAAGAGTCCAGTAAGTCATCATCTTCGGAATCTAGTTCCACTAGTGTTGTGAAAGAGACTACAGAATCGAGTAGTAAGGTAAAGGAAAAAATATCAGATAGTGATCAGAGTTCTGAAAAAACTAAACGAATCGGTTCAGCAGATTATGGATATGTCAGTATCCCGAGTGACTGGAAAAAATATGAATATGTAGAAGGTGGAGATAACATCCAATACATAGATCAGAGTGGTACTAATGCTATTATTTTAAATGCCGCCAATAGAGAAAAAGCAAATGTAGATGAAGGAGAGGAATTTAGTGCTGAGATGATGGCTCAAAGATTTGAAAGTGCCATGAACGGAAAAAATAAAGTTGTTAAGGTTTCAAGATCTTCTGTTACTGTTGGAGGAAACGAAGCAATTCAAGTAAATATGAGCCTTAAATCAGGCAATTATATTATTCTCTGGACATTCCAAAAGGACGATAAGGTGTATATGATTTCGTGTGTTTGCGATGAAAAAACAATAGCTCAATTGACAACTTATGTCAAAAATACTTGGAGCTTTGATGGAACAGGTGCCGTGACGGATTAATGAAGAGTGTTAGGTAGCTGTACTGACCCACAAAAGTTAGATTTTTTCTGTCTAACTTTTTGGGGTCAGTACAAAACAGGTGATTTTTTCATGCAATATAGGAAGCTTTTATCTACTCGATGTCCGACTAGCAGGAGGTAAGAGTGCGCATGTATCGAAGAGCTCTGACAAAAGATTATTCAAATTTCTTTTTATTCGCTTCATTCGCTGGTGTCATATTGATTTGTAAAAGATTAGCAATATTTTCTTTGTCTATTGTAGCTTTTCCCTTACTATCTACCTCAATGGCAAGGTAATGGGTACTATTATCAAGATAATCCATCCCCTGTAAATCCACATAGTTATCTGCTTTAAAATCAAGAGCAGCTAATTGATAGACAAATCGAATATTCAATCCTTTGGCATAGTTGGTTTCGACAACCTTATTGTGTTCATCTACCATTCCTTGGAAGAATTCTTTATAGTTATCATGATAAGAAGCCTTCACTTCATATTGATAAGTATCTACTGATGGAGCCTTGAATTGCAAATAAACCATGTCGCCATCTACCTTATAATCCTCAAGAGTATAGGCCCCAGCTTTTCCCAATGCATTGGTATTCACCTTGAAAAACATTGGTGCATACACCTTGATAGGGTAACTTTCTCCTTTGTATTTAAAGACCGTATCATTTGAAAAAGTTGAATAGCGTTCAGATAAGGTAGGGATTAAAACCTCATTCCAAATTTTATTAAAAAATTCTTCTTGATTGCTCGTACCTGTAGCTTTCACAACCAAATCGAAGTTTTCTTGATTGACAAAGACAGCATCCACCAGTTTAAGGGCCGCTTGAACCTTAGGGTCAGAAATTTCTTTTTTCTTCTTTTCAAGATTATCAGCTGCCTGTTTAACACCATCTAAAGTTGTAGTGATTTCCTTGCCACTATTTGTTTCAACGTATGTTTTCTCATAGGAAACAGGGCCGACTTTTGCATTCCAGTCAAATGACGCAGCAGGGCCAGTTACTTCCGTATTATGATAGGTTGAAGTCTCAGTGTTTTTTGGGGCTTTTGAATTATTTCTTCCAGTATTTGAGCGATTAAACGAACATCCAACTAATAAAGCTACTATAGCTACAAGGAAATAAAATCTAAATATCTTTCTCATGATATGCTCCTTTTCCAATTGATTTTAATGCCTACTATCTAGTATATCATGATAACTTTTTTTGACGTGCCCGAAACAACAAGATTTTGATTTTCTGGTTTCTTTATCATATTTCTTACAGCAAATAGTTGGAGCAATAAAGAATAAACAAAATCAGCTTGAAGATTTGCTTCAAGCTGATTTTTAAATAGTTTAATAAAAATAAAGCGACCCAAAAAAGCGGAGATAAAGTAAAATATAGGCACTAAAACAAGCGATAAATATAAGCCATCTTGTCCAGTACTGTGACTTAGTATAATTCTTCATTCGCAGCAACCCGATGAAAAACCAGATCAAACTCCAAAAAACCAGACCTAATATCTGAGGAGCAAAATACGAAATTAAAAGTAAAACAGGAATCAACAAAGCCAATACTAGTATGATTCTTTTTTGCGTTATCTGCTCTCTAGGAATCATCCAGCCTACAAAAAAACACAAAACCGCTGGAGCGATGAATGGTGTAAAAATCATAAAAACAAATAAAAGATGTTTTAGCAACTCAATAATAATCATTACCTCATTCCCATCATGTTTTAAATAACCCGGATCTCTAGCGTAACCCATTGGAAAAAATTTACCTCTACTTATTATACCTTAAAATATGCATTTTCAAATAAAAATTTTAAATTGACTCATTATTGTTATAATCGAAATAAAAAAGACCGCTCCAAAATAAGAGCAGTCTCATTTTAAAATAGGTCTATTTTAGTCTTGTACTCACTGACTATCCCAACTCCGCCACAATGGCTTTAATCTGCTGGGCAGTGTGAACACCCGCTACCTTCTTGACGACTTGACCGTCTTTTTTAAAGAGCAAGGTCGGGATAGACATGATGCCAAAAGCGCGTGCTGTAGCTGGATTTTCATCCACATCCATCTTGACAATCTTGAGCTCCTCTTCGGAAAGTTCCTCTGAGAGCTTGTCAAGGATTGGCCCCTGCATCCGACAAGGTCCGCACCAAGTGGCCCAAAAGTCAATGAGTACTAATCCGTCTTTTGTTTCTTGCTCAAATGTTGCATCTGTGATTGCTTTTACCATTATTTTTCTCCTTTATTCTTAGTCAAACTTTGTCAAATCCTGCTTCATCAGGAAAAAGAAGACGTCGCCGTAAGTACCCTGGTAGTTCAAATCATGACCTTTATAAGTCAGCTTTTTAACTGGGTAATAATCCGCCACTCCAATCAAGCAGGCTTGCTGGGATTGCTCAAACTCCTGATAAGACTCAAAGGTCATCTTCCGCTCCTGCTTGACAACATCCAAATATGTAATTTCAATCATAACTTCTCCTTTTCAAAACTACGCTTGTAATTTTTATTTTATGATTATATTGTAATACCTTTAGTTACATCTTTCAAATAAAACGACTTGGAGATATCACTTCGCCTTTCAAGCCACTCACCGATTGCCTGACAAACAAAAAAGCCTCCCAACGGAAGACTTTCCCATGTAAATAAGAAAAACCAGGCTCAATGCCCCTTGTGCTTTTCCAATCGTTTTTGCTGTTTGAGTTCGAATTTCCTTTGCTTAGCCAGTTCTTTCTGCTGCTTGCGCTTGACTCGAGCAATTTTCTTTTGCTCTTCTAATTGCAGACTCAGCGCTTCCCGAGACTTTGAAGAACGTGAAGCCATCTGCTCCTTTTTAGCCTGTCTCTGCAAGCGTTTAGGACTGACCGACTTAGTCTTCTCCTTCACTCTGATGCTAGGACTAAACTGCAACCGATGATAATAACGGTTTAGAAAATCCAACAATTCCTGCGTGCTAGGCTCTGCACCAAAGGTGAATCGGCAAACTCTATAAGATTGAGCATGTTCCTGCTTGAAAAGACCGTGCCAAAATCCCTCTTCAAAATAAACTGTCAGCGTCATTGAAATCTTATCCATGACAGCACCTCCTTTAAAAATCCCTAAGAATGGACAACCAAGGAGGAAGGTTACTGACAAAAAATGGATTTTTTGCGTCTGGACTACCAACCAGAACTGTGTTTTTATCTTAGTAGCTACAGTCTAGCAAGATTTTCTAAAAAACTCAAGGTTATCGGAATCTCGCTTAGATGACTGAATTGGATTTTCTTGTATGAGATCCAGAAAAATCAAAAACAAGAAAGCTCTCTTCTTGTAAAATACATTCATTTCCGCTATAATACTACAAATACAGAAAGGAGAGAACTATGAAGTATATTTGGGCTTTCTTAGCAGTCTTGAGCTTGACGGGACTGGCTCTGTTCTTCTGGCACTCCCAGACCAAACCGAATCCTACCCCTCCTAAGCCAGAAACCACACAGACAGCTTCTAGCGAGAAGAGCGACAAGCAACCGACTCTGACAGAAGACATCGTATCCGAAGAGTACAGTGTTTCATACGATGACAAGCAACTCTACGGAAAGATTACTGCTCCTCGTGACTACAAGAGTAAAAAATTGCCGACTATTGTTATCGCACATGGATTTAACAACACCCTTGAGCAATATGAGATGTACAGCCAGCTGTTGGCAAAGCAAGGCTATCTGGTTTACAGCTTTGATTTCTACGGCGGCAGCCGTCAGTCGAAAAGCGGTGGACAAGATATGCTGAATATGTCGGTCAAGACCGAACTCACAGACTTGACTCAAGTCATGGAAAAACTGAGTTCTGAGACCTTTGTAGATAAGAGCAGAATGAGCTTATTCGGTGCCAGCCAAGGTGGTGTCGTTGCCAGTCTCTATGCTGCTGCTTATCCGGACCGCGTGCACAAACTCATGCTCATCTTTCCAGCTTTCGTTCTTTTCGACGATGCCAAAGAGACCTATCGTGAGCTAGGGAGTCCTGACTTCGACCAACTTCCAGACAGCCTGACACACCACAATACTACTCTGGGCAAGATTTATCTAATCGATGCCTTAGACATTGACATCCAAGCAGAGCAGGCCAAAATCACAGCTCCGACCCTCATTATCCACGGCACTGATGATTCAGTCGTTCCCTACCAGTATGCTGTTCAAGCGAGTCAGACCATTCCAAATGCAGAGCTAGTTACTGTGGAAGGTGGGGAGCATCGCATCGACGAAAGATTTGCTATCACTGCCGCTCCTGCGATCCAAAAATTCTTGAAAGAGTAAAGCTGCTAATCGAAAAAGTTCTTCTAAAGAAATAGAAGGACTTTTTATTTGGAATAATTAGAAAAATTAGACTAGGAAACGATATTTGAAGAGCTTAAAATGAATTAAGGGGAGAGACGAATAATCGTACTCCAAAACCCTGAAAACTGATTTGAGATTAGATTACAATCCTAGTGAAAAAGAAAAAACTCCCCTAAGGGAGAAGATCTGGTTTATTTTACCTTACAGTACTAGGAACCGTAACCGAAGATAATACTTGAGTATATCTAGGTAAGGTGAAGGGACAGAAAAGAGCCCTCTGGAATCAGAGAGCCAATTTGAGCTCGGGCTAAAACGTTTATAAACTAGGCGACGAGTCGAAGATTGTACTAATGGTACATCGAGACGAAGTCAACGAAGTATAGAAACGTTTTAGACGCAAGATTAACGACGAAGTCCTAGAGAGTTGATCAACTCACGGTAACGGTTAACGTCGTTCTTACGCAAGTATGCAAGCAAGTTACGACGGCGACCGATTTTCTTCATCAAACCACGGTAAGTAGCGTGGTCTTTTTTGTGTTGTTTGATGTGTTCGTTGAGGTGGTTAATTTCCCAAGTAAGGACAGCAACTTGTACCTCTACTGAACCAGTGTCACCTTCGTGACGTGCGTATTGTGCAATGATTTCATTTTTTTTCTCTTTTGAGATTGCCATGATATACTCCTTTTCTTTACGCTTCATCCGAGTGGCAGGTTTGGCATGGCCTGCAACCAAGAAGAAGTTATTTGTCTTTACGACATACTTATTCTACCAAGAAGGACTACCTTTGTCAAATGATTCTGTTTCAACTCTTTTGTATGAGGAATTCAAGCTTTTTCATTTACAATTCTACCCCAAAGATTTCTAAAGAAAGCATTTCTTCCTCGGTCAGCCTCCGCCATTCTCCAAGAGCCAGTGCGGGATCCAATTGCAAGGGTCCCATCGTGAGGCGCTGAAGATCCGTGACTTCTTTTCCACAGGCAGCCACCATGCGCTTTACCTGGTGGAACTTACCCTCAGCTAGGGTAATTTCTACGAGAGAAGTCTCTTTTGCCTCGTCTAGCTCTAAAATCTTGAGCTGAGCTGGCTGGCAGGTGAAATCTTTCAGTTCTATTCCTGCAGCAAAGCGCTCTACATCTGCTCGGTTCATCAGGCCTGCCACTTGAGCTCGGTAGATTTTCTCTACGTGCTTTTTGGGTGACAGCATGGCATGAGCCAGCTTGCCATTATTGGTCAGAAGAAGCAGGCCGTGGGTATCAATATCCAAGCGGCCGACAGGAAAGACTTCTTTCTGACGGGCAGTCTCGTCCAGCAAGTCCAGAACCGTCTTATGACGGTCATCTTCTGTCGCCGAAATAACTCCCTGCGGCTTGTTCAGAAGATAGTAGACGAATTTTTCATAGATCAGCCTTTGGCCAGAAACAACAATGTCATCTGCTGCCTCATCAATCTGAGTCTTAGGCGATTTCTCTGCTCTGCCATTAACCAAAACCAGCCCTTTCTTTAGGAGCTGCTTGACCTGAGCGCGTGAGCCCAGACCATTTTCTGCTAAAAATTTATCCAGACGCATCGTATAACCTCCTAACTTTCTGGAGCTATTCCGCTCTTTTCTTTGCTAAATCTTAGAACAAAGAGCGAGGTCAAAATCATAGCTAGTCCCAAAACGCTGAAAATAAAGGATGGGGCGTTGGAGAATCTCCCGATGAAACTGAGGACAAATGTAGTGGCCGTTGCTCCGATACTGCAACCTAAAATCACGATAGAAGTGGCTTGATTGAGTAGGTGGGCGGAAATACGCTCGGACAGGGTGTAAAAAATGGTCGTCAGACCGACACTATAGACAAAGCCGGCGCTAATAGTAGCCAAGCTGAGTAACAAGAGATTTGGTGAGAAGCCAATAACAATCTGAGTCAAGCCAAAAACCAGACCAGAAAGCATCAGCAATTTATCTCTAAAAAGACGGGTCAAACTAGCAAAGCTGATACCCGCAGCAATTCCAATCAACTGCATCAAGGAAAGAATCACGCCTGCAGTCTGGGCTGTTCCCATACCAGACTTCTCTACAATCCCCGGCACGCGCACATTGATGGCAATATAGGTCAGCACAATAACCCCCGCCACAAAGGCAAAAGCTAGACTTAACTGCCAATCCTGCTGGCTTAGCTTAGGAGTCGATTCAGATTGTTCTTGCTGCTTTTCAGAGACCTTGTCATAAGGGACAAAAAGCAGATAAAGCGCTAAAACTACCAGACCGAAGGTATAGACAAGAAAGGCAGCCTGCCAGCCGAGAGGAAGAAGCCGACTGACGCCAAAAGTCAAGAGGGCTGTCCCGACTACTTCTGCCGACCCTCTTAGTCCTAAAAGCCGAACGCGTTCCTGTCCCTTGTAGCGCTCGCTAACAATTGAGATAGCCTTGGCATTAAGCAGACCGATTCCCATCCCAAAGACAAGCCGAGATACAAACATAAGCCAGTAGGACTGGTTAAGAAGAGGAAGAAGCCCGCAAAGTGAAAAAATCAGGAGCCCACTCACAATCATCTGACGCTCTGTCAGGTATTTCTCAATGACCCTATTAAACAGCAACATCAGCATAATCCCAGCCGAAGGCAAGGAAACCAGAAGTTCTACCCAACTTTCTGGAATCTCCTTATAAAAAGCAAACATGGCCGACTGGGCACTGGAAATCGAAAAAGCCGTAGTCAGAATCAAAGAAAGCGAGAGGATACTCACCTTTTCCATCAATTTTTTCATTCTATTTTCCTTTAAAATTCACACTACCTCTATCATACAGTTTTTTGGGCCAAGACGCAATTTCTTTGTCAGGAATATTATGGGTCGCTGTGGCTTCATCAAAAAGCAGGCATCCCCAGCCAGTCAAAACCGCTCCCGCCTTTATTTCTTGCAGGTTTTATGTTATGATGAAGGATAGAAAAAGGAGAGAATCATGTCTGTGAGTGAAAAAACATCTGTTATTGAACGATTAACCAAACCAGCCCATTTAATTGATATGAAGGACATTATCCGCGAGGGCAATCCGACCCTGCGCGCTATCGCTGAGGAAGTCAGCTTCCCTCTATCAGATCAAGAAATCATTCTGGGCGAGAAGATGATGCAATTTCTCAAGCATTCCCAAGACCCAGTCATGGCGGAAAAAATGGGACTGCGCGGCGGTGTTGGTCTAGCTGCTCCCCAGCTGGATATTTCTAAACGGCTCATCGCTGTTTTAGTTCCCAACCCTGACGACGAAGAGGGCAATCCGCCTAAGGAAGCTTATAGCCTGCAAACGCTGATGTACAATCCTAAGATTGTAGCCCATTCCGTTCAGGATGCAGCCTTAGCTGATGGTGAAGGCTGCCTATCAGTCGATCGAGAAGTACCGGGCTACGTAGTTCGTCATGCACGAGTGACCGTGGATTACTTTGACAAGGATGGTCAAAAGCATCGTATCAAACTCAAGGGCTATAACGCCATTGTCGTTCAGCATGAAATCGACCATATCAACGGCATCATGTTCTACGACCGGATCAATGAAAAAGACCCCTTTGCAGTCAAAGACGGCATGTTGGTGATTGAGTAAATAGCTTGTCTATCATTATCAAAAATACCTAGATAGTTCATATCTAGGTATTTTTTCTATTCTAACTATCCCGTCTCCAGAAAATAGCCAAGAGGATAACTGCTCCTAGCACTGATGGAACAATAGCTGTATCAGCAAGCATTGGCCCCCAATGGCCAAAGAGAAATTGACCTATCAAGGAACCAAACCAACCCAAGAGGATTTTTCCGATACAGCCCATGCGCTCCCCACGGCTGGTAATAGCCCCGGCGATAAGGCCGATAATAAAACCGACAAACATACTACCAATCATATATTCCCCTTCTTTCTATATTTCTAGCAAGGCTTCTAAAGAAGCAAGTGGAAGCTATCATTATGGAATGCGCCATTTAAGGCAACTCGAAATCTTAGATTGCCCAGTCTCCATTTCTAAAGATTGCTACACGGCTGCCATCTTCGCGGATACCATCAATATCCATCTGGTTAGAGCCAATCATAAAGTCCACATGGACATCCGAGCGGTTGAGACCCACTGCTTCCAGCTCTTCTTCGGATAAATTCTCTCCACCAACTACACTAGTCGCATAGGCTGCACCGATAGCCAAGTGGTTAGAAGCATTTTCATCAAAGAGAGTATTGAAGAAGGTGATGCCTGACTGAGAAATCGGACTTGGATCTGGTACCAAGGCACACTCACCTAAAGCACGCGCACCAGCATTTTCAAAGACAAGATCTTTCATAACCTGGTCTCCCTTTTCAGCAGTAATATCCACAATCTGTCCATCCTTGAAGGTCACCTTGATGCCTTCGATGATGTTGCCATTGTAGCTGAGAGGCTTGGTGCTAGTCACATAACCTTCTGCCCGGCGAAAGTCCGGTGCTGTAAAGACCTCTTCTGTCGGCATGTTGGCAATGAAATACTCGCCCTGAGCATTTAGACTGCCAGCTGACTCCCAGTGATGGTTCTTGGGCAAGCCCAATGTCAAGTCAGTTCCAGGAGCTGTGTAGTGCAGAGCTGTGAATTGCTCCTCGTTTAAAACCTTAGCTTTTGAGCTGAGTTTTTCTTCATGCGCCTGCCAAGCGGCTACTGGATCATTCTCATAGACACGGCAGGTTTTGAAAATCTGATCCCAAAGCAAGTCTACCGCTTCCTCATCACTGGCTGCGTTTGGAAAGACCTTCTTAGCCCACTCTGTACCGGCTGCTGCAGCGACTGTCCAGCTGACTTTATTGGATTGGGTTGCAATCCGCATCGGCTTCATGGCTATCCCCATAGCCTTAGCAGAAGCCGATAATTTCTCGGCATCCACGCCATTTAAAGCTCCTGGGTCAGATGAACGAACGCCCAAGCGGCTGGCTTTCTTTTCGAGGAGATAGTTCATCTCAGCCACCTTATAGTCTGGAACATTGTCCAAGCGCTCCATCGGTGCATGGAGGAATTTCTCCCGCGTAGTCAAATCATCCGCCCACTGGACGATGACCTCGTGAGCACCCAGAGCATAGGCTTCCTTGACAATCAAGTGAGCCAGCTCACGCTGCTCCACATCAATATTGAGCGCCACCGTGTGACCCGGCTGCACATTAATACCATTGGCAACCAATAGTTTAGCGTATTTTTCTAAGTTTTCTTTAAAATTTGGCAGAACCATGCTGCTTCTCCTTTTCTTTTGTTAATTCTCTTTAAACAGGGACAGCAGGCTAACCGCTGCCACCGTACCGCAAATCAAAGCGGTCATTTTCAAAATCGTATCTGGGTCAAGATCCAGCTGGTAATCAAACACCTTTTGCGCAGGCTTATCTTCGGCATTTATTCTAAGCTTCATGAGAGAGTCCTTTCTAAATCTTAATTCTAAGGTATAAACTCCTACTTGTACTGGCGTCTTCAGAATCCTCAATTATCTTTTAATAGATTAAAATAAATCACTGTGACTGCCTGTCCTAAGCAAGTTTAAAATCAATTCTTCCTTATCCACTTTATAAACCAAGAGCCAATCTGGCTGGATATGGCATTCTCGCACTCCTTTAAAGTGCTTGGATGCTGTCAGTTGATGATCTCGATATTTGGCAGGAAGTTCCTTTTCCTGAATCAAAAACTCTAAGACTTCTTCTAACAATTCTGCCTTAAGTCCACGCTTCATAGCCAACTTAAAATCTTTTTTAAACTGCTTGTGATAACGAATCTTAAGCACGCAAATCCTCCATCAAGTCTGAGACGCTCACAAAAGACTGACTCATATTCCTATTTTGATCTAAATCTGCCAATACTTCCACTAGCTTCCGACTCTCATCCAGTCTAACATCAAAGGGCAGCCCTTGGTATTGAATAGCCTGACGAAGAAAAATATTGATAGCCGTTGTCATATCCATTCCCAAGCTGTTGAAAACCTGCTGAGCTTGCTCCTTGACCTCACTGTCCAAGCGGATACTCATACTAGTCTTTGACATACTCTCACCTTCTTTCTATAGACTATTTTAACAAAAAAGAAAGCTAATGTAAATCTATTGGATATACATTAACCTTCTTTATATTGATTTTTTTGATAGTCTCAAAGATTCACAGAGAAAGCAGGAGAAAGAATAAGAAATTTACATATTATCCTTGCAGGTCACTAACATTTTCATATTTAATATTTACTTCCGAAATCGAATTTGCAAATTTATAACCCATGAACAAAGCATTAAAATCGCTATAAGTTGATAAAATGATCTGATACTTATCTATAATTCCATGACGTAAAATTTCAATAAAAGATAGTACATTCATAGCATCCATATCTTGAACTGGATCATCTATCATTAAGAAGTTAAGATTATCAGATAACTTAAACATTGTATTCAAGGAGAGAGTAAATGCTAGAGACACAACAGCCAACTGCCCTGTACTCAGCTGATTCATTACATCATGATCATTATTAGTGTCGGATTTAAATCTAATAATTGCTACCTTTCCATTATCATTATTCGTTGTTTTCTTGTGCGTTAAGAAAATCCCCATACCTTGTTGATAATTTTGTAACATTTTTGCTGAGTATATAAAGAATGGGATACGTAGCTTTTTAACAATATCTATTTTGAACTGTTTTACTTCCTCTTTATATATAGTATTAATTCCTTCTAATCGTTCCACAGTTGTTCTCAATGTTTCTATCTGACTTGATAAATTTTGAAGTTGCTGATTTTGAACTAGTTTATGCTGTCCATCAAGATAAAGTTTCTTATTTTCTAAATCTCCAATACTAATATCCTCTAATACTTCCACTTTACTTTGAAAATATGTAGGAAATATGTTCTCAGCGTCTGCTATCAGATTCTCATTAATAGCATATTTATTATCAACTGCCGAGTGAATAGCATTTTTTAATTCAAGCAATCGACTATCAATCGTCGCCATATTTATCTTCGAATATGAACTTGATTCCAATTGGTACGTTTCAAACTGCAATTCAGAAAATTCTTCTCTTAAATCACCCAGTTGTCTCTTTATATTTTCCAGATTATTAATATCTAGTAACCGATAAACATCATTATCAACTACTAATTTTGATTGAAATTCTTGCAAGTATAACTGGTACTGCTGGATATAGTCTTTAAATTCTAACCTTCCCAACTCATATGGTACCATAATTGTGTACGACTGAATAAAAGTTTTAAAACCTTCGACATTTTGAGAATAACTTTGATACGAATTTTTTAATTCTTGTAATCTATCTAATACATTTTTATCTACATCCGTAGAAAGGCTATTTATTTCATCAATGATTTTCTTCTTCAGTTGCTGGATCAATTCATTCAGCAATAATTGAACTTCGTGTAATCGCTGACTATCTCTAGATGAAATTTCAGATAGATAAGCTTCATAACTATCATAAGCTTGTTTCAAATCATTGAAAGAATCAAACTGATTGCTACAGAATGGACATTTATTTTCGTCAACATATTGATGTCTTAATTCATTAAACTTGCCACCCAAATCACTTCTACGTTGTCGTAAATCACTTAAATTTTTGTCCACCTGTCCTGCATTTTCTCTTAATCCCTGGTAAAGTGTCCACTGATCTTTAAGTAATTTAAAATCATTTGAGAGGATATCGTCTTGAGCACACTGAAAAGACTCCGCTGTCATTTGATTAATATCAGTAGATAGATACGCCCAGTATTGATGTAATTGTTGTCTTCGCCTATATTCTTGGGTGATAGTTTCAAATGATCGAATATAATTTTCTAAAAGTACGTATTCAAATACTCTCGGGTTCTCTAATGTATATTTTTCCCAATGCCATTTATTATTCGGTCTTTGAACAAATGGAGATAAAATTGCGAGGCGTAAAGCGCTACCAATAGTATTGATTTCTTTCTTCCGCTTATCTCTTTCCAACTTTCGTTGATATTCAGAAATAGAAAAACTCTGTTTAAATTCAATAATCTTTTTAATTGTGACTTTGAAATCATCTAACTGGCTGAGGTTTTCTACAGAAAACGGATTTTCTTTATCAAATTGAAAAACCTGTTTGATAAACAATCTTTTATAAGGGATGTTATTCAATTCTTGCTGGGTAAGTTTCTCTTGTTGCTTAATAAGGGATCCCAATTTATCGCTGATAGCTTTATTTACTTTTTCAATCTTACTTATTCTATCTTCTATCTCATCAGTTTTAACCAAAAACGAGAGATTGTTACTTCTATCTTTCTCAGACTTCTTCAAGAAAAATGTCGTTTCTTCTTGTTGAATATAGTTAAACAGATTAAAAATCTTAGCAATTTCATATTTCCCATTAATCTCTAAAAAATTATCAACTGTAGTCTGATCTATTTCAGATACTTTAACATTATTATCTATGCTGATGAAATTTTCACCAGTTACTTCCTCCTGGCGAAACAACTTAAATTGCTCGATAGATTTCTTTGGGGCAAACAACCTTCCATCAGTAGTACTATTGTTTGTCAATTCTCGAATAATAACTAAGTGTTCACCATTTGATTTTTCCAACCATAATTTTACAATCACTGGCTGATATATATCATTTTGAAAGAAAGGTTTATTATACGAAACATTCTCCCCGGTTACTTGAAACGTTTGAGTAATTCGAGAAATATTACCCGTCAAACCTAACTCTATTGCATCAAAAATAGTTGTCTTTCCAAATCCATTTGGTCCAACTAAAAAAGTTATACTATCACTAAAATCAATAATCGTTTTTTGCCTAAAATTTTTAAAATTATAAAGTAAAATCTTCTTTATTTTCATAAAATTATTCTTCCAAAATCTGTCTTAAATTATCAAACATACCGCTATTTTCAAGTTGTTCACGAATATTATCACTATTAAACAATCCTAAAATCTGATTTACTTGTTGCTCCTTTTTGACTTGTTGTTCACTTTCCATACGTAATTTTATTTTATCCTCAATTGTTGCAAATGGTTTATCAGAATGAGGTAGAGAAATAAACGGTAACTTGATGATTAGTTGCATAGCAATAAAGTAGGAATCATCAAAAAACATGTTTCCCTCAAATTTATCAAATAAACTTTCTTCTTCTGAATCATCGCCGTTGTTTTGAACGAACTGAAGTAAATCATGAATATCAGGATTAAGTTTATCTAGACCTTCATCAGTATAAAAAATAATATACTTCCTAAAATAGTATTCATCCTCTTCGATTCTCATGGCTATATTCTTAAACCGTTCATATATTTCTTTAATATTATTAACTTTCACAGACACAAATAAGGATGTATTCTTTTTTATTTTATTATCTTGAATTTTTTCGAATTCCGATATTAGCTGATTCGTCTTTTCACAAGTAAAAAAATTTTGTGTTTTGTCACCACTTGATTCCAATTCTTTTACATCATATTCTTGAATTATAAAAAATTCATTGTTATTATTCCACAATTCGATACCTTGGTCAATACACTGATAGTCATCCTTTTCTAAAATTTTTTTCATGAAGTTATTCATCACTATTTTGATCCTCCCTCAATTTTAGAACAGTTTTCTCATAGTCTATATATTCTAAATTAATTGAAAATATATTATCCTTCTCCTTCCCCAGTAATCTAGGCTTCAATTTTTCTTTTCCCTCTTCATCTATAGGTTGAACTTCAAAAAATTTTTTGCCTTCAATATTCATATTGATCAAATAATCTGTATTAAAACTAGCTCTTATAAATCCAATATTTTTCATAATGTCATTTTTAACTTCACCAGCAGCAGCTTTTGGTTGGTGAACCATACTTAACCTAAACGACTCCTGATTAGTTTGATAATACAAGTTATTTAATATAAATTTTTCTTTTTTATACCACCTAAAAAAATTATACAAAATATATTTAATACTATCTCTATCAATCAAATTATCTAGATTATTCAAATCTTGTAGTTTCGAAATGTTATTATCGGGATGCATGTCAATTAATATATTTTTAAAGTCATCATCAGCTAAATTTAGAATTTCATTTATTATTGTATTATCAACATCATTATCAAAATTTTCATTCCAATAAAGTGAAAATAACCCTTTTGCTCTACGAATTGATTGTCTTTCGCGTTTTTCAGTAGAAGTAACAATATTGTAAATCTCTGGAAATAAAATTACTGGATTTGCGCTTCCTCCAGCTTCATGCGCCTCTCTTATTTTTGTGCACAGTAAATTTTTCAGTTCAAATAAAGTTTCTTTAATATGTTCATCATCATCTTTCAGGCTGGGACTATGTGCAATGAGTAAGCTTTTTATTTCTTCCTTACAAAAACTATCTATTTTAGACTCACTAACATTACTCAGGTCACAATACTTGCAACCATCAGGATACTCGTATAGTTTAACATTTTTATCATTTGGAATAAATTTGGGTTTATATGGTAATTCTTTAAACTCCTCTTCTGATAATTCAAAGCCAATTACATCACAAATTGTATGTAAGTATCTAGAATTTTCTTCAACTCCATCTTCCTTAAATCCAGTTAGTACATCTTTATAATCGTTAAGATTCTTTTTATTTTTCTTTGCCTTTACTTGATGTCTTGATATAACTTCAGTCCCTTTCACTATATCAATATCTTCTCCATCTTCTTTTTCAAATTGGACAGAGTAACTCCTAAAATCTTCATCGTTCTGAATCAACTCACTTAGTTCTTTCAAAGCAAGAAAAATACCAACCTGACCTTGATGGTTATATCCACTCCAACTGGATGTTGCATTATTTTTTTCCCCAGCCAATCTATTTCCTCCTTCAGATTACTACCTCTTTAATCCGGTGAACTATCATTCATTTCTAAATTATAAATATATTAGTATGCTTCACGCCTCATTGCTAGTTTCTGCACTGTCAAAGAGATAGAAACTGTTCCAATAACTATAAATTCTCAAATAGACTATCAACAACTTAGACAGAGTGTTCTTCTAAAAAAGAATCATCCTAATCCCAATCAAGATAGTTAATGTTGAAAACCTTGACTTTTCAAAAGCCTTGCTATTTTCTAGTTTTATTTAAAACAAATCATCAAACAAACTCAACTGGTTATCCTCGGGCATATTGCCTAGGATACCCATGTCGTCCATTTTTTCGACTAGGGTGCTAGAGAGACCGCCGCGCTTGCGGAGCTCTGTCTTGGAGAGGAATTCGCCTTCTTCCCGCGCTCTGACCACTTGACGGGCAACGTTGTCCCCCAGACCGTCCATGGCAGAGAATGGTGGAATAAGGGTATCCTCTTCGATGAGAAACTCAGTCGCATGGCTCTTGTAGAGGTCTAGCTTTCCGAATTTGAAGCCCCGTTCTAGCATTTCATTGACGATTTCCAGGGTCGTATAAAGGTCAATTTCTACATTGGAGGCTTCGTTGTTCTTACGCTTCTCAGCGATTTCGTTCATCCGGCGTTTGACGGCATCAAGTCCGCCACTCATGGTCTTAATATCAAAGGCCTTGGCCCGGATAGAGAAATAGGCACAGTAGTAATAAATCGGATGATGCACCTTGAAGTAGGCCACCCGCAGAGCCATCATTACGTAGGCTGCCGCATGGGCCTTGGGGAACATGTACTTGATCTTTCCACAGGACTCGATGTACCACTCTGGCACATTGTTTTCCTTCATGGCTGCGATATAGCCGTTGCGCTCTTCTTCAGAAATCTTCAGCCAAAGGCCCTTCCGAACGCGCTCCATGATCGTAAAGGCCATCTTAGGATCCAAGCCCTTGTGCATGAGGTAAACCATGATGTCGTCCCGACAGCCAATAACGGTGGACAGGTCAGCAATCCCTTGCTTGATCAAGTCCTGAGCATTACCCAGCCAAACATCCGTACCATGAGAGAGACCAGATAGCTGTAAGAGCTCCGCAAAGGTGGTCGGATGGGTCTCGTCAACCATGCCCCGTACAAAGTTAGTCCCAAACTCTGGAATCCCCAGCATACCAGTCGGCGTGCCGATTTGCTCCTGAGTCACACCCAGAATGTCTGTTCCAGAAAAGAGGGCCATGACGCCAGCATCATCCATAGGAATGTCATTAGGATCAACGCCAGACAAGTCCTGAAGCTTCCGAATCATGGTCGGATCATCGTGTCCCAAAACGTCTAGCTTGAGGACATTTTCATCGATATCGTGGAAGTTGAAGTGGGTGGTCTGCCACTCGGCCGTCACATCGTCAGCTGGATATTGGACCGGTGTAAAGTCATAAACATCCATGTAGTTAGGAATAACAACGATTCCGCCCGGGTGTTGTCCAGTCGTCCGCTTGACTCCGGCAGCTCCCTGCGCCAGACGCTCAACTTCGGCGTCCCGGTAGAACTTCCCGTAGTCGCGCTCGTAGCCCTTGACAAATCCATAGGCTGTCTTAGCCGCAACGGTACCAACAGTTCCAGCCCGAAAAGCGTATTCTGCACCAAAGATATCCCGCACATCCAAATGGGCGCTCGGCTGATCCTCTCCAGAGAAGTTCAAGTCAATATCGGGTACCTTGTCCCCGTCAAATCCAAGGAAAGTCTCAAATGGAATATCCTGACCGTTCTTGCTCAGCTTGCGGCCGCACTCTGGACAGTCCTTATCCGGCATATCAAAGCCAGAACCATAGGAGCCGTCCGTGATGAACTCGCTGTATTGGCATGTGCCACAGACATAGTGGGGTGACAAGGGATTAACCTCGGTAATCCCAATCATGGTCGCAACAAAACTGGATCCGACAGACCCCCGCGAGCCTACCAGATAGCCCCGCTCATTGGAGCGCTGCACCAGCATCTGCGAAGCCAGGTAAATTACGGCAAAGCCATTCCCCAAGATAGAGGTCAGCTCTTTTTCAATTCGCAAGTCCACGATATCTGGCAGCGGATTGCCATAAATCTCAAAGGCTTTTTGATAGGTCAGCTCAGCAACTGTCTCCTCAGCCTTGTCAATGAAAGGCGTATAGAGGTCGCCCTTGACCACCTCGACCGGCTCAAAGGTCTCCGCCAGCTGATTCGGATTGGTGATGACCAGTTTCTTAGCCAAGTCCTCGCCTAGAAAGGCAAATTCGTCCAGCATCTCATTGGTGGTCCGGAAGTGAGCCTTAGGAAGCGGAGCCGGTTGGGCATTTTCACCGTGACCGATGGTCCGGTTAATCATGGCTCCCTGACCTAGACTCCGAACGATAATCTCGCGATAGATTTCTTCTTCCGGCTCGATATAGTGGACGTTCCCCGTCGCAAGGACGGGCTTGCATAAGCGATCTCCGACTTCAATCAGATTGCGAATGATAGTCTGCAGTTCTTCCTGGTCCTTGATTTGCTCCTTGGCAATCAGTGGCTCATAGATAGCCGGCGGCATAACCTCGATAAAGTCATAATACTTGGCTACTTCGACAGCCGCATCCACCCCCTGAGAGACAACAGCATCATAGACTTCGCCTTCTGAACAGGCTGAGCCTAAAATCAGGCCTTCTCGATGGGCATCCAGCACGGTCCGTGGAATCCGAGGGACACCTTCGAAATACTTGGTATTGGACAGACTGACTAACTTGAAAATATTCTTGAGCCCCGTCTGATTTTTCACATAAATGGTCGCATGCTTGACCCGAGCCTTCTTGTAAGAATTCTCATCGACCAGATCCGTATTCAAATCCTTAAGGTTGGTCACACCATGCTTTTCAGCCACATCCTTGATAAAGATAAAGAGGAGGCGGCCCGTCGCTTCCGCGTCATAATTGGCCATGTGATGATGCTCCAGAGCAATCTGGAAACGCTTGGTCAAAGGCCCCAAACCATGACGCTTGTATTCTGGATAGAGGTTGCGGGCAAATTCCAGTGTGTCAATGACTGGCTGAGTGATTTTCGGCAGGCCATGCCGCTCATAGTTGACATTCATAAAACCCACGTCAAAGGTAGCATTATGGGCAACGAGGACGCTGTCCTGGCAAAATTCTTGAAACTCTTTCAGCACCTGCTCCAGTGGCTTGGCATTGCGGACATGCTCATCCGTAATCCCGGTCAAGTCCGTCGTAAAGGCCGACAGAGGATGCCCAGGATTGATAAACTCATCAAACTCAGCGATGATATTGCCCTTGTGCATCTTGCTGGCCGCAACTTGAATCAAGTCATTGTAGACCGCTGAAAGCCCTGTTGTTTCCACGTCAAAGACTACATAGGTCGCATCACTCAGCTCCATGTCCACTTCATTGTAGACGATGGGCACCCTGTCTTCTACAATATTGGCCTCCATGCCGTAAATCAGCTGGATACCAGCTTTCTTGGCAGCCTTGTAGCCATGGGGAAAGCTCTGCACATTGCCATGGTCGGTAATGGCGACAGCCTTGTGGCCCCACTTGGCGGCCGTTGCCACGATTTCCTCCACCTCAGGCAAGGCATCCATAGTAGACATATTGGTATGGGCGTGAAACTCAACCCGCTTCTGCCCCTCAGGCATCAAGTCCTTGCGCTCATAGTGGGTAACGGCCTGCACATCCTGCACATTCATCGTCAGGTCGCGGGTGAAATTATTCATCTCCACATTTCCCCGCACGCGCAGCCAGGCACCTTTCTTAATCATGTCAAACTTCTTGGCTTCTTCCTCGTTTTTCATCCATTTCTGCAAGGAAAAGCTGGAAGTATAGTCTGTCATCTTGAAATTGAGCAAGACCCGGCCGGTCCGAGTAACTTTCTGCTCTAGGTCAAAGACCATTCCCTCAAAGACCAGACGATTCTCCTCAGTCTGAACTTCAATCATAGGGGTAATCTCTGCCTTGTCCAGCTTTGGTTTAGCCGCAGCCTTGCGAGCTTGGAAGTCATAGGCTGGCTTTTCCTCTGGCGGTGGTGCCATCTGCTGCAAGGATTCCATGGCTTTTAGCGCTTCTTCATTGGCCGCCTGAACAATCTTGTCATTCTCCGCCTGGAAATTCTCCGCTTGCTGCTGGGTCAGCTCATCGCTGTGCTGAACCTGACAGGTCAACTGAGGAAAGCCGTACTTGACCAAC
>JABZYU010000199.1:0-1850 GCA_015264985.1 Streptococcus sanguinis | reverse complement strand
ACAAAGGAATCACTGTTCTGGGAATTGGTCAGGAGCCTTATGACCAGCTAGACCAGCCTTTGAAGGATTCATTGACTGAATACTTCAGAGTAGAAAATCTTGAAAATCTTGACGAAGTGAAAAGAGCTGTTGCCTTTCTCTTCTACAAGCATGGACCTATCGATCGGATTGAGTCTCATAATGAATACTGGCTGGAACTGGACGCTGAGTTGCGTGAGCAATTCAATGTATTTGGAGCAAAACCAAAAGACTTGAAAAAGACCAAGTTTAAATCAGAAATGAAGAAACTCTTTAAAAAAGCAGGCGTTCCAGTTGTACCGGGCCAGATTGTCAATACAGAAGCTGGGGCTGATTTGGCTGTCAAGAAACTTGGTCTGCCTTTGATTGCCAAGCCTGATAATGGAGTGGGGGCAGCTGCGACCTTTAAATTGGAAACAGCAGAAGATGTTGAACGTTTCAAGCAAGAATGGGATCATCAGACAGCTTATTTCTTTGAAAAGTTTGTCCAGTCTGGCGAGATTTGTACCTTTGATGGTTTGGTAGATAAGGACGGTCAGATCGTCTTTTCAACCACCTTTGACTATGCCCATACACCACTGGATTTGATGATCTATAAGATGGACAATTCCTATTACGTTCTCAAGGATATGGATCCAAAACTGCGTGCTTATGGAGAAGCGATTGTTAAAGTTTTCGGCATGAAAGAACGCTTTTTCCATATTGAGTTCTTCCGCGAGGGTGATGATTATGTAGCCATTGAGTACAATAACCGTCCAGCTGGTGGCTTTACCATTGATGTCTATAATTTCGCCCACTCAATCGATCTTTACAGAGGCTATGCAGCAATTGTAGCAGGAGAGCCTTTTCCAGCTGCCCACAAGGAGCCTTTGTTCTGTCTGGCAACCTCGCGCCGTGCATCGACAAACTATGCTTACCCTGAGGCTGACTTGCTGGAGAAATACAGAGATAATTTCAAGGTTAAAAAAGACATGCCAGCCGCTTTTGCAGAGCTGCAAGGTGACTACCTCTATATGCTAACAACACCAAGCCGTGAGCAGATGGAGCAGATGATTGCAGACTTTGCTAAACAGGCGGACTAATCAAAAGCATGCTCTGCTATTATTTTCGTATAACAGTTTCAAAGTAGTAAAAACTACTCTAGCACAAAAAGTTTGTGAAATTTCTATTTTGGCATCGAAAACCAGTTTATCCAATGGATTGACTGGTTTTTCTTTGTGAAATGTAAGTGAGCAAAAGTTTTGACAGTGCTTACAGCTTTAGATAGAATTAAATAGAAGAATTATGCTTAGAAAGGCAAAAAAATGGCAACTTTAGATAAAGATCTTTTGTTAGAGATGTTCCGTAAGATGGAAGAAATCCGTCGCATGGACTTAAAAATTGCTCAACTTGTAAAAAAAGGAAAGGTTCCTGGGATGACTCACTTCTCGGTAGGTGAGGAAGCAGCCAATGTCGGTGCTATGCTGGCCTTAAATGAGGATGATTTGCTGACTTCTAATCACCGGGGACACGGTCAAGCTATCGCCAAAGGAATCAACCTCAACGAAATGATGGCTGAAATCCTTGGTAAATACACTGGAACCTGTAAAGGAAAAGGCGGCTCTATGCACATTGCGGACCTAGATGCTGGAAATCTTGGTGCTAATGGTATCGTAGGTGGTGGCATGGGAATTGCTGTCGGAGCAGCTCTGACCCAGCAAATGCAGAAGACAGGTAAGATTGTTGTCTGCTTTTTTGGTGACGGGGCTACCAACGAAGGTGTCTTCCACGAAGCAGTCAACATGGCTTCCATCTGGAATCTACCCGTAATTTTCTATTGTATCAATAACGGC
>JABZYU010000198.1:0-1946 GCA_015264985.1 Streptococcus sanguinis | reverse complement strand
CCACTGTCATCGGCCACATGAGCTCAGTCAAATTGCTAGGATTGAGAGTGAACTCAACCGCCTTTTCTGGCGTCGTCAAAGCGTAGGTGATGATTTCTGTCAGTCCAGCTCCCTCTGCTAAGGTCCGTACTTGACGGCGCAGTTGCTGCGTTGCAGTCAATTCACCAGCAGTCCCGTCATCTTTTGGCAGGCTAGCTGGCAATTTGTCATAGCCGTAAATGCGGGCAATTTCTTCATAAAGATCCGCTTCGATTGAAATATCCCAGCGACGGCGAGGTACGCTGACAGTGAACTGTTCAGCACTTCCTGACAGACCAAAGCCAAGTCTGCGGAAGACATCCACAATATCTGTATAAAGCAAGTCTGTTCCCAGCACACGGTTGACATCCGAGAGACTAGACACCACTTCTACATCGCTAGTGTCTAAGCTACCAGCTGATACGATACCAGCCTGAACAGTCGCTCCTGCCAAATCCGCAATCATACTTGCTGCCGCGTCCAAAGCTTCATTGACAGTTGCCACATTGATGCCTTTTTCAAAGCGGGAAGATGATTCTGAGCGCAGGTTAAGGCGACCGCTGGTCTTGCGGATTGATTTACCATCAAAGACTGCTGCCTCCAGAACAACACGAGTGGACTGGCCAGAGATTTCTGTTGCTTGACCACCCATAACACCAGCCAGTGCAACTGGCTTATCCGCCACAGTAATGACTAGGTCGCTCACTTCCAGATCCCGCTCTTCGCCATCCAGTGTCACCAGTTTTTCACCAGCACGCGCTTCCCGCACGACAATCTGGTCACCCTCAAACGTATCCAAATCAAAGGCATGCATGGGCTGACCAAAGTAGAGCAGAATATAGTTGGTCACATCCACTACATTGTTAATCGGACGGATACCTTCGTTCATGAGGAGATTTTGCAGCCACTGAGGACTTGGGGCAATGGTGACATTTTCCAAGATACGAGCCGCGTAGTAAGGGGCTTTCTCTGTCTCAAGGGCTACTGAAAGACTGTCAGCTGCCTGCTTTTCATTTTCCACCAGCGGAAAATCTTTAAAATGTACTGACTTGTCATAGATGGCAGCCACTTCATGAGCCACCCCACGCATAGACAGAGCATCTGCCCGATTTGGTGTGATGGAAAGCTCGACAATCTCATCGTCCAAGTCCAGATAAGAGAAGACTTCCTCACCTGGCACTGCTTCTTCAGGCAGGATTTGAATTCCATCCGCAAATTCCTTTGGCACGACAGAATCAGAAATCCCCAGCTCACCGAGAGAGCAGATCATGCCCAGTGACTCCAAGCCACGGATTTTTCCTTTTTTAATCTTATAATTGTCGGCAATGCGAGCACCTGGCAAGGACACCATAACCTTGATGCCTGCACGAACATTTGGAGCACCACAGACAATCTGACGGTTCTCCTCTTCTCCGACATTGACTTGACAAACATGCAGGTGGGTATCAGGAACATCCTCACACGATACCACCTCACCAACGACAATTTTAGACAGGCCCGCAGCTGGTGATGTCACACCTTCCACTTCAATTCCTGTCGTTGACATTTTCTCAGCCAGCTCAGCGCTAGCCACATCAATGTCTACTAACTCTTTTAACCACTTATAACTTACTAGCATATTTAAGATACCAAGGGCGTCAAAAACGACTGAAAAATAGGAGATTTGTTCAAGCATTCGATGAATGCTCGCAAATCTATCTTTTTTCCGAGTTTTTAGCCCGGGTTCAATTCCTTTCTCTATTCTATCGCTGAGGAACTTGACCAACCAAATCTTCTAAATTTAACTCTTTTAGGTCGTATCATTTCCTCTCTTTAAATTTTCTTTTTTATTTCAATTTCTTGCGCAGCAGCCAGTCTGTGTCCACCGTCTCACCAGTGATATAGTCGTGCTGGCTGAACTTTTCAAAGCCGTATTTAGAGTAAAATTC
>JABZYU010000197.1:0-1951 GCA_015264985.1 Streptococcus sanguinis | reverse complement strand
CGACTGGGCTCATAACCGTTTTGGTCTTTCTCTATGACTGGCGGGTTGGTCTGGTTCTCTTGGTGGGTCTCGTCCTCTTTCTCCTGCCCAATACCCTCATGCGTTGGCAAGTTAGCAAGGTTTCTGATGACAAGTATCAGGCGGATATGGACCTGGTAGCCGTTGTTTTAGAGTACAGCCAAGGGATTGCTGAAGTTAAGAACTACAATCTGGTCAACCGTTCTGCCAAGAAGCTGTCCAAGGCTATTGAAGGCAAGAGTCAGCTAGATACCAAAATGACACTAGTGACTTCACCTTACATTGCCCTCCAAGGCATAGTGACCAAGCTGACCGGTCTCTTTATGGGTCTTTTCTCTATCTATTTTTACCTCAATGGCAGTATGGAGCTGCTGGTAACCATTATGATGATTGTCAGTGGTTTTATGATTTATGAAAATCTAGACGGCGTTGGGTCTTTCTCTTCTCTCCTGCGCATTGTTGATTTGTCGGTTGATATGGTCAATCAAGTCTTGGCTATCCAGCCGATGGACATCAGTGGTCAGGATATTGAGCCTAAGAGTAGCCGGATTGATCTGAGAAATGTTAGCTTCTCTTATGGAAATAAGAAAATTATTGACCAGGTTTCCCTCACCATTCCAGAGAAAACAACAACTGCTCTGGTCGGACCTTCTGGATCAGGCAAAACAACGCTTTGCAACCTCATTGCCCGCTTCTGGGATGTGGACCAGGGAAGTATTAGTCTAGACGGGCATGATGTTAGGGAATACAGCTATGACAGCCTGATTCGTAATTTCAGCTTTGTCTTTCAAAGCGTCTATCTCTTTGAGGATACCATTGCCAATAACATTCGTTTTGGCAAGCCGGAGTCCAGTCAGGAAGAAGTAATAGAGGCTGCCAAGAAAGCGGCCTGTCATGACTTTATTCTCTCGCTGCCTGATGGCTATGATACCAAGATAGGTGAAGGAGGTGCCAGTCTTTCTGGAGGTGAGCGCCAGCGCATTTCCATTGCTCGGGCAATTATCAAGGATGCGCCTATCATCATTCTGGATGAAGCAACAGCCAATGTTGATCCAGAAAACGAAGAAGCTCTCATGCAGGCTATTCAGGCTCTGACTAGCGATAAGACCATTATCATGATTGCCCACCGACTCAAGACAGTTGAGCATGCAGATCAGATTTTGGTGCTGGATCAAGGCCGCATTGTCGAGCAAGGCAAACACCAAGACTTACTTGCAAAACAAGGTATCTATAGTAAGTTTATCCAAGAAAGAAAAACAGCCGCCAGCTGGCGGATTGAGATGGAGGAGTGATAGTATTTAAACCGTTGTAAATCAGCGGTTTTTTTACGTTTGATTTCATTTGTTTCAGTCTTGACTGAAATGAGTGAAAGAGATATACTATAGGTAAGAGGTAACAGATATGAATCAGAAAAAGAAGATTAGTTTAAAGCCAGAGTTACAAAAGTTTATTGAGAATATTGCTGCCATTTATGAAGGTTATGGTATTCCACGAATCGGGGGTCGGATTTTCGGTTTGAGCCTTGTTTATGGAGAACCTTTGTCAGCAGAAGATATGTCGGCTCTCCTTCAAGCAAGCAGGAGCAGTATTTCTACCAATATTCGAGCATTGATGCTCAATGGCTGGATAGAAAAGGTTACCTTTCCTGGAGATAGGATTGACTATTTTAGATTTTCCCCCCAGGCTTGGGAACGAGTTCTCGAACATCGAAAAGAAGCTTTATTTCCAATCAAGCAGATTGTTGAAAGGGGACAGCAGGAACTGGCTGAAGATTCGCTCGAGCACCAGCAGTTAGAAGACATGAAAGCATGGCTGGATATCCAGGCTCATTATCAGGAGGAAATGTTGAAGGCTTGGCGAAAACATATCAGAGACAAGCAAAGAGGGTGACGAAGATGTATGAAAATCCTTATCAATATTTATCAGGAAATAT
>JABZYU010000196.1:0-1972 GCA_015264985.1 Streptococcus sanguinis | reverse complement strand
CGGACTAAAATGACCTTTTTACCCAAGGAGTGGTAGTCTTTGGCGCGCTCAGCTGTAAAGACAATCTCGCCAGTTGCAGCACCAGGGCTTGCTGGCAGTCCTTGAGCCAAGAAAGGAGCATCTTGCAGAGCTTTTTCTTCAAATACAGGATGGATGAGCTGGCTAATCGTAGCAGGAGATACGCGCTGGAGGGCTTCTTTTTTGCTGATAATGCCCTCGTCTACCAGATCTAAGGCAATTTTCAAAGAAGCCTTGGCTGTTCGTTTGCCGTTTCTAGTTTGGAGAATATAGAGTTTACCCTTTTCTATGGTAAATTCGATATCTTGCATGTCCTTGTAATGGTTTTCTAAAATCTTAGCATAGTCTTGGAAAGCTGCATAGGCCTGCGGGAGAGCTGTCTCAAGTGCAGCGATAGGCTCAGGAGTCCGAATGCCGGCTACGACATCCTCTCCTTGTGCATTGAGCAAGAACTCGCCAAATAGCTGATGCTCACCGCTGGCGGGGTTTCTCGTAAAGACGACTCCTGTACCACTGGCTTGGTCGCTATTGCCAAAGACCATGGCTTGGACATTTACCGCTGTTCCCAAATCATGAGGAATATTATTCAAGTTGCGGTAGACCTGAGCACGGGGATTATTCCAAGACTTGAAGACCGCCTTGATAGCAGCATAAAGCTGCTCTTTCGAGCTTTGGGGGAAGGTTTGATGATGCTCACGATAAAGCTGCTTGTACTGGTCGATTAATGCTTGATGTTCATCCAATGTGAAATCCTTGGCCTGTTTGCCGGCATTCTTTTCAAAATAGCCTAAGAGGTCATCGAACTCATCCTTGGAAATGCCATAAACCACATCAGCAAACATTTGCAGCAGACGGCGGTAGCAGTTGTAGGCAAAGTCAGCATTGGTCTGCTCAGCCAGAGTCTGGGTCCTTAAATCATTCAGACCTAGATTGAGAATAGTGTCCATCATGCCCGGCATGGAAAACTTGGCTCCGCTTCGAACAGACACTAAGAGCAAGGCTGAGTCGTTGCCACTGAAATATTTACCGGTTTTCTCTTCTAAATCAGTAACCGCTTTCAAAACATCTTCTTTTAAAGAAGATTCAAAGAAATAAGGACTTTCTAAATATTCGATAC
The DNA here is from genome assembly GCA_015264985.1 of Streptococcus sanguinis. Classification (GTDB taxonomy): domain Bacteria; phylum Bacillota; class Bacilli; order Lactobacillales; family Streptococcaceae; genus Streptococcus; species Streptococcus sanguinis_S. The sequence continues at coordinate 837 of JABZYU010000196.1, read as the reverse complement.
AGCTTTCTGTAGTAATAGTAAAACCTGGAGGGACAGGCAGTCCCAAATTGGTCATTTCAGCTAGGTTGGCTCCTTTTCCGCCAAGCAGGGCTTTGTCATCTGCACATCCTTCCTCGAAGGAGTAAATCCATTTCGCCATATTTACCTCCAAAATTATGAAATATGTGTCATATTGTAGGACAACTACATTGTAATATACATCACATATATTTGTCAACCGAAAAAAGTATCTTGTTTTATTGACAATTTTTCTTTTTTTGTTATAATGTGTTACAAAATGATGATTATTTAAACGTCTGAAAATGAAATATGAGTAATAATAACAACTTTTAAGAGAAATCAGGCTAATCATCTATTATAAAGAACAAAGGAGTCAGACCTATTTGAAATTAAGTGAACGACAAAAGAAAATTGTAGAAATTGTAAAAGAACACCAGCCACTCAGCGGTGAGAAAATCTCTGAATTACTAGATATTTCTCGGGCGACCTTGCGCTCGGACCTGTCTTTTCTGACCTTGGTTGGGATTTTGAAGGCTACGCCTAAAGTTGGTTACACGTACTCGGGCTCAGATTTAGAGACGCTTTTCTTTTTCGATACCTTTCGAAAGGAAGTGGCAGAGATTATGACTTCGCCTGTTTTGGTATCTCATGATTCTTTTATTCAAGATGCCATTATTACCTTATTTATGTATGATGCGGATGTTCTCTATGTCATTGATGAGCATAAGCTGCTCTTGGGGATTTTGTCGCGTAAGGACTTGCTGCGTGCCTCACTCAATACCAACATTGACAGCACTCCTGTAGCAGTCTGCATGACTCGAATGCCCCATATCAAAA
>JABZYU010000195.1:0-2017 GCA_015264985.1 Streptococcus sanguinis | reverse complement strand
ACTCTATGTCAAATATTTATGATTTAGCCAATGAACTGAGCAGAAATCTGCGTGATTTACCTGAGTACAAGGCAGTTGCAGAAAGCAAGAAAGCAGTGGATGCTGATAGCGAAGCGAAGGCTATTTTTGCGGACTATCTGGCTTTCCAGCAAGAACTGCAACAGCTGGCTCAGACTGGTCAGGTACCGACTCAGGAGGTGCAGGACAAGATGACTTCCTTTGGCGAGAAGATTCAGGGCAACGCTGTTCTTTCTGAATTCTTCAATAAGCAGCAGCAACTGTCCATCTATCTGGCGGACATTGAGCGTATTATCTTTGAGCCGGTGCAGGATTTGCTTAAGTAAGTTAATAAAAAGAAGAATCTGGGCTGAATACCCGGATTCTTTTTGCTTCAGCTAGGATTCCAGAAATTTTAAGAATTTCTGGTCTTTTTATGATAAAATAAGAAGCAACAAAGGAAAGTACGAGGTCATCTATGAAATTATCAACCAATGTAAGAGGCCTGAAGGGCCGTATCCGCGTACCTGGAGATAAATCTATCAGCCACCGTTCCATTATTTTTGGAAGTTTGGCCAAGGGGGTCACTACTGTTCGTGACATTCTGCGAGGGGAAGATGTGCTGTCTACCATGCAGGTTTTTCGTGACTTAGGCGTGCAGATTGAGGACGATGGAAATCTTGTCAAGATACATGGTGTAGGATTTGAAGGTCTGCAAGCACCGAAAAATAAGCTGGATATGGGCAATTCTGGAACGTCTATCCGTTTGATTTCTGGTGTTTTGGCTGGTCAGAATTTCGAAGCGGAGATGTTTGGTGACGACAGTCTATCCAAGCGGCCTATGGATCGGGTGACCATTCCTCTGCGGCAGATGGGAGTAGAGATTGCTGGTCGGACTGAGCGTGATTTACCACCGCTCAAGATGAAGGGCAGCAGGGAACTGCAGCCTATCAATTATCAGCTGTCAGTGGCTTCTGCTCAGGTTAAGTCGGCCTTGATTTTTGCTGCCCTGCAGGCTCAAGGAGAGTCGATTATTATAGAAAAGGAAATCACCCGTAATCATACGGAAGATATGATTGTCCAGTTTGGTGGGCAGATTGAGGTCAAGGGCAAGGAAATTCGCATTCAGGGTGGTCAGGAATTCACTGCTCAGGAAGTGACAATCCCAGGCGACATTTCCAGTGCGGCTTTCTGGCTGGTGGCTGGATTGATTGTACCGGACTCTAAGATTGTATTAGAAAATGTCGGCATCAATGAAACTCGTACAGGAATTCTAGAAGTGATAGAGGCTATGGGCGGACGGATGACGCTGTCAGATGTCGATCCGGTAGCCAAGTCTGCAACTATCACCGTTGAGACTTCTGAGCTTAAGGGCACTGAGATTGGCGGCGAGATTATCCCGCGCTTGATCGATGAGCTGCCGATTATTGCTCTTCTTGCGACGCAGGCTCAGGGACGGACTGTCATTCGTGATGCAGAGGAGCTCAAGGTAAAGGAAACCGATCGGATTCAGGTAGTGGCAGACGCTCTCAATAGTATGGGCGCAGCTATTACCCCGACGGAAGATGGCATGATTATCGAAGGGAAAACACCTCTTCATGGTGCACAGGTCAACACCTTGGGTGACCATCGCATCGGAATGATGACGGCAATTGCTGCTTTGTTGGCTCAAAGCGGTCAGGTGGAACTTGAACGATCTGAAGCTATTAAGACTAGCTATCCAAGCTTCTTCAGCGACTTGGAGGGCTTGATGCATGGCTAAGATATTGCTGGGCTTTATGGGAGCCGGGAAATCCACAGTGGCTAGAGGCTTAGCTCAAAACTTTGTCGATATGGATGAACTGCTCTGCCAGCGGCTGGGCATGTCTATTAAGGACTACTTTGATCAGCAAGGTGAAGCGGCCTTCCGGGCTGCTGAAGCCCAGCTCTTGTCTGAGTTGATTGATACGGACTTGGTCGTCTCAACTGGCGGTGGTGTAGTCGTCAGCTCGGAAAACCGCAGATTACTTGCTCAGAACGC
>JABZYU010000194.1:0-2037 GCA_015264985.1 Streptococcus sanguinis | reverse complement strand
CCTTATTTGCATTTTGCTCAATCAAAAGAACTGTTGTACCTTGCCGCTGGATATCTTGGATAATATCGAAGATTTCCTGGATAAAGATTGGCGCCAAGCCCATAGAAGGCTCATCCAAGAGCAACAGCTTAGGCGTAGACATCAGAGCCCGTCCCATAGCCAGCATCTGCTGCTCACCACCTGAAAGGGTAGCAGCATCTTGGTTTTTACGCTCTTCCAAGCGTGGGAAACGAGAGAAGACTTTTTTGAGATTGGCTTGATTTTCTTCGCGATTTGTTTTGAGAAAGGCGCCCATTTCCAAATTCTCCAAAACGGTTAAACCTGGAAAGACATGACGACCTTCTGGTACTTGCGAAAGTCCAGCTGCTACGATTTTTTGAGCAGGAACTTTTTGAATTTCATTGCCGACAAATTCAATTTTACCAGCACTTGGACGAACCAAGCCTGAAATAGTCCGGAGAATGGTCGTTTTCCCAGCGCCATTGGCACCAATCAGGGAAACGACTTCTCCTTCGTTTACTTCAAAGCTGACATCACGGACAGCCTGAATCATGCCATAATGGACAGAGAGATTCTCAACTTTAAGCATGGACATTAGGCTTCACCTCCTAGATATGCTTCAATAACGCGTTTGTCATTCTTGATTTCATCAGGTGTTCCGTGCGCAATCAAGCGGCCGTACTCCAGCACATAGATGCGCTCAGTGACTTCCATTACCAGACTCATATCATGCTCAATTAGCATGATGGTAATGTTAAATTCGTTTTTAATCCGTCGAATCAATGCAGTCAGCTCTGCTGTCTCCTGAGGGTTCATCCCTGCAGCAGGCTCATCCAAGAAAAGGATCTTTGGCTCCGTTGCCAAAGCCCGAACAATCTCCAAGCGGCGCTGCTGACCATAAGCTAAGTTCTTAGCCAAGGTTTCTGCTTCCTTGTCCAAGTCAAAAATTTTCAGCAACTCCAAAGCCTTAGCTTTGAGTTCTTCTTCGTTTTTATAGTAAGCTGGCAGGCGGAGGAAAGAAGCCAACACATGAGCCTTATGATGATTACCAAAGGCAATCAAAACATTATCCAAAACACTAAGGTCCTTAAAGAGCCGGATGTTTTGGAAGGTCCGCCCTAGACCTAAAGAAGCAATCTTGTAAGGTACCTTACCATTGAGCAAATGACCATCTAGTGTCACTGTTCCTTCACTAGGCTCATAAACACCAGTCAAGAGGTTAAAAAGGGTCGTTTTTCCTGCACCATTAGGGCCAATCAGACCAACCAGCTCGCCCTCGTTGAGTTCCAAGGTTACATCGCTGACAGCAGTCAGACCGCCAAAGTTTTTAGTTAGATTTTTCACATCAAGAAGTGCCATTATTCTTTGACCTCCTTATTCTTTTTGAAAAGCTTAGACAAGCTCAGCTCCCAAGTTCCCAAAAGTCCGCCAGGACGGAAAATCATGACCAAGATTAAGGCCAAAGAATAGACAATCATCCGAATGCTGGACACATCCTGCAGCAGCATATTGAGAATTCCCAATACTACTGCAGCTACGATAGTTCCAGTCATAGATCCTAGACCACCAAAAACGACAATAATCAAGATATTGATAGTGTTAGTAAAGGAATAGTCCTTAGGAACGACTGACCCAACAAAGCCAGCTTGAAGAGAGCCAGCAATCGAAGCCGTGATAGCTCCCAAGACAAAGGCTGTCACTTTGATTCTAGTAGTATTAACCCCAACAGACTCGGCAGCAATCTCATCCTCACGAACAGACAGAGTGCTGCGACCGATAGGACTGCGCAGGAAATTCAAGGTTAAAATAGTTGTGATAACAACAAAGACATAGACCATCTGCCAAGAGGTAAAGGGCGGAATGGATAGGATACCAGCTGCGCCATTCGTCAAAGTACCGCCATTAATAATCAGAATCCGTATAATCTCTGAGACACCAAGAGTCGCAATCGCGAGATAGTCTCCTTTAAGACGAAGCGTTGGCAAACCGACTGCCAAAGCCACAATACCAGCAATGATAGCTCCAGCCAACATAGCA
>JABZYU010000193.1:0-2074 GCA_015264985.1 Streptococcus sanguinis | reverse complement strand
GATAAAGTTTACCCGTTAAAGCGTGTTTTTGCAAGCAAGCTTCGGAGCGCTCCCGCAGCTCTTCCACGGCAGGACGTTCCCGATTAAAGCGGGGCAGTTTCAACTCCCTATTGATATCATAGTGAACATGACGGACTAGCTTCTCAAGATTAGCCAAACTCTCTGGGAAAGTTTCCTTAAAAGCTCCTGCCAGAGCATCTGGTGCCAGCAAAAACTCATGATTGGGAAGGCTGCCAATCTCCCGCAGGCTGGCATTTTCTCGAATAGCTCGGAGCATCTGCAAGGTCTCCAAATCCCCCGTGTCAAAATATCGGACAGTATGCAGGGGCAGGGTTGGCCGACCGAACTCCTGCTTAGGTGTTGCTGGAAAGACACCAACATAAAAATCCAACCCCAAATCCAGATCTGCTACTCCGTTAAAAGCAGGAACAATCACAGCCAACCCCTTAAAGAGATGCTGGAAATCCTCCCAGTTTTTTTGTCCCATCATCTTGAGAGTCGAGACTTTCATCAGATTGCGATAGCCCTGACTGTCTAAGGCCAGCAGACGGAGATGAAGCTCCTGCTCTGCCTTGATCAGACTCAGCTCCAAGCCTAAAAGCGGCTGCAGTCCCGCAGATTCGGCTTCCTCTAAGAAATGATAGGCTCCATAGAGATTGTCCACATCCATCATGCCCAGATGACTGTATCCTAAGTCCTTGGCTTTTTGCACATATTTCTTTATCGGGATCAAGCTATCCATAAAACTGTAAACAGTCTTGGTATCAAGTTGTATCACCACATTTTTCTCCTTGAACATGCTTTGCTTCTTCTTATAACTATTATACCGCAATTCACTGAATGAGGGAAATAGGAGTTTGAATGAACAGAAAGATTCCATTCACCCTTTCCGGCTTTCTTTGCCATTTTCCTAAGGAAAAGGTATAATAATTGTAAATTGAAGAAAATAAAGGAGACATGTATGAATCAGTATCCTCTGGTCTATCTTGACCATGTCCATAAAAATTATGGCGACGCACCCGCCCTGTATGATGTGAGCTTAAACATCCAACCTGGCAGAATTATCGGACTTCTAGGTCCTAATGGAAGCGGCAAGACAACTATTATCAAGCTTATCAATGGACTTTTGCAGCCCACCTCTGGCCATATCTATCTCAAAGGCGTCAAACCTTCTCCTGATACCAAAAGAATCGTTTCCTATCTGCCAGATACGACTTATCTAAGCGACAGCTCTAAAGTAATCGATGCTGTAAAATATTTCCAAGATTTTTATGATAATTTTAACAGCGCGAAAGCCATGCAGCTTTTAAAAGATCTTCATATCGATCCTCAAGCGCGCATCGGAAGCCTGTCAAAAGGAAACAAGGAAAAAATGCAGCTCATTCTGGTCATGAGCCGCCATGCGGAACTCTATATCCTAGACGAGCCTATCGGTGGTGTCGATCCGGCTGCTCGTGACTATATCCTGCAGACTATCATCCAAAACCGCACACCGCAGTCTTCTGTCATCATTTCCACCCACTTGATCGCAGATATCGAGCCAATCTTGGATGAAGTAATCCTGATTAACCAAGGTCAGATCTTTTTGCATGAAAATGCTAATCAGCTGCGTCAACAGTACAATCAATCCATTGATAATCTCTTCCGCAGCCAGTTTCGCTTTTATTAGGAGGACTTCATTATATGTTTGGAAAACTGTTTAAATACGACTTTAAGTCTAATTACAAATGGTATTGTATCACCTTTGCCATTCTTCTGTCTCTCTCTATCTTGATGGGATTTATAACTGGCAGCAGCTTGAGACCTGAGGTCATGGAACGCTATAGTGACTACCCAATGGCTACTAGTGGTGTTATTTTCACTTTATACCTACTCTTCCTCTTGCTTTTTTCTGCATCCTGCGCTGTCTTTCTGTCCAATACCATCATTATCATCCGTCGGTTTTATAAAAATGTTTTTGGGCGAGAAGGCTACCTGACTTGGACCTTGCCGGTTACGCCGCATCAGATTCTTCTGTCTAAACTTCTTTCCGCATTTGTTTGGACCCTCTTGTGTATGCTAACCATGTTTATTA